>JAQWRR010000077.1 GCA_029243585.1 Gammaproteobacteria bacterium
GATGTCCACAATTGTAAGTTTAGAGGATGAAATCGCGTTAGTAGACGCACAGCTTATGTATGCAAGAACGCTACAGCCTATGCAAACGGAAGCATTATGGGAGACCCGAGTTGGGCTGATGGATGCATTAGTCAATGTACGTTATACGCACTCGCAACTTTCTGGGTTTTAGAGGCATCTAATAGCTAACAGTTAAGGAATTATTGGAGTTGTAATGATGAAAAAAGTATCCCTAGTCATAGTAGTCGCACTTATGACTTTTTTGGGTATAGCAAGTCAGGTTAGTGCTCAAGTAAGTGGGGCAGAGCAATCTCGCATGGAATTGCGGCAGGCACACCAGGCAATGCAAGAGGCTGCCAGAGAGGTTGCAAGATTATCTGGCCAGATGCGTGGGCAGGTTGAGGGAGGCATGGTGAGCGAAAGCAGGGCTTGGCTTGGAATTACTATAAGTGATGCCGAAGACGGGGTTAGGGTTGACGGTGTATCACCTGAGGGTCCTGCCGATCAAAGTGGTGTAGAGACAGGCGATGTGATTATTGCGATGGATGGAGCTGAACTGTCCGGCAATTCACCTTCCGAGCTATTGATTGCCCAAATGCAGAATTTTTCACCAGGCGACATAGTTCCCCTTACCTTGGTACGCAATGAAATGGAACAAGATATTGAAATAGTTGCTCAAGGGCTTGAGCCTCAAATGTTTGGTCGTCGTCCGTTGCCACGAAGAGCGGCACGAGCATTTGTCAAGCGCAACTTTAGAAATGGTGCCGGTGATGATCTGAAGCCAGGATTTGATAGTCGCTGGAATGGATATGTTTGGAATGATTTGGAGCTTGTTGAGTTAACACCTGAACTTGCTAGTTACTTTGGTGTTGATACAGGAATCCTTGTTGTTAGGGCGCCTTCAAATGTTACGGAAATGCTAGACGGAGATGTGATTCTCGAAATAGGCACTAGAACTCCCCGCGACACTGAACATGCTTGGCGTGTTCTGAAAAGTTTTCAAGGAGGAGAAAACTTGGAACTACTTATTATGCGTGACCAACAGCGCCAAACAATTGAAATTCAACTTGAATCCCCGTAGTTAACTCAACTAGGTTTAGCAGAATATTTGATTTATTTTAAGTGTAGATAATTAGAGCCGGCCCATGTGGCCGGCTTTTTTTATTTCAATGATATGCATAATCATGAAATTTGCAGGTTAAAATCGCGTCGCCATGGATCGAACTGATTTTAACTATGATTTGCCATCAACCCTAATCGCCCAGGCGCCATTGGCTAAACGTAAAGATAGTCGTTTACTTGTGCTTAGAGATGGTGAGGTTTGTGACAAGCGCTTTTTTAACTTACCGGACCTTTTGTCTCCGGGTGATTTGCTAATTTTGAATGATACGCGAGTGATTCCAGCGCGTTTCTATGGTCGAAAATCGACTGGTGGTGCAGTTGAAGTGCTTCTTGAGAGGATCACGGCAAAACGTGAGGCTAGAGTCCAAATAAAAGCAAGTAAGAGTCCTCGGTCTGGGACAGAGCTTCTTTTTGCTGATGATGTTCATGCATTGGTGAAAGGTAGGGCTGATGCATTATTCGATCTTGTATTTAATAAGGATATTGAGACGTTTCTTAAAGATCATGGGAAGATTCCGCTTCCACCATATATTGATCGTACTGCTGATCTTCAGGATGAGACTCGATATCAGACTGTATACGCACGAGAAAATGGAGCTATTGCTGCGCCTACGGCAGGCTTGCATTTTGATGAGGTGGTTTTTTCAGGGTTGGAAAGGAGATCTATCAAGACAGGTTTTCTGACTTTACATGTGGGGGCAGGAACCTTTACTCCTGTACGCACGAAGCATATCGAAGATCATACCCTCCATGGTGAATGGGTGTGTGTTTCGGAGAAACTATGTGAACTTATCATGTCGACTAAGGAGCGTGGGGGAAGGGTTGTTGCTGTTGGTACTACTGTTGTACGTGCTTTGGAGAGCGCTGCTTTAGATGGAATATTAAAGCCTTTTGAAGGGGAAACTAGCCTCTTCATCTATCCTGGGTTTTCTTTTCAAGTGGTGGATGTTTTGATAACCAACTTTCACTTACCAGAGTCGTCTCTTTTAATGTTGGTTGCTGCCTTTGCCGGGCAAGGGCCAGTACTTGAGGCTTACCGTTATGCGGTTACTAATGAGTACCGATTCTTCAGCTATGGCGACGCCATGTTAGTGATCCCATGAAGTTTGAATTGCTTAAAACTAGTGATGGCTCTCGAAACGGAAGGATAGTTTTTGACCGGGGCATCATAGATACCCCAACCTTCATGCCAGTTGGAACCTACGGTACTGTCAAGGCGATGATGCCCGAGGAACTTCGCAACATTGGTAGCCAAATTGTTTTGGGTAATACCTTTCATCTTATGCTTCGCCCAGGTGTAGAGGTGATAGAGGCACATGGTGGTTTACATGAATTTATGGGCTGGGAAAGGCCTATTCTTACGGATTCTGGTGGTTATCAGGTTTGGAGTCTGGATACACAGCAGATTTCTGAGGATGGAGTAAAGTTTCGGTCTCCAGTTGATGGTGATCTGGTGTTTTTAACGCCAGAGAAGTCTATTGAAATTCAGCATCGTCTTAATGCTGACATCATTATGGTTTTCGATGAGTGCACGGCTTATCCAATAGAAAAAAGTGAGGCAAAACGTTCTATGGATTTATCTCTCCGATGGGCTGATAGGAGTCGAAGAACATTTGATGAGTTTTGTGTAGATACAAAATCGGATGCTGCATTGTTTGGGATTATTCAGGGAGGGGTTTTTCCATCTTTAAGACAAGAATCCCTCGAGGGGCTTATTGAAATAGGCTTTGATGGCTATGCGCTTGGTGGTTTAGCTGTTGGTGAGACGGAAGAAGAGCGCCTAGCAGTTCTAGAGACCATTAATCCTCTTATGCCATTAGATAAACCCCGTTACTTGATGGGTGTCGGTACACCGGAGGATCTTATTAAGGCCGTATCCTATGGTATGGATATGTTCGACTGCGTCATGCCAACGCGCCATGCTCGCAATGGGCGGTTATTTACTGCAAAAGGCTCAATCAATATTCGTAACCAAAGATTCCGGAACGATACTGGCCCCATTGATGAGTCGTGTAACTGTCAAACCTGCCAGCACTTCAGTCGGTCTTATATCAGACATCTTCAGAAATGTAATGAGATATTAGGGTCTAGGCTTGCAACCCTACACAATCTTCACCACTATCAGATGCTTATGTCTGACATGCGAATGTCAATTAGGGCACAGAGTTTTGCTGAATTTGCCTCCGAGAGGCTGGAGAACTATGCCGAGATGGGCGATCCTTCGCAGGATTCTAGTTAAACCTATGTCATAATGCTTAATAGTGCTAGCTACGACTTTCAAATAATCAAAAACTGAGCTAAAGAAACTATGGATTTCTTCATAAATCAAGCGTGGGCCCAAGCGGGTGGTCAGGCAAATGCTTTTACGAGCTTTCTGCCTCTTATAGTCATATTCGTCCTGTTTTATTTTTTGCTGATAAGGCCTCAGCAGAAACGTGCAAAAGAGCATAAAAAAATGGTGGATGAGTTAGCTGAGGGTCAAGAGGTTGTCACAGCAGGTGGTGTTCTTGGGAAGGTCGCATCTGTGAACAATGACTGGATTACATTAGAGGTCTCAGACGGTGTCTCTTTAAAGGTACAGCGCGGCACGATCTCTGTAGTGGTCCCTCCTGGCACCATCAAGAATTCCTGAGATATTTACATGAACCGTTTTCCGCTTTGGGGAAATCTATTAGTTGCTCTCATAGTATTGGGCGGATTGATATTCGCATTGCCAAACGTCTTTGGTGATGATCCTGCGTTGCAGATCACAAGAGAGGATGGCAACCCGATTACTGATATCACCTTGTCTGGAATTAATGCTTCTCTAGACACTGAAGAAATAGAGTTCTTCCAGCCAGTTGCTGATGAGCAGGCGGTTATAGTTCGATTCCCAGATGTAGCTTCACAGCTACGCGCAAGTGAGGTGCTTGGGGAAACACTCCCATTTCATATTATTGCTTTAACACTTGCTCCTCGAACCCCTGCTTGGCTAAGCGCTATTGGTCTTGAGCCAATGAGTTTAGGGCTCGATCTTAGGGGTGGTGTCCATTTTCTATATCAGGTGGATCTTGATTCCGCATTAGACCAACTTATGCAGACGTATGTGCAGGATCTGCGTACTCGTCTTCGTGAAGCAACAATTCGCAACACGGGTATAGAGATAGTTGGAGGCGATACCATTCAATTTGGTGTTTTGGATCCGCTAAGAGTTAACGATGCTGAACAAATTATTCGTGTGTTGGACCCATTATTGCTTGTGGATAGAACAACGGTTGATGGTCAACCTGGCTTTCAGATTGAATTGGCCCCTGTACAGGTTACGGAACGTCAGAATTTTGCTATCCAGCAGAACACGATTACTTTAAGGAATAGAGTAAATGAACTTGGGGTTGCTGAGCCGGTAGTGCAGCGTCAAGGTCTAAATCGGATTGTTGTTCAGCTACCTGGCGTACAAGACCCTGCGCAAGCAGAACGAATACTGGGAGCAACCGCTACATTAGAATTTAGGCTAGTGGACTGGGAGAATGATCCTTACGATGCGGATCAAAATAATCGTCCGCCAATAGGTTCGTTACTACGTTATCACCGTGATGGCCGACCAGAATTGCTCAGAAGAGATTTGATCGTATCTGGGGATCAGTTGACTGATGCTTCATTCGGTTATTCACAGGGCCAACCCGCGGTTTTCGTTCGTCTTAATAGCCAGGGCGCTAACCGAATGCTTGAGACAACCCAAGCAAATTTAAGACGGTCTATGTCCGTGTTATTTATTGAAGAAAAACCGGAGCTAATTGAGCGAGATGGTGAGGAGATTCTTCGTAATACGCGAGAAGAAACTGTTATCAGTACCGCAACAATTCAAGGTGTTTTCTCAAACAACTTTCAGATTACAGGGATTACACCGTTCGAGGGTCAAGATCTTGCGCTGATGCTGAGGGCTGGTGCTTTAGCAACACCGATTTTAAAGGTTGAAGAGCGAACTATTGGGCCAAGTCTAGGACAGGATAATATAGAAAGTGGCCGAACAGCCGTGTTAACAGGCTTCTTCTTGGTTGTGCTATTTATGGCTTTTTACTACCGGGTCTTTGGTATAACAGCGGATCTTGCGCTATTTGCTAATCTGGTATTGATCGTTGCGCTGCTTTCAATGTTACAAGCATCCCTGACCTTGCCTGGTATTGCGGGTATTGTTCTGACTGTTGGTATGGCAGTAGATGCGAATGTTCTGATTTTTGAACGGATTCGTGAGGAATTGCGTAATGGCAACTCTCCTCAGTCTAGTATTCGTGCGGGTTATGAAAAAGCATTCTCCACTATTGCTGATGCGAACATCACCACGCTGATCGCTGCGTGCGTATTATTTGTTTTTGGTACAGGGCCAATTCGTGGTTTTGCGACAACCCTTGGGCTTGGAATCATGACGTCAATGTTTACTGCCATCATTGGAACCAGAGTGGTTATAAATTTAATCTATGGTAATCGTCAGGTTGAAAGACTAGCTATCGGTGGTACGTTAGGACGCAGCCGTGCTTAGTACAAATCTAAATATTAATTTTATGGGTGCTCGCCGAATAGCACTTATACTTTCTGCAGTGGCGATTGTTTTCTCGCTAGGTTCTCTCGTTACGCGAGGGTTGAACTTTGGGCTTGATTTTTCTGGGGGCTACCTTTTAGAGATGTCATACTCAAGCGAAGTGGATCTAGCAGATATCCGTTCTGCGCTTGCAGAGGAAGGGTTTGAAAATCCTTTAGTACAGAATTTTGGTACTGTTTCTGATGTGCTTGTGCGGCTTATGCCTCAGGATGTGGCCGGCGATACGGAAACAAGAGATCGTGTAGTTGCCACCTTAAGTGCTCAAGACCCTTCAGCAGAGTTGCAGCGATTTGAGTTTGTTGGCCCTCAGGTTGGTGATGAACTCACAGAAGATGGCGCACTTGCCATGCTTATAGCCCTCGTACTTATTTTTATCTATGTAATGCTGCGTTTTAGATGGAAATTTGCTGTTGGTACGATATCTGCTCTTGTTCACGATGTTATTCTTGTATTTGGTTTTTTCTCTATCTTTGGAGTTGCTTTTGATTTGACTATTGTTGCGGCCTTGCTTGCGACAATAGGCTATTCCCTCAATGATACGATCGTGGTTTTTGATAGGATTAGAGAGAACTTTCGTGTTATGAGACGCGGAACAGCAAAGGAAATTATTAACGCCTCTATTAATCAGATGTTAGGGCGAACAATGATTACAAGCCTTACTACGTTGTTGGTTTTGTTGTGCTTGTTTTTCCTGGGTGGAGAAGCTATTTCTGGGTTTGCACTAGCGCTTGTTGTGGGAGTAATTATTGGCACCTATTCCTCAATTTATATTGCCAGCGCTTCTGCTTTGGCGCTCAACGTTTCGTCAACCGATCTTATTCCACCAAAACGAGAAGAGATTGACGATATGCCATAGCCGGTTGTTTGGTCTAAAGTTTCTATAAAGACAAACCGCAATTTTTCGTATCAGTGTTTCCCTAATCAGGGGAGATCGGATGCATAAGGAGCAAGCAGCTCTGAAAGCGCTAAATATATTTTTGGATTACCAGCTACTACGTGGCCGCTATTAAGATAGTTGTCTGTTCCACGATAATCACTAATGCGTCCCCCAGCTTCTTTAAGTATTAGTGCTCCTGCCGCTATATCCCATTTTTTTAGATCCATTTCCCAAAAACCATCAACTCGACCTGCGGCAACGTAACAGAGATCAAGAGCAGCCGACCCGGGTCGACGAACACCAGTACTTTGCTTGATAACTTCTTTAAGCATTCCGAGGTAGTCGTCAATAAGTTGATCATTACCTCTATACGGAAATCCCGTAGCAATTAAAGACTGCCTCATTTGTGTGCGCTTGCTGACACGTATTCGACGATCATCTAGCTGCGCCCCTTGCCCTCGGCTAGCTGTAAAAAGTTCTTGACGGAGCGGGTCATAAACTACCCCATGTTCAAGTTGACCTTTAAGCATTACTGCAATAGAGACAGAGAAAACGGGAAATCCGTGGAGATAGTTTGTTGTTCCGTCCAGCGGATCAATAATCCACTCATATTCGTGATCTCCGCTCTTGCCGCTTTCCTCTGCCAGGATCGAGTGTTCTGGATAATATTCCTTAATTACTCCGATAATGGCCTCTTCTGCAAGCCTATCAACTTGGCTAACGAATTCGTTGTGTCTTTTCTGTAAAACTTCAAGCCGTTCAATCCGATTAAGATTACGAATCATGATGACCGCAGCTTCGCGTGCTGCTCGTACAGCTATGTTTAATATTCCATGCATGGTGGTTTAGATGGTTAGATTGATTCGGAGTGTCGACATTAGAGGGGTAGAATACTCGTTCCGTCAACATAAAGAGAATTTGATTAGGATTTATTATGCGCGTACCAGTGCGTATTGTACTTGTTGAAACTTCACACCCCGGAAATATAGGTGCAATTGCAAGGGCAATGAAGACCATGAACCTAGATGATTTGGTATTGGTTTCTCCTAAGGACTTTCCCAGTGCTGAGGCAACAGCTCGGGCTTCTGGCGCTGATGATGTACTTTCTCAAGTACGGGTAGTAGATTCTTTGAGTGAAGCAGTCGCTGATTGCGGTTTTGTTGTTGGAGCAAGCGCACGTTTCCGGAGCCTTCCTTGGCCTGCCATCGATCCTCGAGGTGCAGCTAAAGAAATGTGGTCAAAAATTGCACATACTCAGGTTGCGGCAGTATTTGGTCCAGAGCATTCTGGGCTAACTAATGAAGATATGGCCTATTGTCAAAAACTTGTGCATATACCAGCAAACCCTGACTATTCATCATTGAATATTGCTATGGCCGTTCAGATTCTATGTTATGAACTTCGTATGGCTAGTATAGATTTCGAATCGTTTCTGAGGGATGAAGCTCCCGCATCTGAAAACCCTTTAGCAAATGCTCAGGAGCTTGAGGGTTTTCATCAGCATCTCGAGGGTTTATTGGCGGATGTTGGCTTCTTGAATCCGGATCATCCTAAGCAACTCAAGCTGCGACTGCGTAGGATTTTTCATCGGGCAAGCCTTGATCGTAATGAAGTGAATATTTTGCGTGGTGTATTAGCGGCGCTTTCTCCAGATTCTTCTAATAAGACTGAGAAGAACCTTACAAAGAAAAATTAATAGTATGGAAGCCAAGAAAATATATCTCGACTATGCAGCTACGACTCCGGTGGATCCAGAGGTTGTTGAGGCAATGATTCAGTGCTTAGGCCCGGATGGGGATTATGCTAATTCGTCCTCATCACACTTTTTTGGTAAGAGCGCTAAGATTCATATCGAGAAGGCACGCAATCAGATCGCTGCGCGTATTGGTGCTGAGGTAGATAGTATCTGTTTTACATCTGGTGCAACAGAGTCTGACAACATGGCGCTGATCGGTACTATGAACGCAAATCAACATCGTGGGCGGCATTTAATTACCTCGACACTGGAGCATAAGGCAGTGTTAGATACTGCTAATGCGCTTAAAGACCAAGGGTTTGAGGTTACTTTTGTTGATCATGATGCACATGGTGTTATTAGTACACAGCAACTTGCTACAGCAATACGAAATGACACAGTCCTTGTGTCAATTATGCATGTGAATAATGAGACTGGTGTTTTGCAAGATCTTGCTGTCCTTGGAGAGCTCTGCCGAGAGAGGGGCGTATTGTTTCATGTAGATGCAGCACAGAGTGTAGGGAAGGTTCCTTTGAATGTTGCAGATTTCTCAGTAGATCTTGTTTCGCTAACTGCCCACAAAGCCTATGGTCCTATGGGTATAGGTGCTCTTTATATCCGTAAGGGTATGAAAATCGCCCCTATGATCTATGGCGGTGAGCAGGAGTGGGGCTATCGCTCAGGAACTCTAGCAACACATCAGATTGCTGGCTTTGGCAAGGCATTTGCTCTGGCTGATCCAGATCAGGAGGGGCCACTACTAGCGGCTAGGCGCGATCAGCTTTGGTCGGGGCTGAAGGTTATAGAGGGAGTATCCTTAAATGGTCATGCCACGAAGCGATCCCCACATATTTTGAATGTTACGTTTGCGGGTGTAGAAGGAGAAAGCCTAAGAACTTCGCTTGCAGATGTGGCTATTTCTGCTGGTTCGGCTTGTAATTCTGATGTTCCTGATCCATCCCATGTACTACGTGGGATGGGATTGAGTGACGCTCTCGCTTCTAGTAGTTTGCGGTTTAGCGTAGGTCGTTTTACTACAGAAACTGATATTGACTATGTTTTAAGTAGGGTTCGTGAGGAGGTGCTTAGGCTTAGAGAGTTAGCCAGCGGCGCACCAGATTGGACTGTAAGTTAATGCGTCGGACGCATACTTTGCGCTAAACTATTGACTAGATTATGGATTACGAGCCTGAAGTTAAGAAGCGCTTTCTTTCGCCAAATAGGGTTAAAAGTTTCGAGGAAGGTATTGTAGGGGTCGTTACAGGCGAGTCATCGGATCGAACTTTAAACGTTTGGGTCCGTTTTCAGGTTCAAGTAATTAATGGGTTAATACGAGCTATTCGTTTTAATGTATACGGTTGCCCTTACACGGTAGCCGCTGTTGATTGGGCGGCAGAATGGTTAGAAGGCCGTGAGACTGGCGCATTATTAGACTTAGGAATGATTGATCGACGGAAGGAACTAGGCGTTCCTGTAGATAGACTAGGTAAGTTACTGCTGATTGAAGATGCTGCGGCAGCTTGTCAGAAAAAACTAGAGCGATTAACGACGCAGGATGGAAATTAAGGATGGCTATATCACTTACTGAAAGCGCGGCTGACCGTGTACGGGGTCATTTAGAACGTCGTGGCCATGGCATAGGTCTTAGGCTTGGAATCAAGAAAACAGGCTGCTCTGGCTATGCTTATGTTGTTGATTACGCAGATTCAATAGATTCGGATGATTTTGTATTTAGTGAATTCGGTGTAAAAGTTGTAGTTAACAGTGACAGTCTAAAACTGATTGATGGAACTCAGGTCGATTTTGTCAAAGAGGGTATAAATGAAATGTTCAGATTCCATAATCCGAATATCAAAGGCGAATGCGGTTGCGGTGAAAGTTTCAGTGTCTAAGAAAGAAGGTGAACAATGTCGTTAGAAAGAACTCTTTCCATAATTAAACCAGATGGCGTGCAAAAAAATCTAATCGGTGAAATCTACCGACGATTTGAACAACAAGGACTTCAGATTGTTGCTGCAAAGATGTTACATCTCTCCCAGAAACAGGCTGAAGGGTTTTATGAGGTTCATAAAGAACGACCCTTTTATTCTGACCTTGTTCGCTACATGAGATCTGGTCCAGTAGTTATTCAAGTCCTTGAGGGAGAGAATGCAATACAAAAAAACCGTGAAATTATGGGTGCAACGAATCCGGCAGAAGCTGATCCAGGAACAATTCGGGCAGATTTTGCAGGTTCTATAGAAGAAAATATTGTGCATGGCTCTGACGGTCCAGATACCGCTGCTCATGAGATCGGCTTTTTCTTCGATGAGGAGGAGATTTGCGCGAGAATCCGCTGAGTTCAATATCTGCGGAGTCAGGGAAGCTAAACCTCATTGGTCTTGCGCCAGATTCACTAGCCAAATTTTTCGTTGGTTTGGGAGAAAAGCCATACCGCGTTAGACAGATTATGCGCTGGATTTATCAGCGTGGCGTATTGGAATTCGACGAAATGACCGACTTAAGTTTGCAATTACGTAGCCAGCTTAATCTTGTTGCTACCTTGTCCTTGCCGAAAGTCTTACGCATAGATCATGCGCAAGATGGAACACTTAAGTGGGTGCTTGATGTTGGTGCAGGACAAGCGGTTGAGGCAGTTTATATTCCTGAGCCAAATCGATCGACTTTATGCATTTCTTCGCAGGCTGGATGCGCTATGGACTGCTCATTCTGTGCGACAGGCCGGCGTGGTTTTAATAGAAACCTCAGTGCTACTGAAATTCTTGGTCAGGTGATTATTGCAAATCAAGAGCTTGCGCCAGAATCATCGATTACTAATATTGTTTTTATGGGTATGGGGGAGCCTTTGGCAAATTATCGTGAAGTGGTGCAAGTGACGAAGCTGCTGATCGATGATCATGCAATGGGTTTGTCGCGGAGACGTGTCACGATTAGCACATCTGGCCTAGTACCGCAGATCAGAAAACTTGCAAAGGAGTGTAATGTTGCCTTAGCTGTGTCACTCCATGCGCCAACAGATGATCTTCGAGATAAACTAGTGCCCATTAATCAGCGCCATCGGATTAAGGAATTATTGGAGGCCTGCTGGAATTATTCGGAATCATTTGCATCTCGACATATAACATTTGAATACGTAATGCTGGCTGGTGTGAATGATGGGATTCAAGATGCAATTTCGCTTATAAAATTACTAAAAAATAGGCCGGCCAAGGTAAACCTTATCCCTTTCAATTCTTTTCCTGGTACAGAATACACGTGCTCAGAAGCTGACATGATTAGAAGGTTTTGTATGAAACTAAGGGCTTCTGGGATTGTCGCTACAATAAGGCGTACCAGGGGGGACGATATTTCAGCTGCTTGTGGTCAGTTGGCTGGCCAGGTGAAAAACCGGATGCTAGTTCGTTTAGGTAATAGGAAAATCAGAGCAGCATGTTAATGTTGGCTAGAATGCTATTTATACCGATTAGACTTTCGTTCTGTCTTACAATCAGGCCGAGATATCTTACTGATATTTATGTTTGGTGTAGCTAAAAGATCGATCAGACTGCGTGAAATGAAAAATACTGAAGCAAAAAATAAAGAGGAGCTTACCGAAGAGAAAGCCCTATCTGTTGGTGAAACGCTTAGGGCTGCTCGTGAGGCAAAAGGCTTATCTGTAGAGCAACTTGTTAGAGATTTGCGTATTGATGTCCGATTTTTACTGGCTCTTGAACAGGATGAGTTCGAGGTTTTTTCTGCGCCTGTTTTCACTAAAGGATATATGAGGCAATATTCGCAGCGCGTTGGGCTCGAATATGAAGATATTTTAAAAAGTATACCCACCAGGTTGGTAGTCGTGATGTTCCGATGATGGCTAGTCAACCAATTCAGCTTGATAGTGGGAGAGGGCTTGGTCGGTGGATGGCTCTTATGCTTTTTGTAGCGCTGTTGTCTGCTGGATTTGGAGCTTGGTATTTTTATTTTGATTCGCCCTCATTTATGGAAGTAATCACATCTACTGAAGGTGATTTCGATTCCGAAGTTGATAGATTTGCAGCAATAGAACCATTAATAATTGAGTTAAACCAGACGGATGAATCATTACCAAATGAGATGGTTGATTCCGTTCCTGCTTCATCGGCGCCAACTAGTGTTTCTTTACCGTTAGTTGAACAGTCTTTAGTTCTTAATGTAGGGCAGTTTAAATCGGAATCTTACGTTGAAGTAGATAATGAGGAAGACCCACACAGTTTGCCTCTTGGGCTAAGTAAATTTATAGAAATTGCTTTTGATCAGGACTGTTGGACTGAAATCACGGATATTAATGGAGAGCATTTTTATTATGATCTTGGACGCGCTGGAAACATATCCTCTTTTGATGCACATCTTCCTCTATCATTTTTGCTTGGTAATGTGAATGGAGTGCAGGTCCGAGTTGATGGTGAGTCCTACATGATTCCAGCTGATAGCCATAATGGTGGTAACGTCGCTCATTTTGTTATCGCAGAGGATATTTAAGGCTAATGGTTGATTATATTCAGCCTGTTCGAGGTATGAATGATGTATTGCCTGATGCTAGGTCAGTCTGGGCAGTTGTTGAAACTGCTGCTGAAGAAGTGTTTGAGGCCTATGGTTACCAAAGAATTCGTATACCTGCTTTAGAACGCACAGAGCTTTTTTGTCGCTCTATTGGAGAGACAACTGACATAGTTCGAAAGGAGATGTACACATTTGAGGATCGTAACGGTTCAAGCGTTACGCTTCGGCCTGAGGCTACTGCTGGCATAGTCAGAGCTGGCTTAAGTAACGGTCTTTTCCATAATAAACAGCAGAAACTTTGGTGTAGTGGTCCAATGTTTCGTCATGAAAAACCACAAAAAGGACGTTATCGTCAATTTCATCAGTTGGATGTTGAGGCTGTTGGTTTTGTGGGTCCGGAGATAGACGCAGAACTTATTGTAATGTCAGCGCGTCTTTGGGAGCGTTTAGGCCTTCAGAGCCCTAAACTCGAGATAAATTCTTTGGGGACTACAAAGTCTAGAGCAGTTTATCGTGAGGCATTGCAGCGCTATTTCACTGGTGCTCGAGATACTTTAGATGCTGAAAGCCTTCATCGTTTAGATCGAAACCCACTTAGAATTCTGGATAGTAAAAATCCAGATCTTGAGGATTTGATAGCAAATGCACCTGATTTAAGTGAATACCTTGATGAAGAGTCAAAAGTTCATTTTGATGGTGTGCAGAAACTATTAGATGATGTCGGAGTTGAGCATGTGATTAATACAAGGCTTGTACGGGGATTAGACTATTATTCGCGTACTGTCTTCGAGTGGGTGACTGATCTATTAGGTGCTCAAAGTGCTGTTTGTTCGGGTGGTCGGTACGATACCCTAGTATCACAGTTAGGTGGCAAAGATACTCCAGCTATTGGTTGGGCGCTAGGTGTCGAGAGAGTTGTTGAATTGATTATGGCAGAGGGTTTGCCTATTAATGAGCAAACGCCTGACGCATATTTGACTGCAGGCGGGGAGCAAGCGCGACGTGCTGGTTTTAGTATTGCCGAGGAGTTAAGAGCAAAGTTACCAAATGCTCGTGTATCGATGGATTGCATGGGGGGAAGCTTGAAGTCACAGCTTCGTCGGGCAGATCGTAGTGGTGCGCGGCTAGCTTTAATTCTTGGTGAGGATGAACTCGCTGCTGAAAAAATCAGTGTTAAAGCACTTAGAGAAGATACTCCTCAAGTCATGCTGACATTAGATGAATTAGTATCGATGTTGTTATCTTCGCCGTAAAATAGATGTTATGTGGTAAGGGCCGGGAGGCTTTTCGTGGACGAATTTCTCTCTGAAAAAGAACAGATTGAACAAATGCGCGCATGGTGGCGTGATAATTGTTGGTATCTTATTGGCGGGCTTGCCGTAGGAGTGCTATCGCTCTTCGGATGGAATCGCTTTAACGCATATGAGGAGACTCGGGCGGAGGCTGCTTCATCAGTTTATGTTGAGTTGCGTGAAGCTGTTTTTGATGATGCGTTAGGCGATGCTCGTAACTATCTTGACCAGTTGCGGGAGAGTTACCCTGGTAGCCCTTATACCGATCAAGGCGGACTGCTAATAGCCGTTATGAGAATGGATGCAGGACAAATGGAAGGAGCTGGGGAAGATTTACGTTATGTTATGGATGAAACAAGCGACCCTGAACTATCCATGATTGCGCGACTGCGCTTAGCACGAGTTCTTATTCATCAAGAGGCCTACTCTGATGCCTTAGCTTTACTTGATGTTGATCCTGGTCTCTTTTCTGGACGTTTTAATGAGGTACGGGGTGATGTGTATGTTGCTTTGAGTGATCCAGAAAGTGCTCGAAATGCCTATAATGCTGCACTTACTTCACAAGTATCTGATCAGGTTGATCGCAATCTAGTGCAAATAAAGCTTGAATCTTTGCCCGAGACGGAAAGTGCAATGATAGATGAGGTGGCGGAGTGAAGTTTCGGCTGGTGTTAGCAGTTACGGTTCTTGCCCTTAGTGGAGGTTGTGCTACAAATTCAGAGGTAGGGGAACAGCCTGCCGAATTACAAACTTTTGAAGAAAAAATAGAAGTACGTCGGATCTGGAGTGCACGATTGGGGGGGTCATCCGAACGTTTGCGTCTAGGCTTATCACCAGCGACTGATGGCGCTCGGATATATGCAGGCAGTTATGAGGGACAAGCAGCGGCATTTGATGCTGAAACTGGCAGACGCATATGGAATGTTCAGACTAATCTTCCTTTATCCGCTGGGCCTACCTATGGTAATGGAGCTTTAGCTTTTGGTACGACTGATGGTGATCTGATTGTTCTTGATTCTGAGACTGGAGAGGAAAGGTGGCGTCGCGCAGTTGGTGCTGAGGTGCTAGCAGCGCCAGCAATTGCTAATGATATTTTAGCGCTTCGCAGCGTAGACGGACGTTTGAGAGGTTATTCCGCCATAGATGGTCGGGAGTTGTGGTCAGTTGAACAGTCAGTGCCTGCACTAACAATGCGCGGCAATACTGCACCTGCTATATCAGAAGGCGTGGTTGTAACAGGTTTTGATAATGGTCGTTTGAGTTCCTATGAACTAGATTCCGGCGATCCAATGTGGGAGATTATAGTTGCTGTACCATCAGGCCGAACAGAATTAGAGCGACTTATTGATGTCAGTGCGGGGTTGAAGGTGGTTGGTGGTGATGTCTTTGCTGTTGGCTTTCATGGACGGGCATTGGCAATTTCTTTGCAAAATGGGCTTATCCTTTGGCAACAAGAATTTTCAAGCTATTCGGGTCTTGGTGTTGATCTAAATAGTGTGTATATAACAGACGAATACAGCGAGGTAGTTGCCTTAGACAAAGCCATTGGAACACCTAGATGGCGTCAGGATGGTCTGAGACTAAGAGACGTTACGGCGCCAAGCCCTTATGGTAATACAATTGTAGTGGGGGATTTTGAAGGATATCTCCATTGGCTTGATCCCTCAGATGGTAGTTTTATAGCACGAGAGAGGTTAGCTAACCGGCCTATTTATGGCACTCCTCTTGTTGTTGGAGCTAATTTATTTGCTCAAGCTGAGGATGGGACTTTGTCGGCTTATACGCTTCAAACCCAAGAAGTAGAATTAGAGTCAGAGGATAATCCAGCCTAGGATGATCTGGGCGAGAGATCATGCTTCCTGCAGTAGCTTTGGTGGGACGACCTAATGTAGGAAAATCCACTTTATTCAACCAACTTACCGAATCTCGGGATGCTCTGGTTGCTGATTATCCGGGTCTAACAAGAGATCGTCGTTATGGTTTTGGCAATTTTGAGGGCCAGCCCTTCATAGTTATTGATACTGGTGGTTTGGGGGATTCAACCGGAGAACTTGAGTCATTGGCGGCTGAACAGGCTCAGGTTGCCGTGGAAGAAGCAGATTCAGTAATTTTTGTAGTAAATCATCGAGAAGGTCTCACCGCAGCAGATCAAAATATTGCAGACCAACTACGTAGTTCTAACAAGCTTGTCACGATTGCTGTAAATAAATCCGAAGGCTTAGCACCTGAACTTGCAGAAGCAGAGTTTTATGGTTTGGGGTTAGGTTCTCCAATTGGTATTGCTGCGCTTCATGGGCGTCGCTTAGCAGGCTTAATGCGTGAAGTTCTAGTTCCATTCGAGGTAAACAAAGAATCAATTGAGCCTGATAGTGATTCAAGGGGGAGCGACAAGCCACATCTAGCAGTTATCGGTAGACCCAACGTGGGCAAATCAACATTCATTAATCGATTATTGGGAACTGATCGTATGGTTACCTCTTCCCAGCCTGGTACTACTCGAGATAGCGTTCTTGTGCCCTGCGAACGTGGTGGTCGCGAATTCGTATTGGTGGATACGGCTGGTATTCGTAGACGGGCTAAAGTGAATGATTCTATAGAAAAGTTCAGTATTGTTCAGAGCCTTAAAGCCATTGAAAATTCTGGTGTTGCTATGTTTTTAATTGATGCTCGGGAAGGAGTAACTGAACAGGACCTTAGCTTAATTGGTTTAATTATTGAGCGTGGATGCGCATTAACAATTGGTATCAATAAATGGGATGGGGTTGCTACTTCGCATCGGCGACAAGTGGAAGCTGAGGTAGATAGAAAACTTGAATTCGCTGATTTTGCACGTGTTAATTATATTTCAGCTCTCCACGGTAGCGGGATAGATAAAGTGATTAATGCGGCGCTGACCACATATGAAGCTGCTGGCAAGGAATTTCCTACGCCTTGGCTTAATAAGATCTTAGAGCGGGCTTTAATTGTCCATCCACCACCATTGGTTGGAGGGAGACGTATACGCTTGCGCTATGCTCATCAGGGTGGACGGCATCCACCAATTGTAGTGATTCATGGTAATCGTACAGAACGTTTGCCAGCTCATTATCGTCGTTATCTTGTTAATACGTTTCGGAAAAAACTCCATCTTGAGGGGGTTCCTTTGCGGCTCGAATTGAAAAGTGGTGATAATCCTTATTCTGGCCGCCGTAATAAGTTAACAAGGAGACAGTCGAAGCATAGGCGTCGTGTGATTCGTCATAGACGTTAGCACTTCACTAGTTGCTCGTCTCTTTGAACACTTTGAACTATCCTCATAACGAGAAGTTAATACCATCCTATTTTCGGAGAGGTACACTTCCTTTTAATTAGTTATAGCAAGCATGCAAATGGATGCATTTTGAATAAAGCAAGAAAATTAGTATTAGTGGAAGGTGAGTTTCCGATGCACCGTGGCGGAAGCTTGTTGAACTCTACTATTGCTTATGAAACTTGGGGAGAACTCTCTCCTCAGCGTGATAATGCTATTTTGATATTTACTGGGTTATCACCATCTGCCCATGCAGCCTCTTCTGCCGAGGATCCTGAACCCGGCTGGTGGGAGGAGATGATCGGTCCAGGTCGAGCTATAGATACATGTCGGTTTTTCGTAATTTGTGTTAATTCATTAGGTAGTTGCTTTGGTTCGACAGGAGCGGCGTCAATAAACCCAGGGACTGGGCAGCCTTATCAAAGACACTTTCCGGTGCTATCGCTTGAGGACGTTAGTCGTGGTGGATGGGAAGTGGTTAGGCATTTAGGCATTGAAAAGCTTTATGCCACAGTTGGGCCCTCCATGGGAGGTATGTCTGCTTTAGGATTTGAGATTCTTTTTCCAGGACTATCGCAAAGACTGCTTATTATTTCATCAGCAACACATGCTTTACCTTTCTCAACTGCTTTACGGTCTTTGCAGCGAGAAATGATTCGTCGTGACCCTAATTGGTCTGATGGAAGCTACACGGCTAAAAAATTTCCCACAATGGGTATGCAATTAGCCCGAAAACTCGGGATGATTACTTATCGATCTGCGGATGAGTGGGAAGAGAGGTTTGGACGGGAACGTAATAGTGAAGACTTTTCTGTAGATGATCCATTTGCTCTTACGTTTGAGATAGAGACATAACTTGAACATCATGCAAACAAATTTATTGGGCAGTTTGATCCAAACTGTTACCTATATTTGTCACGTGCTAGCGATCTATTTGATGTTGCTGATCACGGCTCTTCTGTGGAGGAAGCCATGAAAAGAATAAAGGCTCCACGTGTCATGGTAGTGGGAGTTGTTAGCGATATTTTGTACCCATTACATCAGCAAAGTGAGCTGGCTAGGTTGCTTAGGAGTGGCGAAAGGGATGTTGAGTTTGTAGAGCTTCCATCGATACAAGGACATGATTCGTTTTTAGCAGATATGGATAACTTTTGTCCGGTTGTTGCAGAATTTCTGGATTAGCCCATCATTCTTTCTGATGTGATTCTTTAACTATTGCGGACAGCGTTCCTCTTGCGAGCCGCAAATCAATACTGGTTTCTGGAGGTGCGGTGGCGGCATCTTTAATTATGTTTCCATCAGCATCTGTGACAATTGAATAACCTCGATCTAATGTAGCTAATGGGCTAACGGATTGAAGTGCTCGTTTGGTGAGTCTTAGCTGGTTATTCCTCAGTTGTAGTGTTTTCCATATTTCGCTATCAAGATTTTTTTTGTTGAATCGAAGACGTTCTTTAAGACTAGCGATTTGATGACGCGGGGTGGAGCCTAGTAAATTTGCATTAAGCTGTGCTAATCGTGAGTTATATCTAGTAAGAGTACTGCCCAGGCTCATGCGCAATCTGGTCTCCATTTCATCAAGTTTTTGGCTAGATTGACTTAGTTGTACTCCAGGATGACTTTGATTCATGCGATGCCCAATACTGTCTAAAAGACGTCGCGTTGCAGATAGCTGTTGATTAATTGTTCTTGATAACTGGCCGCTTATGGTGGTTAGAGTATTAAGCCACTGTGTCTTATCTGGTACGGCAAGCTCTGCTGCCCCTGATGGGGTTGGTGCCCTAACATCAGCTACAAAGTCTGCGATTGTGAAATCAATTTCATGTCCGATCCCTGATATTACTGGAATTTCTATGGAAGAAATGGCGCGTGCTACAACCTCCTCGTTGAAAGACCAGAGGTCTTCAAGTGACCCTCCACCACGGGTCAATATTAAAAGATCACATTCTTTACGCTGATTTGCCAGGGTAAGAGTATGTGCTATTTCATCCGATGCCCCATCACCTTGAACAGCTGTTGGGTATATCAGCACTGGTATGGCAGGGAATCGTCTTGATAGAACACTTAACACATCTCGGATCGCTGCGCCGCTAGGCGAAGTGATAACCCCAATTTTACTGGGTAGCTTAGGTAGAACTCGTTTTCGGTCTGCCTCGAAAAGACCTTCTAAAGCTAGTTTGCTTTTAAGTTCCTCGAATCGTCGACGTAATAGTCCCTCTCCAGCTTCTTCTAGATAATCAACTTTAAGTTGAAACCTTCCTCGGGCCTCATAAATATCCAGACGCCCTTGCGCGAGAATCTGTTGACCATTTTCAGGTGAAAACTTCAGAAAACGATTTTTTTGACGGAACATGGCGCAGTCAAGCTGTGCACTTTCATCCTTTATGCTCCAATAAAAATGACCTGATGAGTGTTTCACCAGATTAGATATTTCACCCTCAACCCATACCAAGCCAAAGTGATCTGCTACAACTTGCCGTGCCTCTCGATTAAGTGCTGAGACTGTATAGACCTTGCGGTCTTCGGCGTGTGCTATTTTGGGTTTATCTTCACTTAGTTTCATAGAGATGAGTATACGATAGTAAAAATTAAGTTGATCAGAGCGTTTACCGCGAATTGCGAGGAGAGTAGAATCGCCGGCCAGCATTTAATCAGCGAGGGCAGCAATATGCGGGTTACCCATGAAGCGCTTACCTTCGATGATGTCTTGCTCCAGCCCGCTTACTCTACAGTCCTGCCCCGGGAAGTAGCTCTGACCACACGCCTCACGCGTACGGTTTCTCTTAATATTCCAATAATTTCTGCGGCAATGGACTCTGTAACCGAGGCTAGACTGGCAATTTCACTCGCACAGGAAGGTGGAATAGGAGTTATTCATAAGAATATGTCGCCGCAGGAGCAAGCTAACGAAGTCCTACGTGTGAAAAAGTTTGAGAGCGGCGTTATCAGTGACCCAATCACTGTGGAGCCTGATAGTTCCATAAAAGAGGTTATTCAATTGACACAGGAACATTCTATTTCAGGTGTTCCAGTAGTAGAAGGTGAGGATTTAGTTGGCATTGTGACTAATCGAGACCTGCGTTTTGAGACTCAGCTAGATGCCCCAGTATCTTCGGTAATGACAGCAAGAGATAAGTTGGTCACTGTCAAAGAAAATCCAGATGAAGAAGAGGTAATGACCTTATTGCACCGGCATCGGATAGAAAAGGTACTGGTAGTGGATGATGATTTTCGCTTGCGCGGCATGATTACTGCTAAGGATTTTCAGAAAGCAACGGATTACCCGCTTGCCTCTAAAGATGAGCGTGGAGCGCTAAGGGTGGGAGCAGCTATTGGAACTGGAGGAGATACTGCGGAGAGGGTAGAAGCTTTGATTCAAGCTGGCGTTGATGTGCTGGTGGTTGATACGGCACATGCTCATACTAAAAGCGTCCTAGAACGTGTTGTACAGATCAAAGCTGACTATCCAAATATTCCTCTAATAGCAGGTAATATTGTGACTGGTGAGGCAGCTAAGGCACTTGCGGAAGCCGGTGCGGACGCCGTAAAGGTAGGGATCGGCCCAGGCTCAATCTGCACAACTCGCGTAATTGCAGGTGTTGGCGTTCCTCAAATAACCGCGATCTCAGAAGTTTCAGAAGCACTAGCTGATACCGACGTTTCTATAATTTCGGATGGAGGAATTCGTTATTCTGGAGATATTGCAAAGGCAATCGCAGCTGGAGCTCATTGTGTGATGATTGGCAGCCTATTTGCTGGAACAGAAGAATCTCCGGGAGATGTTGAGCTTTTCCAGGGGCGATCCTATAAGTCTTACCGAGGGATGGGTTCAGTAGGTGCTATGGCACAGCAGCATGGCTCTTCGGATCGATATTTTCAGGATGCAAGTGAAGAGCTGGAAAAATTAGTGCCAGAAGGTATTGAAGGGCGTGTCCCCTATAAGGGTGGTCTGGTCGCAATAGTTCAACAACTAGTAGGTGGTGTGCGGGCGGCCATGGGCTATACAGGTAGTGAAAGTATTGATGTGTTGCGTACACGTCCTTGTTTCGTTCGAATAACAGGTGCCGGGAGAAAGGAAAGTCATGTACATGATGTGACGATCACAAAGGAACCGCCTAACTACAGGATGGAGTAAGACTTCGTGGAGTCAAAAGTTCATTCCAATGGCATAGCCTCAGATAGTTCACGCATACTAATCCTCGACTACGGATCTCAATACACACAACTTATTGCCCGGCGAGTTCGTGAGGCTGGTGTCTACAGTGAAATACATTCCCATGATATTCCAGCTAAGACTATTGCTAGCTTTGGTGCCGATGGAATAATCCTATCAGGAGGACCTGAATCAGTTGCAGCTGATGATGCGCCTGGAGTTAGCGATGCGGTTATTAGTGCTGGAGTTCCTCTACTTGGAATTTGCTATGGAATGCAGGCGCTTGCAACAAAGTTAGGGGGTGAAGTAAGAGGATCAGATCACCGTGAGTTTGGTTATGCTGAGGTAAGCTTGATTGTGGATAACCCATTGCTTGGAGATATTACTAGCGAGGATAAAAAGCTTAAAGTATGGATGAGCCATGGCGATCGTGTAGAAGCCCTACCAGATGGATTTAAACAGATAGCCTCTTCGAATAATGCTCCCATTGCTGGCATGGCAGATGTGCAGAACCAGATTTATGGTGTCCAGTTTCACCCTGAAGTAACTCATACAGAGAATGGACAATTAATCATTGAGCGTTTTGTGCATGAAATATGTGGTTGTCCAGGTCATTGGACACCAAAAAATATCATCAATGAGCATATTGAGCGTGTGCGTGACAAAGTCGGTACAGAACATGTTTTGCTAGGTCTTTCAGGCGGTGTAGATTCATCAGTAGTTGCTGCGCTGTTACATGCAGCAATTGGGGATCAACTGATTTGTGTGTTTGTGGATAACGGTCTCTTACGTTTGAATGAGGGAGATCAAGTTATGGAGACATTCGCTGAGCACTTAGGTGTAAACGTTATCCGCGTCAATGCAGAGGATAAGTTTCTTTCTGCTCTTGATGGTGAGGAAGACCCTGAAAAAAAGCGAAAAATTATTGGACGAAACTTTATTGAGGTATTTGAGGAGCAGGCAAATATCCTGAATGATATTCAGTGGCTTGCTCAGGGAACTATCTATCCTGATGTCATTGAGTCTGCTGGCGCATCGACTGGGAAGGCTCATGTTATCAAGTCGCACCATAATGTGGGTGGGTTGCCAGAGACAATGCACCTGAAACTAATTGAGCCTCTTCGTGATTTATTTAAGGATGAGGTGAGAAAAATTGGTGTTGAACTTGGGCTTTCTGATCAGTTGGTTGATCGTCACCCTTTTCCAGGCCCTGGTTTAGGAGTTCGTATTCTTGGTTCAGTTAAAAAGGAATATGCGGACCTTTTGCGTAGGGCAGACGATATTTTTATAAGCGAGCTCCGTGAGCAAGGCTTGTACGATAAGGTAAGTCAGGCATTTGCCGTTTTTTTGCCGGTAAAATCGGTGGGCGTTATGGGTGATGGTCGGCGTTATGATTACGTTATAGCGTTAAGAGCTGTTGAGACCGTAGATTTTATGACAGCTCGGTGGGCTCATTTGCCTTATGATTTTCTTGATCATGTTTCAAGACGAATCATAAATGAGATAGAGGGAATTTCTCGTGTGACTTACGATATTTCTGGTAAGCCTCCAGCGACCATTGAGTGGGAGTAAGAAATACCTCTGAAAACTTTATTGTTTTATTTCAGAGGAGTGGTGAATCTTGATCTTAATTCTATTCTCGTCTTTTACTAAGATAAAAGTAAAAGCGATTTTAGTCTGGTTTTCGGAGTTTAGCGATTTTAAATTAAGCACCCCCATCACTGCACAAAAACTATCTTCAACTAAAAAATTGACTTCGGACGCTTCTATGTCCTGCCATGGCTTTATTGCAAAACCTGAATCTTCAGGAATGTCACCAGAAATAAAATAAGACAAAGCATCTTCAGGATTATTTCTAAAAACAACCTCATTTGTGAAGGTGGTTTTGAATAAAACATCTCCTATATCAAAAGCATAATGTTTTTCAATAAAGCTTCTGGCTTCTGCTTTATAATCATTGTTTTCATGAAAAAGTATTCCAATATCAATTATTCCTTTCTTCCTAGAATGAAGAAAATATTCTACTTCGTTTAAATTAATATTATTAGATCTATTCATTTAGAGTTTTATTAAAAAAAAATACAAACCACAATAAAATTCATATACAGGAGTAACTAAAATTTTGAAAATAAATGAGAACTAATTACAGTGTATTGATTGCAGTTGTAATCTCTGTATTTTGAGTTTAAGTTTAAATTAATTATTTAATAGAATACCGAATGATATGAAAAATGAAATTTCATAAATATTTTATAATCTCTGCTTTTTTACTAGCAGTTTATTCTGAAGTTAAGGCCGTAAATCTTAGGGATCTCAATATTCCTATACAAAAAGATTTTGTAGCTAAGATCTACAAAAAGGAATGTTCAGTTTGTCATGGTGAGACTTTACGTGGAGCGGCACAGGGCACTCCACTAGTTGGTATAGAGCTTCAGCATGGTAGTGAAATTATAGAGATTGCTAAGAATATCTCTCAAGGCTTTCCTGATAAAGGAATGCCTGCTTGGTCATCTGTTTTAAATGAAAATAAGATTTTTGCTATAGCAATGTATATCGCTGAGCAACGTCAAGGTACCAATCTGGAAGACTTTCGCTATGATGCATCAGTGGTTGTGCCACCAGGAATTATTAGAACCAAAGAACATGATTTCACTGTTGAAACAGTGATTAGTGATTTAGATGCCTTACCCTTTGGTATTGCTCCTTTGCCGGATGGGACAATACTTTTAACAGAAAAAAGACTTGGGTTAAGCATAGTCAGTCAAGATGGTGATCGCTCTGAACTCATTACTGGAACACCCAGAGCTTATGATGATTCTTTTCAATTCGTAGGACAGCCGATGGGTTTAGGGTGGATGATGGATGTTGCTCTTCATCCAGATTATTTAAATAATTCATGGATTTATCTTCATTTTGGTGACCGTTGCAGCGATTGTAACGAGATGAGTCTAAATGAAGATCAACCCGTATCAATGAATAAGCTTGTACGAGGAAGAATTAAAGGAGGAGCTTGGGTTGATGAGGAAGTGATTTGGGAAGCTGATAAGGAAACATACACTTCTATGCCAGAAATTGCAGCAGGTGGTAGGATAGCTTTTGATAATGACGGATTCGTCTATTTCAGTGTAGGCATGAAGGGACCAATGGAGCATATTGGAGTACAAGATTTAAGTCTACCTTATGGCAAGATCATGCGAGTGCATGACGATGGTCGCATACCTTTAGATAATCCATTTTTAAAGAACCCTAATGCTATTAAGGCTATTTGGTCATATGGCCATCGCAACCCACAAGGGCTTGAATTTAATAATGAAACAAATGAATTGTGGAGTTCTGAGATGGGGCCTCGTGGTGGCGATGAGATAAATCTCATTCAACCTGGACTTAATTATGGTTGGCCACTGATATCAAAGGGCGTGGATTACACTGGAAAACCTCTTAATTTTGCTAAGTTACTTGGCATTGAATTCGATGTTAAAGATATGGTCCAGCCATTGGTAGATTTAACTCCAGCACCTGCAATTTCAAGCTTTATTTTTTATCAAGGCAATCAGTTTCCAGAGTGGTCTGGCAATATCATTATTGGAAGCTTGAGAGCCTCTGATCTCATGCGTTTTGAATTCAAAGAGAATAATTTAGTGACTCGTGAATTTTTATTGGAAAATATTGCTCGCTTTCGTGATATAGAAGTGGGCTATGACGGTTCAATATACGTGCTATTAGAGAATGATAGTGGCGGTAGAATTCTTAAAATAAGTCGGCCATCAACCAAAGATTTATAACAGTTTAAGACATGACTAAAACTCAATTATTTACGTAAACCGTCTGAGATCCCCTTTAGGGTGGCACCTAATCTTTCGAATCGATTTTTTGTCTGAACATCAGCATTCAATCCTTCAGCTGACAAGCTAAATCTGTTAATTTGTCGGGAGAGTCTATTGTTACCACCCATCTCCATTTCGATTGTAACTTGGTCGAGTTTTTCGATAATCTGATCCGCAGTATCTGTATTTATGGCTTTGTCTCTCAGAAGCTGATCAATATAGGCACGAGCCACCTCTGGTGTCGCGGGCCAGTCCATTGGCACTTGTTGTTGTGGATTAAAAGCACGACGATGGCCAATCATTGGATAGGCAAGTGCAGCAGCTGCGATTTCGTTTTCACTCAGATACTCACTGGGTATTAGTTTTAATATGTCTAAGCCTCGAGTTATCTCAGTTCCATAAATAGTGCCTTCATAATAATACACAGACCAATAACCACCTGTTATCAACTCGTCCTCCATTATAGGTCCACGGTCGAAGTAGGCGATCTCTATGGGGTTTAATGAATCAGTAAAATCAATCACTGAGATTCCACCTTGATACCAGGCCTGGACAAAGATGTCTCGTCCTGGAACAGGGACAATTGAACCATTGTGAGCAACACAATTTTCAGTTTCCAATTGCGGCGCTGGCATCTTGTAGTGACTTCTGAATTCAAGTTTCTCATCGACAATATCGTAAATTGCATCTGCACCCCAGTTTACTGGATCCCAGGCCCGACAGCGTGCACGACCACCGCCACCCCATTCGTCTGTGAACAGCACTTTAGTGCCTTCATTATTAAAGGTAGCTGAGTGCCAGTAAGCAAAACCAGAATCTGTTACCACATCGATTCGATGGGGTTTACTTGGATCCGTGATGTCAAAGAGAATGCCATTACCAGAACAGGCACCAGCAGCTATATTGGCTGATGGGAATACCGTGATGTCATGACACTGATCTGTGATATAGGTCTCCTGAGAATCATCACCATGATCACCGCCACGCCAGAGTCCAGCCAGCACTCCTGTTTCAGGGTCAGCAAATACTGCAGGGCTGTCAATGATTCGTGATTGAGAGGGATCATCCACTGGAATTTCAATCACATCAATACGGAAAAGGGCAGTGCGGTCATCACCAGGAATGTCCTCAATACATTGTTCTAATTCTTCCTCTTCACGAACACTTCCTGTGCCTGAGTTATAGACCAGAATCTTTCCATCTGGACTCGGGCCTGACACCACTGAATGGGTATGAGAGCCACGGCAAGTCTGCACAGCACCCACCTGTTTTGGTCGACTCAAGTCAGAAATATCAAAGATGCGTAATCCACGGAAACGATCTAGACTCGCATCTACTATCACTCCTTCTAGCCCGCAGTCAAGTCGACCACGAGTCTCTTCAACTGAATAAATTAGTAGGTCCCCAACTAAGGAAACATCGCCTTGACCTCCTGGGCAAATAACAGAGGTTATAAGTTCTGGCAAACCTTCCTCACTGATACTATAGATGTTAAAGCCATGGTAGCTTCCAGTCACTAATATATCGTCTCGGAAGGCCATGTCCGTGTTGGAGAAACTGAGCATTGGATAACGCCGATTCTTTGCATCTTCTTCTATAGATGTAATCTCCTCTTCATCTCCCTCAATGCTTTCTTCTTCTCTCTCAGTATTTTCATCCGGCTCTTCAGCCCCTCGTTCTGCAGGATTCGCAGGGTCATAGAATCCCATAGGCTTGCGTTGAGATTCCAAAAGTTGCATATTCATGATTGCTTCTTCTGCATCATAAAGGCCCGAAGCCAACCCAGCCCGAGGGTCGCTTGAAAGACCTATTAATAATGAGTTCATACGCTCAATTTCCACTGCTTGATCATTGGTTATATCTGAGGCAAATTTATTGAGAATGGGGTCGTAGGTAGATCCAGGCTGATCTCTGAGCTCCTTAACCATTTTTATTGCTCCATCATGATGAGCAATCATAAGAGACAGAAAAAGTTGGTCATAATCTGTGCTTTTTGATTCAGCAAGTTGGGTCATTTGTTCTGTAGTTGCCATACCAATCATGGTGTGATGAGTATGTTCTGAGTGTTTCGAGGTAGGGTCAGGTACTTGTTCTTCACGTTCTTGCAGCCAGCCTTGCATAAAACTTATTTCATCCTCTTGCGAAACATCAATACGCCCAGCTAGGTCAAGAATTGCCTGGTTATTGGTACTTGGTATTGCCAGTCTAGACATCAATAGCGCTTGATGATGATGGATAATCATGTCCTTCATGAATTCAACATCAGCAACCGTATATGAAGAATTAGCTATATTTACTGCAGTTTCAGCATCAAGTTCACGCGTGGGATTGCCAGGAGCACCTGGCTGAAGGATGGGGACTTCTGACACGCTAACAGACGGAATTAAAAGACCACTCAAAAGGATGATGATAGTAATTTTGGAAAATGTTCTAAAAAGATAGATGTAAGTTGAATTGTTCAAAGATTCCCTCATTTTTAAAAAGTATACAATTTGATACTACGATAAAATGGATCAAATCAGTAATCTATATTAGAGTTTAGTTATGAAATATTATGTAAATATTTTCTTGGTATTGTTAATTATTATTTCAATCTTTGGTTTACAACCATTCCGTCAAACCATAGATGCTGAAAAAACTTTGGTTGAAGACACTGGAGTTTATGCTACCGAAGTTCGAAGATTGCCTGATGCAACTTATTTAGTTGCTGTGAGAACCTCAATGCCTGAGGTAAAGGCAGACATGGTTCGTTGGTGGTTCTCTGATTTTCTGCAAACAACTGAACAATATAAAACATGGCATCCCAAAGACCATGTATGGATGGATTGGGAAAATAAAGTACCAGGAGAAATTATCGGGGCAAGCCATTTAGTTCATGAGTATATTGGAGAAGACTTATCACAACTTAGAATACAATTTGTTAATTCTGCAGAATTCTTTGGCTTCGATGCTAATGATGAAGAAACATTTGTTATTTGTGCAAGAGTGGGTCTTCTTGATGAGAATATGAACATAGCAAAAATGTGTCATGTGATAAGAGACACTTTAAATGGAGCTGAGATGAGGTCTCGATTTTGGTTGGGACATGTTGTCAAACGAGAAGGAAATAAAACCACACCCTCATTGGAAGGCCTAATAGGCAATGCTTTTTTAACCCGTCTACTTGTGCTTGATAAACAGACTGCAAATGATCTAAAGCATCATGCTGAAGAAGAAATGAAATATTTGGCAGAGTTACTCCCACTCCTGTTTGGGTCAGAACATATGGAATAATAATGAATAAAGATCGCTGGATAAGCATTAATGCTTCTTCTGCTATCACTCTCACTAAATATAAGCGACGAATTCAAAGGCACCATTGAATGTATTTCTTGTTACAAATCCTTATTTAACTTATGTAGAATAGTTTTGCATGCAACCTTTTATACTTTTTGATCAAACACACATCATTACTCTAGTGGTTACTTATGGAGTAATCGTATTAGCCATACTCTGGATTAGATCGCAATCGGAACAGATTGTTACTCAAGCAAAAATTTCAGTAGGTGTATTGTTATTAACGCATGCTGTTATGCAAATTTTTAATGCTTTTAGTTATCAACTAGCATGGCAGGAAGCAATACCACTGCACATGTGTGATTTTTCTAAAATTGCTATTGGTTTATACCTCTTAGGCTATGGAGAACGATTTTTTCATTGCGCTTTTTTTTGGGGCACCATTCCTGCGTCAATGGCTCTAATTACACCAGGATTAGTTTTTGCTTACCCGCACCCTGAGTATGTTAATTTTTATTATGGTCATGGATTAATATTGTTAGGGGTTGGAATCACTGTTTTTTGTCTCAATAAACGACCTTACTTTAAGGATTTTTTATACGTCGTAAGAATCACTCTCTTATTAACTCTGATTGTCTATATTTTAAATTTAATTTTAGGCCCAGATGCTAATTTCTGGTATCTCAAAGATAAACCTGAAGGCGATACAATTATGAATATATTTCCTGATGCACCATTGCATATTTTTGCTCTTATACCAGCTGCAATATTTGCATTTTTCTTAACTTATCTTCCATTTTTGATAAAAGACAAATCAACATGAAAAAGTGCAGACAATGACAGCAAGATTATTATCAGGGTTTGTTGGCTGCGTTATGTTATTTCAGGCTATAGGATGGCTGCTAGACCCTTCTTCAGCTGCCGCTTCTTTAGGGATGGTTGAATCACTGAGTAAAGAGACAGCGTTAGGAAGAAA
>JAQWRR010000070.1 GCA_029243585.1 Gammaproteobacteria bacterium
GTAGCTATAAATCTTGTACCCATATTAATCCCCTCAGCACCCATCGCTAGCGATGCAACTAACGATCGGCCGTCAGCCATCCCTCCAGACGCCACAAAGGGTATTTCTAATTCATCGGCTGCGCGCGGTAATAAAATAAAATTTGGAATATCGTCTTCACCTGGATGACCACCACACTCAAAACCATCCACAGATACCGCATCACATCCAATTGACTGTGCTTTTAAAGAATGTCGTATAGATGTGCACTTATGAATTACCTTTATTCCTGCATCCTTCAGCGGAGGCAGATATTTTTCTGGATTATATCCAGCTGTTTCTACAATTCTAATATTACTATCAACAATAGCCTGAATAAGGCCGGGATAGTCAGGAGGAGTTAAAGATGGAAGAAATGTTAAATTTACGCCGAAAGGTTTTTCGGTCATCTCCTTACAACGTTCAATTTCCCGTTTTAGTTTCTCTGGTGTACCTTGCGTAAGACCTGTAATGATGCCAAACCCGCCAGCATTTGAAACCGCCGCTGCTAATTCTGCAAATCCAACGTAATGCATTCCACCTTGAATGATTGGATATTCAACACCTAGCATCTCGGTTATACGTGTCTTCATAACAGCGTTCTTTAAAAAATTATTTTTTAATTATGAATAAGTGCAGTAATACAATTACACCCGCTAAAAAGCCTCTACTGCCATTCTTGCAATAGGCTCTCCCCACTCTTGCACGAAATGCCCAGCATTTGGAATTTCAATTGGGGTTGGACAATTATTTATAGAAGATAGAAGTTCATTCATAATTTTTGGTCCCAAGACTGGATCCTGCATGCCAATAACCATAGCACTTTGTCCTTGCCACTGTGTCTTCCACCAAGTACGGGCTTGCCGTGATAACAGTGCACCAGGCGCGTTAACATTATCAGGAAGTAATTCTGGGAAACGTCTAACTCCTGCTTTATATGTTATATCCGGAAACGGGGCATCATAGGCGATTGATTCATCATCACTAAGACAATCTACAGTACGCTTCATCAAGCGAGAGATATTAAGATCTGGTTTGCTACGAACAAAATCCCGCCAGGCCAGAAACCCTTTGCCTAAGGGTTTATCTCCAGTACCTAACGTAGTATTCATAACCAGCAATGCTGAAAAAATTTCGGGTTCACTTACCGGCAATGTAAGACCGATTATTCCACCCCAATCCTGACAAACCAGACGCACTTTTTGAAGCTTCAATCTTCGCAAGAAAAATAACAGCATTTCTCTATGAAAATCAAAAGTATAGAGAATTTCATCATCTGACTTATCTGATCGGCCAAACCCAATAAAGTCGGGAGCAACAACCCTATGCCCAGCTTTAACAAAAACTGGAATCATCTTTCGGTATAAATAGCTCCAGGTCGGTTGACCATGAAGACATAACCAAGTTACATCTGCATCAGCTGGGCCCTCATCTACATAATGCACCCGAAAACTATGCTCGCTATGCATATAATCAAAATAGTTAGGTTTATATGGAAAATCTAACAAATCATTAAAACGATCATCCGGAGTCCGGAGTATTTTCATGTTTATTCACCATAGGTTCTTAATAAAATTTACATACAGGATATATATCTGTAGTGGCATGATAAAGAATGCGAAAAGATCACATAAACAACAAATTAACCTTAATGATATTGACGAAATCAATTTGCCGCTTCATGCTTTTTGTTTAAATATCAATACAAACCCATAAAAATCCTCATATAAGGAATCCTAATGAGAGAGGCAGTAATCGTATCAACCGCTAGAACTCCGATTGGCAAAGCATATAGAGGTGCATTTAATAACACAGAGGCACCAACGCTAGGTGGGCATGCGGTAAAGCATGCAGTTGAACGTGCAGGATTAAATCCAGATGAGGTGGAAGATGTAATTTTTGGTTGTGCTATGCCTGAAGGAACTCAGAGCTGCAATACGGCGCGGCAAATTGCACTTTCAGCTGGTCTGCCGGTCACCACATCGGCCATGACTGTAGATCGACAATGTTCTTCAGGGATGATGGCAATCGCGCTCGCTGCCAAAACCATACTAGCGAATGAAAGTAACATTATGGTTGGTGGTGGAATAGAATCGATCAGTCTCGTACAAAACGAGCATGCAAACAGGTATAGGCATAATGATGGCCGCTTACTTGCCGCACATGAGCATATCTATATGCCTATGATTGACACGGCTGAGATCGTTGCCAAACGTTATAACATAAGTCGAGACCGTCAGGATGAATACGCCCTGCAGAGCCAACAGCGCACCGCTAGCGGTCAAAAAAATGGCAAGTTTGATGATGAAATTGTCCCGCTAGCTTCAAATAAAGGTGTGATTGATCGTGAAACGGGAACAATTAGCTTTGAAGATGTGATGCTTGAAAAAGATGAAGGGAATAGAGTTGATACAACCATTGAAGGCCTATCATCACTCAAGCCGATTAAAGATGATGGATTTATAACAGCAGGCAATGCTAGTCAGCTATCAGATGGAGCATCTGCATCTGTGGTTATGGAAGCGCATATGGCTGAAAAAAAAGGTCTGAACCCGCTGGGAATTTATCGCGGTACTGCAGTAGCTGGATGCGAACCTGATGAAATGGGCATAGGTCCAATTTTTGCTGTGCCAAAATTACTCAAACAGGCCGGTCTAAAAATGGATGATATTGACCTTTGGGAACTTAATGAGGCCTTCGCCGTACAAGTAATTTATTGTCAAGATAAATTGGGGATTCCAAACAATCACTTAAACGTTAATGGAGGTTCCATTTCAATCGGCCATCCTTATGGCATGTCTGGTGCTCGCATGGTTGGGCATGCCTTAATCGAGGGCAAAAGGCGTGGCGCAAGATATGTTGTATGCACAATGTGTATTGGTGGCGGCCAGGGGGCTGCGTCTTTATTCGAAATTGCATAATCAATGCAATTTCGAATAAATCATAAGGTGATAGGACTACAGGCTTGAGCCTGCTATATTCCTACAAGAAAATTATCACACGATTTAGTAGGAAAAACTTGTGTCACCATATTTATTTATTTTTCTAGTATTAGTTACTGGGACAGTATCGGGGCAGAACTTGCCTCGTGATGCAGATGGAAAACCTGATTTGCAAGGAATATGGCGTCCAGTTAACCGCGCGTCTTTTGACCTTGAAGATCATGTTGCTAGACATGATATGCCAGCTGGCATAAGTGTCATTGATGGTGAAACAATCCCCTATCAACCATGGGCAGCTGAGCAGAAGATTCAAAATTTTGAAAATCGTGCTTCCATGGATCCACTTAATAATTGTTACTTGCCAGGTGTGCCAAGAATTATGGCAATGGAATCTCCATTCCAAATATTCCAAACCACTAACCACATTGCAATTACTTTTGAGTGGCAACAAGTCTATAGATTAATTTATACAAATGGATCTCCCCCTCTCTATGCTGGAATTGAGTCTTGGATGGGAAACTCACGTGGTCATTGGGAAGGAGATGTTCTAGTTGTTGAAGTTATAGATCAAAATGATAAGACATGGCTCGATGCAGCAGGAAACTTTCATAGTAATGAAATCCATGTTGTCGAACGTTATCGACTGATCGACAAAGACACTATCGAGTATGAAGCGACTATTGAAGATCAGAATGTATTTACACGCCCTTGGACTATTCAATTAGAGCTACAACGTCAAAAACACATGAATGGCATCCTTGAATACCAGTGCCAAGCAGAAAAAGAAGAGGAAAATGGTGCTTTTGAGAGAGATGAAAATACCTGGTATCCAGCTTTAATTCCTCCAAATAACGAACCATTTGATCCTAATGCTGGTCAAAGTATCCCGCTCCCAACAGTAACTGAAGAGGTTTCTCGGCTCTCAGATGGCACACCTAATATCGGTGGTTACTATATGGCTGATGCGGGCGGTGCAAATTACGGATTAGAAGAACATGAGAGAGAGATCCTCCTCCCACCGAGCAGAGGACAAGTCATTGATCCTATAGATGGGATTCTGCCCTATCAAACATGGGCTAGATCCGAAAGAATAGACCGTCAGTTGCCACATAGAGGATATGATGATCCTACCGCACACTGTTTTGTAGCAGGAGTTCCGCGCTCACACTATGTTCCAGCACCATTTTTTATACTACAACCCCCTGGCTATATAGTTGTTCTACATGAACGCATGTCATGGCGAAGAATTGCTTTGAATGGCGAACATTCTCTACCGGATACAATACGCCTATGGCAAGGTGACTCTATCGGTTATTGGGAAGAAGATACGCTCATTGTTGAATCAAAAAACTTCAATGGAAAATCATGGCTTAATGAAGTAGGTGATGTAGTTAGTCATATGCAGACTGTCGTGGAAACATTTACGCCAGTAGATGAAAACCAAATTATCTATCGAGCTACCGTATCTGACCCAATTCCATATACACGCCCATGGACTATAGAAATGCCGTTTAACCAGGAAGATGAAGAGCTACTCGAAGTGGCTTGCCTAGAAGACAATGCAGACCTTCAACATCTAAAGGATGTGCAGGATGAGTATCGTCAAAATCAAAATACTGAGTAAAAGAAAATGATTAGTTTTTTTAAGACAATAACCTTACTTCTTACCTTTTCTCTGACTAGTTTTACTAATAACGCGTTTGCTCATCATGCGTTTGCCGCTGAATTTGATAGAGATAAGCCTATTAGTTTTACGGGAACTGTGACTGAAATGAAATGGGCAAATCCTCATGCATGGATCTATGTTGATGTTGAAAATTCCAATGGGGAAGTTATTAACTGGGCATTGGAAACCCGAGCAGCTAATAATTTGATTCGCCTCGGTTGGCGTCCTGCAGACCTACCAGTAGGAACGATTCTACAAATTCAAGGTTGGCAAGCTCGTAATAATACTCCTACCGCAAGTCTTTCTGCAGCAATGCTTCCCGATGGCAGATCACTATTTTCTAATTCACCAAATTAAACTACTTGTATCATAGAGCTAATAGGTCAAAGGTTATCTGTTAGCGTTCTGTGGACGGTATAGACTTTCTGATAAAATGATAAAGTCGTAATAGCCTCAAAACTAATAATTACTATGGCAACAAATCTTAAAATTACACCAATAAATGGACCGCTTGGCGCTGAGATATGTGGCATAAACCTTGCCAATATAAGCGATTCTGAGTTTGAGGCTATTCATCTTGCATGGCTTGATAACTGCGTGATTCTTTTGAGAGATCAAGAGCTCACAGACCAAGATTTAATAAACTTTAGCAAACGTCTAGGAACGTTAGACTTTGCTCCTGTCCAGGAAACAGGAAGACGCTTTGTTAAAGGCTATCCAGAGATCTACGTTATCTCAAATGTTATTGAAAATGGTCAGCCAATCGGAAGTCTTGGTGCTGGGGAGGCTGTTTGGCATACCGATATGTCCTATCTAGAAGAACCTCCCAAAGCTAGTATGCTATATGCACTTGAAATACCCCCTATAGGGGGCAGAACATATTTCTGTAATATGTATAAGGCCCTTGAGTTGCTTCCAAACTCTCTTCAAACCCGAATTAATGGATTAAGACTAAAACATGATGGAACTTACAATAGCGGCGGTTACCTTCGCGAAGGGGTAGAAGCAATAGATGACCCTGTAACCTCAGAAGGAGTTTATCACCCGCTGATTTGTAGTCATCCAGAAACGAATCGACCAGTCCTTTATCTTGGCCGCAGACGTAATGCTTATATCGAAGGATTGACGCTAGATGAATCCGATAAGTTACTAGATGAAATCTGGGCTTATGCAACTCATGAAGAAATAGCCTGGGGGCATAAGTGGATGGTTGGGGATGTAGTCCTTTGGGATAACCGCTGCACCATGCACAAACGTGATTCTTTTAATCCAGAAACTAGGCGGATCTTACATCGCACACAAATAAAAGGTCAGACTCGACCTTCTGCATAAATAAACCGCTTGTTACCATGAATACTGGGAAGTATTCCCAATCATCATTACCAACTAGCATGCCAGCTTTGGTTGTTTTTTTGATCTTACTGGCAACTGAGTAATGCCATTTATTAGTTCAATGCTTTTACTGCTAATAGGCGCACAGTTTTAGCGGTTCGACTTAGACTTAATAGATAATTCACGGGCTAACAAGATCAAATATATAGCACGTTAGACATATTATATCCTTACTAACAAACAAGTAATTCAAAAAAACTACTGTTGAAACAATAGATCTTTAGCTTGGACTAAAACTTCCCTAGCCTTCACTTCTAATTCACCATCACTAGCACTACTTATTGGATGATCTACTATTGCAAAAGCATAATTAGAAATCCCACAATACTTAGCCATTATCTTTGCTGAATCTACAAATTCCGAAGTCATAATAGCTACTGTTGGAATACCAATCTTTTCTAAGGTAATAGCGTCATGCAAACTGCATGATGAACAGCTTCCTCAGTCGCCGACACCAGTCACAATCATATGGCATCTACTTAGTTCCCGAATCAGGTCAGGATCAGCTGGCGCACTATAATTAATCTTTGTATAGCGAAGAATGGTTTTAGCATTCCAGTCCTTTTCTAGCATTTTTTCTAGATGGTTAAAGAATGGGGATACAGCTGCCTTTCCATTCGAAAGGAGACCAATATTTTTTTTATCTGGGGACGTAAGACGAGGGGCCAAGGAGATGGGCTTAAGATCAACTTCAGCAGTAGGGTCTAAGATAAACATTTTCAAAAATTCACCGTTAATTAACAATCAAAACAAACGCCAATACCCATAGTTACGGCTCGGGACTTATGACCAAACCAAGGTGGTATAACAGCACCAAATCCTCCGGCAGGACCACCAGCTGCAATAACAAGCAAATCTTCTGGATTAGTCAGAGCAGAAAATTCTTTATCTTTATTGTCCGTAACAAGAGATTTTTTTCCTACCTTAGTCCAATCATGTTTTTTTACGCGGGCATGTTCAAAAACAAACCTCTGTACATCCGACTTACTCCAGTTTGCCTCCTCAAGCCTGCTACGCAACTGTTTTGGCAAAATAATCGCATAATTTCCACCCCATACTGAATAGTGCAACATATTTGCTTTAATCTCAGCAGCAAATGTTTCTAAAATTTCCTCTGGCACTGTCGTCCATTCATTCATTATTTGCCTAGGAGATCCAGCTGCAAAAACTGTAACAGTTGATATATCTGGTGTAGCACCACGCTGCTGTGCAAGAGGAATCCAATCAGTTCCATTCTCATCTTCCGCCAAACAATAACTAAACTTCCCTGGATGACCCAATGTTGATCGGTCAAGGCCACCAGGCTTTACATCTAAAATATTATTAAGAATTAAACGAATTGAACGCCCAATAACAGCAGAGGCTCTGTCACTATTTGCCAAAGCATTAAATGTTGCCCCCATCCCTAACTCCTGAGCTATGGGGCCATTTACGACCATGAAAATGGCGCATCCACCAGTGCTACAGGTAGCTCCATGAAGCAGAAACTCGGGATGACACATCGCTTCAACTGCGGCTGCTACAACTGGGAAATGGTGTGGTTGACATCCAGCAAGTACCGCATTGATTGCGGTCTTCTCAGCGGTAATTACACGTCCACGTACCGGCTCTACTCCTAATACATGAGTAGGAACCATACCCGAGTGATGCAAACATGCTATGACTTTTTCACTAGTTGGTGGAACTATAGGCAGTCCATCTGTTAGTCCTCTAGCATGAAAGTAATCCTGAGCCTCCTCTTCAGAGTTAACCTCATACTTCTTAGATGCAAGGGTAAAATCCAAAGTCACTGTGCCTCTCAAAATCATATTGTCAGATATAAAAAACTTTGAGGCCTATTTATACTCAATTTAAAAGTTAGCCATTAATCGCAATAGGCTAGTTAGACCTCGACAATAACTGATTATAAAGAAGTAACGCGTTAAGATTAGATAAATATTTGTGAAAAAGGATGGCGGTTTATGAGGTTTCCCGTACATATAACATCCACTTTACTCTTGAGTGTTTTTTTTCTGTTTGAGCTTATATTTAATATAGCTTCCTCTCAGAACACTATGGATGATTTAATCGAACGGGGCCGCATGCTATATCACGCTGAACCTGTAGGCTGCTGGGTCTGCCATGGTGATACAGCCCAGGGAAGAGTTGGCCCTACTTTACAATTTGGACCAACGCCAACAGACATATTCGAACAGCTTGAAAGTAATCCAACAATGTCAGTCATCATGACCGAATTAAACCTTAATGATAATGATTTGATTGCTTTATCTATTTACCTGCGCACTATGGCCGAATTACCACTTGAAGATACAATGCCTGCACAATGGCGCGAAGCACTGGTACAAGCAAAAACCACTCGAGCACAAGAGCTAGTTTTTAGTAAAACAGAGCGTGATATAGCTGTTGAAGCTATCGAATCTTTTGGCTCAGTTATAACCAGTTGGGAGCAACGAGCAAATGAAGGAAATTTAGAAAGCCACTATGATTCTCGTATTGTGGCAACCTTTAATCCTGGAACCCAAAAATTCAAACCCCAAAAAAATCATATATATTTTTATGAAAATATTGGAACAAATAGTAAGCCCGCA
>JAQWRR010000089.1 GCA_029243585.1 Gammaproteobacteria bacterium
TAAGGCCTTACTTAGATCTGTTCTAGAGACAATCTGCATAAGGGAACTACGTGGGAAACATTAATGCGTCATAGACCAGACAACAAAATTAATTCCTAAACGGAAAGCATCAGCAGCAGGCTCTAAGGGCGAATAGGCCTGATCATACCAATCCCAAAAATTAGCCAAATCATTGTTGTGTCCTGCTGCAATTGCGACTTCACCATCATTATTCAACATGCCAAGATAGGTTATATCCCCACCCGGTACGTAATGAGACATTCCATTAAGGTCTGCTAGTGGAAACACTAATTGAAACAAGCGATGATTATTTTCTAATGAAAAAAATGGTCGATTTGGAAATGACCTTTGGACTTGTGACAGCATTGTGTCTAGCTGCCAAGAGCCATCAAAATCATCCATCAGTATAAACCCACCCCGATCAATGAACTCCCTGAGATTTTCAACCTCCTGCGTGGTCAATTCCATCTCACCTGGTTCGGAGACATAAGCAAACGGATAATCAAACACCTCGTCACTACCAAGCTCTACAATCCTGTAGGAAAGAGTGTCAACATCTATCCTCGTTGATTGGTTTATAAAACCATTAAAGTTTTTATCTGAAGATGGGTAGTTATGTGACCATCCAAGATGGCCAATATTTCCATTTGTCCCAAAGTGCCACCTCGCCACAATTAACTCCGTTGCTGGGGGGTTATTTTGCTCTATTCGATAACGACCACCCCACTGAGAAAAGGCAATACTTGTAAATAACAAGCTCACAAGAAATAACCAAGCTTTGATGTTATTAATAAAAGCCATAGAGTGCTTTTTGGATAATGAAAGGCTGAACTAAAATAATAGCACGAGCTATTACATATCCTAATAACAGGGCATTCAAGACATTATCTATAATAAAAATAGCTTCGGCTTGCGGCCCCACTTTATAGTTCTGCTTCTTAATACATTTTCGCCATTATTTTTTCAAAAAAGGAATTTTAAAATTAAATAAAATATTTTAATATGTTGAAATGGTTAGACTATCTTTTCAAGAACAAGATTGCTCCATAGCGGTTGCTGAGGGCTTAGAAGAGTATCGAACTTACTTACAAAAAAATGGAAAAAAGCCATTAGTTGACCAACCAGGTTCAACGATTATTAGAGACCATGATGCAACCCATGTCATATTTGGTCTTGATACCTCTTTAGAACAAGAGTCTCTATTAGATACTTGGGTCTTATGGGGTTGTAGTTGGAAATATAGAGATCTTTTTGCCTATCACAAACTACCTGAGATAAAAAAATTGTATAGCTATTTTAAAAAAGAGCTGGGCTACGTTAGGATTTTTCTTACAATTTTAAGATTATTACCAATTAAATTAGTAATAAGGCAACGTATAAAAAAAATGAATAAAAAATGGCCTCTTAAATCACCTGACTTTTTGATGAGCCAAAAAGTATGCGATTTAAGGAAGGAGTATGGCATAAAGATACTTTCACCAGAAGAAAGGGTTATTGCAAAACCATTGATTTGGGCTGGAACAATTAAGCAGTAGTAAATATAAGCAGATAAATTAATTTAATAGTACAAATCATTACTGAACTAGATGTGCTTATTTTAATTGTCTACCTGGTCATATAGGCACATCAGAAAACATGAAACTAATTACCAGTTGAGCAACAAGAACAAAGTTGTTCGTTACAACGCAGCAAAATCAGACCTCGGTTGGATCATGGTTGTTGCTACGAAAAATGGGATTTGTGATATCTCATTAAGTCACAATCATGAGTTTCTTATTGCTAATACTAACTTGATGTTTCCAACTGGAAATTACGATCAAAAGGATAAAAGCTTAAATAACTGGATCATCAAGCTTGTAGAGTTCGTACAAAATCCAATTAAAAACATAATACTTCCCCTGGAAATCACCGGTACAACTTTTCAATGTAGTGTATGGAGCAAAATACAGAGTATTCCCTTAGGGGAGACAGCCACCTATAAAGAGATTGCTCAATCTATTGGCAACCCTCTTGCCTATCGTGCTGTTGCTCAAGCCTGCGCCATAAATCGCATAGCTCTTGCAATACCATGTCATCGAGTTTTAAGAACAGACGGCAAGCTCAGTGGTTATAGATGGGGACCCCGCTTAAAAAAAGAGTTGCTTGAGCGAGAAAAGCTTGCCACATCTACTAACTTTTAGATGATTAGGCTAGCCGAATACTCGTGACAATGCCTTCTCTATGTCACTGATAAGATCACCAGCATCTTCGAGTCCAACTGACAGTCTGATAGTGCTATGAGTAATTCCTACCTGTGAAAGTTCCTCATCACTGAGATCACTAGCAAAATAACGTCTCACAGGTGCAACCAGGGATTCTGTCGAACCTATACTTGAAGCAGTAGCAAAAAGCTCAAGTTCATCAATAAAACGTTGAGCAATTTGGCTATCTCCCCTCAGATCAAAGCTTAAAACCGCACCAAAGGTATCCATTTGCTGAACTGCCAATGTATGGCCTGGGTCTTCCTCAAGACCAGGGTAGTAAACACGCTCAACACAACCATGACCTTGTAGAAACTTTGCCAATGTAAGGGCTGTTTCGGAATGTCGTTGATATCTGAGGTAGTAAGTTCTCAACCCTCGCAGAATTAGATAGGCTGCCCCAGGATCAAGAGTGGATCCCATATTAATAGCCCATGGCTTTAATTCTTTAATCTGCTGTTGGTCCCCGATCACGATTCCACCCATAACATCACCGTGGCCACTAGCATATTTAGTTAGACTATGAACAAAAAGATCAATGCCATAATCACCATGATTGTGCAAACCTCCAAACGTATTATCTAATATAGTTTTTACATTATATTTCTTGGCAAATTTCACAATTGCACTTAGATCAGGAATCTGAACCAGAGGATTAGTTGGTGATTCAAAAATTACAAGTTTCGTATCATCATCACTAAACACCTCCGATATGGCATCCAGGTCATGTACGCTAAGCATTGAAAAATTAATACCAAAGCGGTAAAGCCGATCTCTAATCATAGATCGGGTGGGCTTATAAGATTCAGCAAAAAAAACAATTCGATCGCCTACGCTTAAATTCGATAATGTAGCAAGCCATATTGCAGCCATACCTGTGGACACACAGATTGCATCATCCCTATCCTGTAATTCGGCAGCTAAAAGTTCAAGCTGTCGCGTGGTGGGGTTCGAGTCACGCGTGTAGTCAAAACCGTCTGATCGAGCATCTTTGCTAGAAGCAGAATCTAAATCTGGAAAGGTGAACTTTACAGAACGATAAACTGGCCCTACTAATGATTCATTCCCCTCAAGCAACTTCACTTTTGGCTGATGTGTTACACGAGTTTCTTTCTTCATTAATCAATCTCCTTCAGCACTTCAACAACATCGCCAACCTTCACTATTCCTAATTTACGAGGGATAAGGTTTTGACCAAAAATTACGCCATCTGGGCTAGAACGAAACTCCTTTAGAGTTTTAATTGGCTCAATATTTATATCTTTTTGTGATGTCATAGGGTCAATAGTTGTAACTATACAACGTGTGCAACTCCAGCCCACCTCAAATTCCACCTCTCCCACTCTAATTTGTCGCCAATTATCTTCAACAAAAGCAGTATCAGCAGACACTACAATGTTTGGACGAAAACGGGCCATAGGGATAGGGGTAAGAAGTCTCTGATTTAAGAAAAATAGTGATGCCTCAGAGGTTAATAGCACAGGAGAGCCATCAGCTAAACTAACTAAATCATTTGTACGCCCACGATCTGGTTGAATACTCCGTAAATGATGGTCCTTCATCTGTACCAGCTCGCATTGAATCCCAATTGCCTCAGAAAACCATTGGTTATATTTGTCTGAAGCAACTGCAACATTAATTTGGTCCCTCCATATACGAACTATCCGCTCCTTATCTGTGGGTAGACTTGCTGGCAGATTAAGACTCTTTTGACCCTCTTTTTCAATGGTCCATCCGTGAATATTTCTTTCAACCATAATACGTGACATGCTTGGGTAATCACGCTGAGTTAAAAATCTCCCCTTAATATCCACAAGCATAAAGCAGCGATCTTCAGATAACCCTCTAGAACCCAAACGAGCGCTCTCAACGGAAATCCCTGCACAAGATTTAATCGGATATAGATTAATTTGGGTAATACGCGACACGCGCAAATACCATCAGACTTAGACGCCTTTCAGCGCCTGTTCAAGATCAGCAATAATATCTATTGGGTCCTCTAGACCTACTGATAGACGAACAAGCCCATCTTTTATACCAATACGTTTTCTTTCGGATTCTTCTATATCAGCATGAGTCATTGTAGCTGGATGGGTTATAAGCGTTTCTACTGAACCAAGATTTTCCGCTAAAGCACATAGTTGAACTGAATCCATCAAGCTCTTACCCGACTCGATACCACCGTTTACTTCAAAAGAAAGCACACTGCCAAAACCATCTGACTGACTCTTTGCAAGCTCATGTTGTTTAAATGATTCTAGCCCTGGATAAGCAACCATTTTCACCTTTGGATGGTTTTCAAGAAACCTGGCTACTTCGTGAGCGTTGGCAGATTGTTGGTCTAATCTAACTGATAACGTTTTTGTTCCCTGCAGTGTTAACCAAGCTACCCATGGAGACATAATGACGCCACTTGCATTCTGAATGAAACGGATTGCCTCATCTAAATTCTGGCTATCGGCAATTACCGCTCCACCTACAGTCGCATTATGGCCATCAAAAAACTTAGTCGTACTATGAATCACAAGATCAGCACCAAGCTCTAGCGGACGTTGGTAGTAAGGTGTAAGAAATGTATTGTCCACAGCATGCGGGATCTTTTTGAGCTGTGCGATATCAGAAATTGCTCTTATGTCAGTTAATTTTAGTGTTGGGTTTGCGGGTGTTTCCGTAAAAATAAGCCGGGTATTGTCTCGAATAGCATTATGCACCGCCTTCGGGCTAGCCGAGTCTACAAAGGTAAACTCAACCCCAAAACGCTCATAAACTTTCGTGCATAGTCGGTAGGTGCCACCATAAGCGACATCGGATACAACAGCGTGATCACCAGCACTTAGACAGCTTTGGAGCACAGCCTGAATTGCGGCCATGCCGGTAGAATAACAAGTGCAGTCATAGCCACCCTCAAGCATGGTCAGCTTTTCTTCTAATGCTCGAACAGTCGGGTTAGCGCTCCTGGAATAGGAGTATCCCTTAGATAGATACTCATCAACTGATTTCTGAACAAAAGTCGTCGACTGATATATAGGAGTGAGAATTGATCCCGTCTGAGGATCAATTTTTACACCTGCATGTATTAGTTTTGTTTTGAAGTCCATTAAGACCTCCAGCATATAAGTAACTGATCATAACAAAAAAACACTTGCAAACACGAGGCAATCAGAATGTGCCTGAGTGCCAGAAATCAATGGGTTTTCGTTGTTTTCTGAAATGAATGTATAGCTGTTGCAGAAATAACTAAGCTGCCACCTAGTATAGATAAAAAACCTGGATTCTCGGCTAACAATAGCCATGCCCATATTGGAGAAAATACCGGCTCAACTAATAAAAGTAGCGACGTCTCTAGAGCTGAAATAGATCGTATACCTTTGGCAATCAAAGAATATGCTAATCCAATTTGGAATACTCCAAGATAGAAAATGATAAGCCAATCAACTGTAGTCGAACTCTCAACAGGGAATGAAAAAAATACTGCCGTAAGGCTTGCAAGAAAACATCCTGTTACAACCGCTGCCTCAGGCTGTTCCTTGTGTTTTTTTGATCGAATTGCTATCCAACGTAATCCAATAACTGTCAGTGCCCAACTTAACCCAGCACATGTCGCTAATAAATTACCTAGCTCGGGATTAGTTGCTATTTCAGATGAATTTTGAGTCGAATTAAAAATCAATCCAAGCCCAATGATTAGAGCTAACATCAAAGCAATATCATTTCTTCGAATACGTTCGCCTAACAATAACGGCCCTAACAAAAGAATATAAAAAGGTGCGGTATCTTGGAGGAAGATTGCGTTTGCCGCAGTTGTAAGTTTATTAGCAAGCGTAAAGAGGGTGAAAGTTGCTGCATATGGCACTGCTACAACCAAGGATCTCCATGACCAACCATGTCGTGCGTTAGGCACTAATAATAGTACCGCTACTCCGGCAACAAAACTTCGAAAACAGGATAACTGCCAGCCCGTAAGCGTTGCCGCTTTTATTGCTACGCCACCAGTAGAAAAAAGCACCCCACCAATGACAACATTAAGACGATCCCTTAACACAGATTTACTCGACCAAAATAATTTTATTTAACAATTAAAAATAAATACTATGAGAGGGAATGAGCAAAATTAGCAACTGCACTAACCATACTATTTAAATTCTCATCCAGCGTATGCCCAGACCTTTTTCTCGGCACAAAATCATGGTCCCCATCCGGTAACCATTCAAACTGGATTACGGAAGAAAGATTATAATGCTTGGTATCCTCAAAGCTGCCAAATGGATCCCTTGTTCCTTGACAAATAAGTGTTGGTAAGGACAGAAGCTCAAGGTGTTCTGTTCTGAGCTTATGACTTTGCCCTCGTGGATGGAAAGGGTAGCCCAAACAAACAAGAGCAGTAATATTAGACTCTTCAGCAATCATGCTCGCTACTCGTGCACCCATAGATTTGCCTCCAATAATCAATCGGTCTGGGTCAATGTTTAGATAATCTATAGCCTCATGATAACTTTTCATCAGAAAATCCATAGGGTCTGGGAAATGACGTTTGCCAGTCAACAGGGCCTTATTCATATATGGAAAATCAAATAAAGCTATACGAATCCCTTCTGTTTCTTTTCCTTTTTTTATCAAGCGATCAGAAAACTCGGAAAAAAAATATGACGCGGTACTGGCCCCTGCACCATGAGATAGTAGCAACGTCCAACGCGAGCTGTCTGGACCAATGAGTCTTGGATAATCCATATAGTTATTGCAATAAAGCCATAAAAAAAACATAAGCAATAGAATTTAAAAAAATTAATTATTGCTCTTAAAGCCCTGCTTTGTTAAAAATCTATATGAACACATAACTTAGGGCTCTTCTAGTGAAGTTAAAAATCATAAGCATCGCTGCCATAATAATTGGATTTACTATAGAAACCGTTATCTTTCCTGGCAAGCAGTTTGGCAATGGAATCGCTGCCATCGGCATAATTTTGTTTGTTTATAACCACCTTACTAAGCGTCAAGGCCCAAAGCTTTAACATTACAATTGAAACCATCGCTCTGTTAATTCAATAACCACCCTATAATGGTTATAGCTAGTCTCTTCAATAAGCTAAGTCATCTATAACACTCATACTTCTCAGAGTTATTATGATGATCAATTTAGAGCAACATGTCATTGCATTTAATCAAAAATATGCGGCAATCGGTAACAGATGGTAGCTAGACAATTATTTCATGTATGGGGTTTGCTTGCCTCAACCTTTATTAGCTTCTTTGTAGTTGGTTGCTCACCACAACCTAACACTTTGAGCAGTGGGGAGTCCCCAAAGCAAAAGCAAGCAACATATGTTGGCGGACAACAATGCTCTAACTGCCACCAACAAGAATGGAACCTTTGGGAAAATTCTCATCATGACCTGTCATTACAAGCTGCCGGTCCTGATTCTGTATTAGGCAACTTCTCTAATACAACCTTTAGTTACAACGGAATTATTACTGAGTTTTTTATTAGAAATGATGCTTATTGGACTAAAACTGATGGACCTGATGGAACACTGACAGAATACGAAATAACGCATGCTATTGGCTCTGAACCACTACAACAATATGTAACAAAATTTTCTGATGGGCATTATCAGGTGTTGAGTATTGCATGGGATACAAGAACCGAAGAAGAAGGTGGTCAGCGATGGTTTCATTTATACCCCAATGATGTGGTCAACCATAATGATCCACTCCACTGGACTGGCGTCTATCAAAACTGGAATGGAACCTGCGCTGATTGTCATTCTACTAATCTGAAAAAAAACTATTCAAGAACTGAAACCGCATTTCAAACAAATTATTCAGATATAAATGTTAGTTGTGAAGCTTGTCATGGTCCGGGGTCCTTACATGTTCAACAACCTGAAACTTTTCAATTAACTTTTTCAGAAAATTTATCAGCAGACTGGCTATTTTCAGAAAATAGCAGCATCGCGCAACGTGTGCCAGCACTAGAGGAACACACTGAACTTGAAATCTGTGCCCGTTGCCACTCACGTCGCAGCCAACTCACAGACGAGCACAACCCTGGTGATCCTTTTTTAGATGCTTTTCGACCTTCTCTACTAGACGACGGTATCTATCATCCAGATGGGCAAATTCAGGAAGAAGTGTATGTCTATGGGTCATTTCTTCAAAGCAAGATGTATGCCGCAGGCGTAACGTGTAGCAACTGCCATGATCCTCATACTGCAAACTTGCGATTTGAAGGTGATGCTCTTTGTGCGCAATGTCATCTACCTAGTAAGTATGCTGTTCAGTCACATAATCATCATGAAGAACAAAATGAGGAAATGACCTGTGCAAATTGCCATATGCCTTCACAGACCTATATGTCTGTTGATCCACGCCGTGATCATAGTTTTCGAGTACCTCGACCAGACCTCTCTTTAGAACTAGGTTCACCAAATGCCTGCAATAATTGTCATAGCATTGAACCCCCGCAATGGGCTGCAAATAAAATTACAGAATGGTTCCCAGAAGGCAGACTGGGAACACCACACTATGGTCAGGCAATAAATGCGGGTCGCATATGGTCTGCTGAACGCACGCCCCTATTATTAGCATTAGTAAATGACCCATCTTTACCATCCATAGTTAGAGCGACAGGTATTAGACTTCTTGCTAATCAACTAGACGACTCATCATTAAATACAATTGAAAACCTTCTTTATCTGAATGAACCCTTAATACAGCTAGAAGGCCTAGCTGCTCTTAATAATGTAGACATTGATACACGCATTAATTTTGCACAAAGATTCCTTACATCGCCTTTGCGAGCTCTTAGAATCGAGGCTGCTAAGCTATTACTTCCTGCGCGTTCTGAGCTTAGTGAGAGACGGCAAGCAGACTTAGATAGAGCGCTCAATGAATACTTTGATTCTCAAGATTTTAATAGCGAACGTGGAGAAGGTCTTCTCAGTCTAGGTAATACATTCGTACAAATGGACAACCTTGCTGAAGCAGAGGATACAATGCGTGCAGCTATCAATAGCGAACCTTACTTTACAGCTGCGTATGTAAACCTTGCGGACATGTATCGTCATACGGGACGGGAAAATGAAGCAGAAATTCTATTACGATCTGCTATAGAAAATAACCCACAAAATCCAGCTGGATACTTTGCTCTTGGGCTCTCTCTTGTGCGCTCAGGGCAAGCTAGAGAAGCAATTGAAATGTTAGACAATGCAGCAACGCTAGCTCCTAATGAACCTTACTATCACTATGTTACTGGAATTGCACTAAACTCAAACGGTGAAACAGAAGCAGGACTAGCTAAGCTTCATGTAACCCATAACCAATTCCCGGGTCATAGGAATACACTGTTTGCACTCGCAACAATTTATAGGGATGAAGAGAACTGGAATGCAGCGGAACTTTACACCCGAAGATTGTTAACTATCTCCCCAAGTGATGGGCCTGCTCAGGTGCTTCTCACAGAAATTGAAGACATAACCACGCCTTAGAAAGGTTATAGCGCGGGACCTAAAATAGACATGCTTAAATCTATTGCTCGTAAACAAAATCGTATTCAACTTGGCATTGAAAATAAGCTTCCTTTTTCAGGATACGATATATGGAACAGCTATGAACTGACTTGGTTAAACAAGTTAGGAAAACCCGTAGCTGCCATGGCTGAATTCTACCTGCCTGCAAGCTCACCATACCTTATTGAATCAAAATCCCTAAAACTTTATCTACACTCTTTCAGTACAAAAAAAATCCAGTCACAAGAAAAACTAAGCTCTATATTAAGTCAAGAAATCTCTAAAATTAGTGGTGCAAAAACTAATGTTATAGTTAATGAACTCACCTCTATCGAATTAAAAAATTCTGTTAATCCACCGGGAGTTTGTATAGATAATACAAAAGTAAAACTGTCTGTTTATAATTACGACCCAGATCAATTATCCGGCAGTACCGATACAGCCTGTCAAATAAGAGAAACTCTTCACTCTCACTTATTTCAAAGCAACTGCCCTATGACTGGGCAACCGGATTGGGCCACTATCCTTATCAGTTATCATGGCCCAAAAATTAATTGGGATCACTTGTTAGCCTATCTCGTATCTTTTCGTGAACATGCAGAATTCCATGAACAGTGTGTTGAAAGAATCTTTATGGATATTAAGCGATATTGCCAACCTGAAGCCCTAACCGTTTATGCTCGTTTTACCCGAAGAGGCGGCTTAGATATAAATCCATTTCGCAGTGATTTTGAGGATTCCCCAACTAATTTTCGTCTGCTTCGTCAATAGACCTATTCTAAAAAACTCTAAGCAAGGGCCATATAAGTAATGGCCGTTATAATTACAGCTCCAAATAAATTTAAAGCAAAACCCTCTCGCACCATCGTACGAATAGGAATCTTGCCAGAGCTGAAGATGACTGCATTAGGTCCTGTTGCAACAGGTAACATAAACGCGCAACTCGCACTCATTGCAGCAGGCACCATAAGAAGACGAGGGTCCATATCTGCTCCGATTGCGGCCGCTGCAAGAATAGGCATCAGTAGCGCTGTAGTAGCTGTATTGCTAGTTATCTCTGTAAGGAAAGTGACACTCACACAAAGCGCTGCAATTAATAACAAAGGATGCAGTCCGCTTAAACCAGCAAGAGCCTCACCGATAATAAGGCTGATTCCAGAACTGACAAAAGCTGAGGCTATACAAATTCCTCCAGCGAATAGTATTAAAATACCCCAAGGAATTTTAGCTGCTGTTTCCCAATCCAAAAGACGGCCACCATTGCCGCTTGGAATAAGAAACATACAAATGACAGCAATCAAAGCAACACTGGCGTCATTTGCCTGAGGTAAATCTAACCATGAACTCCAACCACCAAAAGGATCCTTGCGAGACATCCAAGCAAGTGCAGTAAACCCAAATACTACTAGGGTACGTTTCTCCTCAGATCGCCACATTCCTACCTCAGGTAATTCAATTCTAGGAATTCCAGAAAAACCTCGAGTAATCCATAATCCTATAATGGGAAGAAACAGTATCAATACCGGAAATCCCCATCCCATCCAATCAAGAAAACTCAATTCAATACCTGTGTTCTCTGTATAGACCTGCATGAAGATAAGATTTGGTGGCGTTCCAATCGGTGTGCCAATTCCTCCTACATTACAACCATAACAGATCCCCAAAAGTAGTCCGATTTTAAGTCGCATCTCTTTTACGTTTTCCAGAGTTGCGAGAGCAATGGGTAAAAGCATTAGACTTGTAGCTGTGTTTGAGATCCACATACTAAGTAAAGCAGCAGCGCTCATGAATCCGAAAACAACTCCACGACCACCGCCTCCACCAAAAAGATTAACCATGCCAAGGGCGAGACGTCTGTGAGCACCACTCTTTTCCATGGCTGTTGAAAGCATAAAGCCACCAAGATAAAGTAGAATTAATGGGCTTCCATAAGCTTGCCCAACCTGAGCAGGGGTAAGAACTCCAACTAGCGGGAATATTGCAAATGGCACTAAGGCCGTAACTGACATCGGTAAGGCCTCGGTTATCCACCAGATAGCACATAAAAGAGTGACGCTTGCAGTCCAGGTAACCTCAGAGGGTTGGCCAGATGCATTCAAACCAACGCCAAGCGTTAGAGCTGCCACGAGACCTATTAGTAATTGATTACGCCGCATGGATTCCTTTCTTTAAAATAGATAAATAGGAGTTAAGGGAGCTTACCCGGCTGATGAGCACTCGGCAATCCAAAATTCTAATTTTGATATTAATAAGAAAAAGACTTCAAAAAAAGCATAATAATTCGAACGTTCGTTTTATTAAATTTTCAGATTTTTTAAAAATCATATAGTTTTAGTTTCCTTAGGTATGATTTCACAAATCAACCGAACGTTCGTATAATAGCCATTATGACTAAAGGTGCTGAAACTAAAGCTACTATACTTGAACGGGCTATTTCGATGGCGAGTGTATATGGACTAGAAGGTCTCACTATAGGACAACTAGCTAAAGAAACTAGAATGTCTAAGAGTGGGCTTTTTGGTCATTTTGGTTCTAAGGAAGCTCTACAGTTTTCAGTTTTAGATGCTGTTATTAAAAATTTTGCTCTTCTAGTAATGGAACCAGCTCGCAAAGAACTTACTGGGAACACTCAGCTTGAAATTCTTTTTGCTAAATGGATTCAATGGATTAGCATTGATCAACGAGCTGGAGGTTGTCTCTTAATTGCTGCTTCAACAGAACTAGACGACCGTCCTGGTGAGCTCCGAGAGTATTTAGCCAAACAACAGATTGAATGGCTAGACTGCATAAGACGTATGGCACAAAAGGCAGTTTCAGAAGACGGTCTAAAAATTGGGCTAGACACTCGCCAGTTTGCATTTGAATTTCATAGTATAGGGTTAAGCTTAAATTTTTCTCTGAGATTACTAAACGATCAAAAAGCTCCCGAAAGAGCATATACCGCTTTTGATAGATTAATGCAGAACGCTAAATCCCCACCTACAACTAGAATAGGGCGCTACAACTAAATTAGTACCTATAATGACCCGGCTTGTAGGGCCCCTCAGTAGCAACACCCATATAACTTGCTTGCCGCTCAGAAAGCTGTTCAAGCTTTACTCCCAATTTATCTAAATGCAAGCGGGCAACTTTTTCATCTAATTCCTTAGGCAAGGTGTAAACTCCCAAAGGATAATCATCCGGATTCTTGAACATTTCAATCTGTGCAAGAACCTGGTTTGTAAAGCTATTAGACATAACAAAACTAGGATGCCCTGTTGCACAACCTAAGTTCACCAAGCGTCCTTCAGCCAATAAAATTATGCTATTTCCACTGGGAAAAGTAATCCTATGTACCTGAGGCTTTACCTCCTCCCAATGATACTGACGGGTTGGATCTACCTGGATTTCATTGTCAAAATGGCCAATGTTACAAACGATGGCATTATCCTTCATCTGTTTCATGTGCTCTTCAGTTAAGACATCAACGCATCCCGTTGCAGTCACAATTATATCTGCAATCTTGCAAGCCTCATCCATAGTCATAACTTCATGACCTTCCATCGCTGCTTGTAAAGCACAAATCGGGTCTATCTCAGTAACAATAACTCTAGCAGCTTGAGATCTTAGTGATTGGCAAGAACCCTTTCCCACATCTCCAAAACCTGCTACAACTGCTACTTTCCCAGCAAGCATCACATCAGTTGCTCTCATAATTGAATCAACTAGGGAATGCCGGCATCCATATAGGTTGTCAAACTTAGATTTGGTAACAGAGTCATTGACATTAATCGCCGGGAAAAGCAGTTCTTCACGCTCCAACATTTGGTATAACCGATGTACACCTGTTGTAGTCTCCTCAGTCACACCCGCTATATCTTTCACCATTCGATGAAACCGTTGAGGATCACGATCTACTGATCTACGTACTGCTGCGAATAAGACTCGTTCTTCCTCGCTCTCTGGTTCTTTATCTAAAACACTATAGTTTTCTTCAGCTTGGTAGCCTAAATGGACAAATAAGGTTGCATCACCACCATCATCAAGAATCATGTTTGGACCAAGGCCGTCGCCCCAATCAAAAATTCGATCTACATAGGCCCAATATTCTTCAAGGGTCTCACCCTTGACTGCAAACACTGGCGTCCCATTTGCAGCTATTGCAGCTGCAGCATGATCCTGAGTTGAAAATATATTGCAGGTTGCCCAGCGAACACTTGCACCTAGGGCCTCCAACGTTTCAATCAGTACTGCTGTCTGTATGGTCATATGCAATGAGCCGGTAATACGAGCACCCTTTAGAGGCTGAGAAGAACCATATTCCTCCCGCACAGCCATTAAACCTGGCATCTCCTGCTCTGCCAGAGAGATCTCGCGCCTACCAAAATCAGATAGTGAAATGTCACTGACAACAAAATCCTTATCTGTCGATGTAATAACTGCAACTTGATTATTCATAATTTATGTTTCCGAACGACTTCCCTATCTTATCGATTCACCAAAATTAATCTCAAAACGTTTCTCAAAATTTTCCATTGAAAAACTATGGTTCTGAGTGCCATGACTTTCTACCTTAATAGCACCCATCAAACTTGCTATACGCCCAGTAGTTATCCAATCTTTGGTATTCATAAGACCGAACAACAAACCAGCCCTATAAGCATCACCGCATCCAGTTGGATCATTTACTACATTGGGTTTAACAGGAGGAATTTCAATATCCCCCTGATTCGTATAAATTACTGATCCCTCGGCGCCTCGTGTAACAATCAGAGCTTCAATCCGACTCCTAATATCGGACAACTCCCAACCTGTAACACTTTTTAGTAACTCCCATTCATAATTATTAACCGTAACCCAGGTAGATAAATCAATAAACTGCCTGAGTTCATCGCCAGCAAACATTGGTAAACCCTGGCCTGGGTCAAATATAAACGGAATTTTTTCCTCAAAAAACTGTGAGGCATGTTCCAGCATTCCAGTTCTGCCATCTGGAGAAATCATTCCTATGGATACTCCGGAAAGATTACTAACTTTATTAAGATGAGAAAAATTCATGGCGCCTGGATGAAACATAATTATCTGATTATCATCAATATCAGTTGTTATATAGGCTTGGGCCGTGAAAACATCATCAAGAACACTAATGCAATCTTGCCGAATTCCATGCTTTTCTAACCATGCTGCATACACATCAAAATCACACCCTGCAGTTCCCATAGGGATAGGATCCTCGCCAAGCAACCTTAAATTAAAAGCTATATTTAGCGCACAACCTCCAAAGTTTCTACGTAGCTCAGGCACCAGAAAAGAAACATTTAAAATATCAATTTGATCGGGCAAAATATGATTCTTAAAAGAATCCTCAAAGACCATAATGTTGTCATAAGCAACCGAACCACAGATTAAAGCTGACATTATAAATTTGCCCTACTTAAGCCTAGATCTCACTCTTCAAGGCATCTGCCTTATGAGAACCCTCCCAAATAAAATCGGGATCATTGCGCCCAAAATGTCCATACGCGGCGGTTTTTCGATAAATAGGCCGTAATAAGTCGAGCATGCTAAGAATACCGTAAGGTCTTAGATCAAAGTGTTCTGATACGAGGGTTGTTATCTTAGCTTCTGGTATTTTATTAGTCCCAAAAGTTTCAACGGATACCGATGTTGGCTCAGCTAACCCGATAGCATAGGAAACTTGTATTTCACATCGGTCTGCAAGACCAGCTGCAACAATATTTTTAGCCACATAGCGAGCTGCATAGGCAGCAGAACGATCTACTTTAGATGGGTCTTTTCCAGAAAATGCACCACCTCCATGTCTAGCCATCCCGCCATAGCTATCAACAATGATTTTCCGCCCAGTTAACCCACAGTCACCAACTGGGCCACCAATCACAAATCGTCCGGTGGGGTTTATATGATACTTGGTTTCATTACTTAGCCATTTTGGAGGAAGAACAGGCTTGATTATGGTTTCCATAACCCCTTCTTCCAAATCTGATTCTGAAACATCAGGATCATGCTGTGTTGATATAACCACCGCATCCACTGCTACTGGTTTATCATTTTCATAGCGAAAAGTTACTTGGCTTTTAGCATCTGGTCTCAACCATTTTAGTTCACCAGATTTTCGAATCTCTGACTGACGCTGCATTAGTTGATGAGCATACATAATAGGTGCTGGCATCAGCACGTCTGTTTCATTGCTAGCATACCCAAACATTAAGCCCTGATCTCCTGCACCCTGACTTTCGGGCGCCTCTCGATCCACACCTTGAGCGATGTCGCCAGATTGCTCGCCCAACTCATTTATTACAGCACAGGTTTTACCGTCAAAACCCACATCAGAATTATCATATCCAATATCTATAACAGTCTTACGAATAATTGCTTCAATATCCGCATGAGCATTAGTGCTAATCTCACCAGCAACCATCACAAGTCCAGTTTTCGTTAATGTCTCGCATGCTACCCGAGATTGAGGATCATGCTTTATTAATTCATCTAAAATAGCATCAGATATCTGGTCACACATTTTATCTGGGTGACCTTCAGATACGGATTCAGAGGTAAATAAATAGCTCGACATTGTTTGGCTCCTAGTACTGATTATTTAATCAGATATCGTCCGTGATCAAAGTTTGTTGGCAAGCTTGCCTAAAATCATTAATACAAGCAAATGAAACCTGACTTGATGCGCCCAGTGAACTACCATATGCACCTCAAGGAGAAACTGCTGCAATGGAACATCACCAATTAATAATTTTAGGATCTGGCCCCGCGGGTTATACAGCAGCTGTATATGCAGCCCGGGCCGCGTTAAAGCCAGTCATCATTACTGGTATCGAAGTAGGTGGTCAAATGACTACTACTACTGATGTTGATAACTGGCCAGGCGATAATAATGGAGTTCAAGGTCCCGATCTCATGGATCGAATGAAACTACATGCTGAAAAGTTTGGGACTCAGCTGATTTATGACCATATAAATAAAGTCAAATTAGAAGAGAGGCCATTTAAACTAATCGGCGATGGCGGCGAATACTCATGTGACGCACTTATTATTTCTACGGGAGCTTCTGCAAAATACCTAGGGTTGCCATCAGAAGAGGCATACAAAGGCAAGGGTGTTTCTGCTTGCGCTACTTGTGACGGTTTTTTCTTTAAAAACCAGCCTGTTGCTGTTATTGGAGGCGGCAATACAGCTGTTGAGGAAGCACTCTACCTATCTAACATCGCTTCGCAAGTCAATGTTGTACATCGTCGAGATAAATTCCGATCAGAAAAAATACTGAGCAATCGTCTTATTGAGAAAGCAGATAATGCCAATGTAAGTATCCACTGGAATAATGTACTAGAAGAAGTGCTTGGCGATGAAAATGGAGTCACCGGGATACGGTTAAAAAACGCCGGATCAGAAAGAACAAAAGAAGTAGCTGTTCAAGGCGTATTTATCGCCATTGGTCATCAACCGAACACAGATATTTTTAATGGGCAATTAGAGATGGATGGTGGGTACATCTTACTTCATCCCCAGCAAGCTGGTATGGCAACAGCCACTAGCATCAAAGGTGTATTTGCTGCAGGAGACGTTGCTGATTCTACCTATCGGCAAGCAATCACTTCCGCTGGATCTGGCTGTATGGCAGCACTGGATGCAGAAAAGTACTTAGCTGAAAGCTAATTAACTTCTTAATTGAACCTATTGTTTGGGTCGTTTTCTGATTTCACCTGTAAAGTGCTGTCGATCAACTTCAAAGTCTGTGCTAGTGAACCACTATTCTCACTAACAAGCCTCCGAGCAGAATCGCCTGCCTCTTTAAGAGCTGATGGGCTTTTAATATAAGTTGACACTGCTTCTACAAGGTCTCTTGTATTATCTACTTGATAACCCGCATTTCTTTCTATAACCATGGCGCTCAATTCATTCAAATGAAACATATGTGGTCCAAAAATCACTGGTACACCCACTGCACAAGCCTCCAATAAGTTATGCCCACCAATCGGCACTAGGCTTCCGCCAATAATGGCTACATCTGATGCCACATAGAGTTTTTGTAACTCTCCCATAGTATCCCCTACCAACACATCAGTATTAGATGTTAGCTCTCCTTTATGAGTACTTCGGCACACCACGTTATACCCAGCTTTCCTACAAAGTTTAGTAACCGAAGTAAATCTTTCTGGATGTCTTGGAACAATCACCAATAGAGTTTGTGGATATTTTTTCTTAAGTCTATTAAATGCATCCAATACACGCCTCTCTTCCCCACGGTGTGTACTTGCGGCAATCAACACAAAGCGATCTTGTCCCCAGCTCTCCCGAATACAAAGCCCCTCTTGTACTAAAAGTTCTGGCACCGGCAAATCGAACTTAAGATTTCCTGTAACATGAATGAGACGTCTAGAAACGCCAAGCTTCTCAAGCTCTAGAGCATCATTTTTAGTTTGCACGCAAAGAATATCTGCATTTTCAAGCATTGCATTACTAGTTATCGGAACCCTCCTATAGCCCCGAATTGAGGCAGGAGAAACTCGAACATTCACCAAGAGAAGCGGGATTTTCCTACGACGACATTCGCCAAAAAGATTTGGCCAAAATTCAGTCTCAGCAACTACAACAAAATCTGGATTCACTCTATCCATGAAACGCTGCACTGCCATTGGAAGGTCATAAGGCACATATGAATGACTGACCCGGTCTCCAAATAGCTCCTGAACCTGAGAAGAACCAGTTGGAGTGGCCGTAGTAATCAATATTCTATGGCTAGGATATTTTTTTACTAGCGATTTCACTAGTTCATAAATACCCCGAACCTCACCGACTGAAACAGCATGCACCCACACGGTCTTCTCATATTTCATTGGGGTTATATATCCGAATCGTTCTGGCCATCGATACCAGTACGCCGGATAACGCATTCCTCGCCAAACTAGAGCAAGCAATGCATAGGGCAGGAGAAAGTAAACAATTATTGACCATATCGTAAACTGAGCTGGATCTGGCCTTATACGAATTTTCTTAAGTAGAGGAGTAAGTAAACTATAGTTACGGTCGGTAACCCCCTTGTTTTTTAGGATTACATCACGAGCACGTTGACCCATTCGTTGCCTTCTATGCTTGTTAAGCAATAACTCATCTAGCGCCTTGTTTAACTGCTTTTGGTCAGAAACCTGGATTCCAGCTTCTGCTGCAAGCAGCTCGAGAACCGTATCTTGAAAACTAAAGTTGTAGGGCCCAAAAAGGACTGGAACACCGAGGACTGCGGGCTCTATTATATTATGCCCTCCCTTTTTTTGGCCTCTATAAAAGAGACTACCTCCCACAAAAGCTATGTTGGCTATCGAATAAAGAGCCCTTAATTCACCAATAGTGTCAACGATAAGAATATCTTGCTGGCTCATAACGAAACATTTAGTTTTATCTAATTCTGACTTTCGAACTACACATAAACCCTTGCTTTTAAGGTAATTCTCAATCTGCTCTACATCCGTCGGATAACGAGGCACAATAATCAAAGATATATTGTTATGTTCACTTGATAGATTCTGGAAAGTTTCGGTGAGCACCTCATTTTCTTTATCATGCAGGCTCCCACCAATAATAATTCGGTCTTCCTTTGAGTAACCCAGACTTTCCCGAAGTTTATTTGATGACTCAATTTCATTAATTGGCTCGATCAGATCGTATTTCATATTCCCTGTCACATGAATTTTCTTGGCTGGAAAACCAAGTTTCAAGAACCGAGACGCATACTGTTGGTTTTGTACGGCAATTACAGAAGCGTGCTGCAACAGCATAGGAATAAGACGAGTGATAGAGTGAAGTCTGTATGATCGCTCAGATAACTTTCCATTAAGAACTACAAGCTGAACTCTTCTGGATTTTGTAGCTAAAAGAAAATTTGGCCATAGATCCGACTCAACAATTATTACTAACCGAGGATTGAATCTACTCAAAAATCTGCGAACTATAAAACTAAGGTCTAATGGAAAAAATAAAACCCTATGCTCTGGATAAGTCTTCTTGGCTGCTGCATAACCAGTTGCAGAATAAGCGCTAATAACCAAGGGAACATCAGGAAAATCTTTTTCAAGACGATTCACCAACGACTGAAGTAAGGAAACCTCGCCAACCGAAGAACCATGTAACCAGATAGCTCCTATCGAAGGTGGTGGTAAGCTGAACCCTAGGCGACTCGGGATACTGCGCCAATCCCCTCGAACTATAACCCTATGTATAACCCAAGGTAGCATAACCAGGAAAGATAAAAGATATCCAAAATTCAGCAGTAGACTCATCTTGGGATGCGCCCTAAAAGAAAACTATCAAATTGACTGTACTTTAAAGTCATTAAAAATTCTTATAACTAAGAAAAATGCATTGTTAACCATTCTGCAACAAGCGCAGGTTTAGACTTGCCTTCTACTTCTATAGTGATTTTTGCCTTGACTAAAATCTGCCCTGAGCGCTCCTTCGCATCTTTGAGCATGACCACAGCACGAACCCGACCATCTGCTTTGACCGGAGTAGAAAAACGCACACGATCAAAACCATAGTTGATCACCATCCTTACTCCCTCAATAGCTGGAACAAAATTTTCACAAAGATGCACAATTAATGAGAGCGTTAACATTCCATGCACAATAGTTCCACCAAATGGAGAGTCTACAGCTCGTGTCGGATCTACATGAATAAATTGTCGGTCTTCGGTTACATCAGCAAACTTATTAATCCGATCTTGATCAAACTGAAACCAGTCAGACGTTCCTAACTCTTGACCAACTAGACCAAAAAGCTCTTCTCGTGTCAGATTTTCAGACATTTGAAATCTCCATTTATTCCTAGCTAGAACTTAAACCCCTATATTCCAAACCATAATTGCTTTTATACTGATACCCTATCGCAGTCTTTCAACAAACCATCTCTCAATTCAGAAAAAACACCTAAATTATGTTATGTGATCTACCATTAATTAAAAGAAAAGCATATCCAATGAATCAACTGCACGCGAGATAAGCCTCTATATATGACTCAAAATACTCGTATCGGCTTCATAAGCCTAGGTTGTCCAAAAGCATTAGTCGACTCAGAACAAATTTTGACTCGTCTTCAGTCAGAGGGATATACAACCACTGCAAAATATTCTGAAGCAGATTTGGTTGTTGTAAATACCTGTGGATTTTTGGATTCTGCCAGAAAAGAATCACTAGAAGCGATTGGAGAAGCAATGACAAAAAACGGTCAAGTCATTGTAACAGGATGCTTAGGAGCAGAAGCTGAATTGATTCGGCATGCGCACCCAGATGTTATAGCGATTACAGGACCAAACCAACATGAAAATGTAGTAGCAGCAATCCATGAAGTATTACCACCAAAGCATGACCCATTTTTAAACTTAGTTCCTGCACAAGGCATAAAGCTTACCCCGCGGCACTATGCATATCTTAAAATTTCCGAGGGATGCAACCATCGTTGTAGCTTTTGTATTATCCCTCAACTAAGAGGTTCACTTGTTAGCAGACCAGTAAGTGACGTTTTAAGTGAAGCAGAAACTCTAGTGAATGCTGGCGTACAAGAACTACTAATAATTTCTCAGGACACCAGCGCTTATGGAGTTGATACCCGTTACGCTCCTTCACAGTGGAAAGAAAGGGAAATACCAGCGCGCCTTGAGGATCTTTGCATGGCTTTAGGTGAGCTTGGTGTCTGGGTCCGGCTTCACTATGTCTACCCTTACCCTCATGTAGACAATTTGATCCCACTCATCCAGGAAGAAAAAATACTTCCCTACCTAGATGTGCCTTTTCAACATGCAAGCCAAAAAATATTAAAATCCATGAAACGACCTGCTGCTGAGGCAAAAACTCTTGATAGAATATACAACTGGCGCAAACAAATACCTGATTTAACTATTCGCTCAACATTTATAGTTGGATTTCCTGGTGAAACGGAAGAGGATTTTGACTATCTATTAGAATGGCTAAATGAAGCTCAACTTGATCGGATCGGTTGTTTTAAATATGAAGCAGTCAGCGGCGCAGTTGCAAACCAACTCCCTGGGGCTGTCCCGGAAGAAATAAAAACTGAACGCTGGCATAAACTTATGGCTCTTCAAAAAGAGATAAGCGAAAAACGACTACAAGAAAAAGTAGGTCAAAAAATCCAAGTGATTGTAGATGAAGTGAATCAAGATCGTACAATTGGACGTTCCAAAGGGGATGCTCCTGAAATAGATGGGAACGTATTTCTACCTAATACCAAATTTAAAATCGGAGATATCGTTAATGCCCAAGTTATATCTTCTGACTCCTACGACCTTTGGGCAGAGTGAGAACTATAATTAGAGCATGAATACTTTAGTTAAACCTTTTTCAGCCCTTCGTCCTAAAACAGAACATGCCTCCACCTTAATAGCTCCACCATATGATGTGGTTAATGAGGAAGAGGTTCGAGCTCTTATTAGCGAAAGTCCAAATAGTTTTCTGTGTGTATCACGTCCAGAAACAGAGTTTTCCCCAGGCACTAATCCTAACTCAGAGGCGATCCATGCAAAGGCCAAGGAAAACCTTGAGCGCCTTAAAAGTCATGGGCTACTTGTTAGAGACGATACCCCTGCATACTACGTATATAAAATGAAAATGGGATCTCATGAACAAACTGGTATTGCTCTTACTGCTTCGGTAGATGCATATAACGATAATATCGTTAAAAAACATGAGCTTACACGTCCCACTAAAGAAGATGACCGTACCCGAAACATGCTGAGTCTTAATGCTCAGACTGGCCCAGTACTAAGTGTCTACCGCAGTAATAAATCTTTAAAGAACCTACTGTTAGATATAAAAAAAAATACCCCACTATTTGAGGTCAAGGGTCAATATGAAGTAATCCATACTATTTGGCGCATTGAAGATGCAATGACAATTAATATGATCACCTCGATTTTTGAAGAGATGCAAAATATCTATATTGCGGATGGGCATCATCGCTCCGCTGCTGCGGCTCGGGTTTCAAACGAATTACGTACTTCAAACACCTCATCAAGAGAAAGTTTTGACTACTTTTTAACAGTTGTTTTTCCTCAGGATGAGATGCAAATATTTGACTATAACCGCGTCATACGTGATCTGAATGGCTTATCACCAACTCAAGTTCTAAACCTACTCTCTAAAGACTTCAATATAGAGGCTACTGACAAGCCAATTAAACCAAATGAACCAGGGATGTTTGGTATGTTCCTTGCTAATCAATGGTATCGTCTAGTTCTAAACGCTCATCTACTTCCAACGGACAATCCTGTTGCACTTCTTGATGTAAGTCTTCTTCAAGACCGAATTCTTTCTCCTGTGCTTAGTGTTGGAGATCCTAGAACTGATCCACGTCTTGATTTTGTTGGTGGAGTTAGGGGTCTTAAAGAACTTGAAAATCTTGTCAGAAGCGGAAAATATTCAGCGGCTTTTTCTTTATATCCCACTACAATGGAGCAACTTATGGCAGTTGCGGACGCGGGAGAAATTATGCCACCAAAATCCACATGGTTTGAGCCAAAACTAGGGGATGGGCTACTAAGCCATGTTCTAGACTAAAATCTAGTTCGACCTAGTCTTTTAAAATTAAATGGCTAGAGTGCGAGAGTCCATAAAGGATCTAAGTGCCTTTGCTGTATGAGAGTTTCGACTCCGACGCATGATGCTTTCTGGTGACCCTTCAGCTACTATTTTCCCACCAGAGTCGCCTCCCTCGGGTCCCATATCTATCACCCAATCAGCCTCTAAGATTATATCTAGGTTATGTTCTATAACTACTAGAGTGTTTCCACCATCTACTAATCTTTGAATCACTTTAATCAACTTTTCAACATCTGCCATATGTAATCCGATAGTGGGCTCATCAAGAACATATAG
>JAQWRR010000092.1 GCA_029243585.1 Gammaproteobacteria bacterium
TGTTATAGACCCAAACATACATCGGCTTATCGAAGGGGGTCCCGGAGACCGCCGCCGTTTTTTAGATTGGGGGGTGTTCCACGTGGAACCAGGGTATCTTGAGGTGTGGCGGCGATACCGGCGGGCGCTGAGCCAGCGCAATGCAGCGCTTAAATTGGGCCGAGCTAGTGATGTATGGAACACAAGTCTTTTAGAGGCAGGAAAAAAGGTTGATTTGGCTAGAAAACTTTATTCAGGGGAGCTTGTAGAGGCCTTAAAGGGCTTGGGTGAGGAATTGCTAGGAAGCCCGCTAGAGATAAGTTACAGGCCTGGTTGGCCAGAGGGTTTGGATTTTTGTCAGGCGCTAGAAGCATCAAATAATAGGGATTTGAGCAATGGAACTACTCATGTTGGTCCGCATAGGGCAGATTTTTTGGTCAAGCTCGCATCTCGTAGTGTTAAGGAAGAGGTTTCCAGGGGGCAACAGAAGTTAGTGGCCGCTGGGCTTGTTTTAGCTCAGATTAAAGCTTTTGCCGCCAAGAATAAAAATGGAGGCCTGTTATTGGTAGATGATCCAGCAGCAGAGCTGGATGCATCTTCTCTGAATGCCCTATTATCTTCTTTGGATAAACTCCCTGCGCAACAGATCATCACAGGCCTTTCAGAATCAATTTTACCTCCTAAGACGGGGTATCCGGTGTTCCACGTGGAACAAGGACAAGTGATGAAAATGGTACAATAAGGAAGGTTCATTAGCTGTTGGAATTATCATGAGTCAGGACGACTATACTTCTAAGAATATCAAAGTTTTACGTGGTCTAGAGGCGGTCAGAAAGCGCCCTGGAATGTATATCGGTGACACTGATGATGGCACTGGATTGCATCACATGGTCTTTGAGGTGCTAGATAATTCTATTGATGAGGCTTTAGCGGGCCATTGTAGCGAGATAAAAGTAACAATTCACACCGGTGAATCTGTAACAGTTTCTGATAATGGCCGTGGGGTGCCAACCGATATTCATCCTGAGGAGGGTAAGTCCGCGGCAGAAGTGATAATGACGGTTTTGCATGCTGGTGGAAAGTTTGATGACAATTCTTACAAGGTATCTGGCGGGCTTCATGGTGTTGGGGTTTCGGTCGTCAATGCATTATCTGAGGAGTTAGTTTTAACAATTAAACGGTCTGGGAAGGTGCACGAGCAAACCTATCATATGGGCGAGCCAGCTAAGCCTCTATCTATAGTGGGTGAAACGGAAGAGACAGGCACCATTGTTCGTTTCAAGCCGAGCCCAAGTGTATTTAGCGATATTAGGTTTGACTATGATTTATTGGCGAAAAGACTAAGAGAGCTCTCTTTTCTTAATTCGGGAATAAAGATAGTCCTAAAGGATGAAAGGGACGAACGTTCGGATGTTTTTCGTTTTGAAGGAGGAATAAAGGCCTTCGTCGAGCATCTAAATCGCAATAAAACAAGCATTCACCCGTCGGTTTTATGTTTTAAAGATACACGTAATGATGTTCAGGTTGAATTGGCGTTACAGTGGAACGATAGTTATCAAGAGCGAATGTTTTGTTATACGAACACCATACCTCAGCGTGATGGAGGAACTCATCTTGCAGGATTTCGAGCAGCGTTAACCCGCACGCTCAATTCTTACATCGAACGCGAAGGCATAGGCAAGAAAGAAAAGGTTTCTACTACAGGCGATGATGCCCGTGAAGGCCTTACAGCGGTGCTTTCAGTAAAACTGTCAGACCCAAAGTTTTCTTCCCAAACAAAAGATAAGCTGGTTTCGTCTGAGGTTAAAGGAGCAACAGAGTCTGTCGTAGGACAGCTGCTAGAAGACTTCCTTCTTGAACATCCAGCAGAAGCAAAAATTATAGTTGGAAAGCTAATCGAAGCTGCACGGGCAAGAGACGCAGCACGTAAGGCGCGCGAAATGACGAGACGGAAGGGCGCTCTTGATGTGGCTGGTTTACCTGGCAAGCTTGCCGACTGCCGAGAAAAAGATCCTGCATTATCAGAATTATTTTTAGTTGAGGGAGATTCAGCTGGCGGATCTGCTAAACAGGGGAGGGATCGTAGAACGCAAGCAATCCTTCCATTGAAGGGTAAAATTTTGAACGTTGAGAAAGCCCGCTTTGATAAGATGCTGCAATCAGCTGAAGTAGGCACTCTGATTACTGCTCTTGGCTGTGGAATTGGTCTGGCTGATTTTAATGCAGACAATTTGCGGTATCACAAAATCATCATCATGACGGATGCCGATGTAGATGGTTCGCACATACGGACGCTTCTTTTGACATTTTTTTATCGTCAGATGCCAGAACTTATAGAACGTGGACATGTTTTTATTGCCCAACCGCCTCTCTATAAGGTTAAGCGCGGTAAGGCAGAACAGTACGTTAAAGATGATGCTGAACTTAATGCGCTGATTTTGGCAAATGCTTTAGACGGAGCAGAATTACACATGAGTTCTGATGCGCCTGCTATACAAGGAGAAGCATTAGAGGTTCTTGCATCAAAGTACATGGAGGTTAAGTCTATTATTGAACGCTGGAGTAGAAGATATGGTGAGGAAGTTCTCAAAGCCATGATGTATTTGCCGATGATATCTGAGCTCAATGAAATGGATGACGTCGCTATCGCGGAGTGGATTCAACAACTAGAAAGCCATCTCTTTGTTTCGAATGGATCTGGCCCTAGGTTTCATGTGAGGTGTGACAATGTTGCGGAGGAAGATAAAACTCTAGTCGTTACAAGGGAGCATAATGGGTTAACAGCGACAAGCATTATTCATCAAGGGTTTTTTGGTTCTCCAGAGTATAAGCGTATTGCAACGATCGGCGTTGAGCTAAAGGATTTATTAGAACCAGGCGCTTATTTAACGCGGGGTAAACAGAGGGCAGAGCCAACTACTTTTCCAGAGGCCATAGACTGGTTGATGGACCAAGCTAAGCAGAGCCAGAACATTCAGCGCTATAAAGGCCTTGGTGAGATGAACCCGGATCAATTATGGGATACCACAGTAAACCCTGAAACGAGAAGGTTGATTCAAGTACGTATAGAGGATGCTGTTGGCGCAGACGAAATATTCACTACGCTTATGGGAGATAATGTTGAGCCACGACGTGAGTTCATCGAGCGAAATGCCTTGTCTGCATCCAATCTAGATGTCTAGTAAAGGCAGCGACATTAATTGAGCTCACCAAGAGTTTTTTCTATCCAAGACTGAGCTTCTTCATTCAAGGACCGAGCGGATTTTGCGACACTAGGTATTGGCTTGCCAACTACAACTTGTATAGTTCCAGGGCGTTTTAGCCACCCTCTTCGAGGCCAGAAATTCCCTGCATTATGAACAACCGGAATGACAGGTTTTTCTGCCGATTTGGCTAGAAGAGCTCCGCCCAAACCATACCGTTTTGTGACGCCTAATGGCACGCGGGTTCCCTCAGGAAATACAACAACCCAAAGGCCCTCCTTTAACCGAGCACAGCCCTGTTCAATCACCTGTTCTACAGCGTTTTTTCCGTCCTGACGGTTAATTGCAATTGGTTTAAATACGCTTAGCGCCCAACCAAGAAATGGTGCCCACATCAACTCCCGTTTTAGAACCCACGTTTGTTCAGGAAAAAGTTTAAATTGAGCGAGAGTTTCCCAAGCGGAAGAGTGCTTCATTAGTATTACAGTATTTTCTCCTTGCAGATGTTGCTCTCCTTCAACAGAATAATTAAGGTCGCATAGTAGGTCCAACATATAAAAGACCGATTCAACCCAAGCAACAGCAATGCGCATGCTTTTAGAGCGCGTGAAAAAAGGAGCTGTAATAACCACTAAGAATGCATATGGCGGCAAAGAGAAGAAGAGATATAAGGTAAACAAAACAGAGCCTAACCACTGTTTCAGAACGTTCATGTTGTGCCTTCGGCTAACAAAGCTTTAACAGCACAGGCAAGGTTTTCATAGACAGCCACTGACCTGTCTATAGAGCTCAAACTGTTCTCGCCATATCCTGTGCGCACCAAAATGGGACGCGCGCCTGCTCGTTTAGCCAGCTCAATATCTGTCGGTTTATCCCCAATTAATGGCATACCCTTAACAAGAATTCCATGTTCATGTTCAAGGCGCTTAATCATTCCAAGCGCTGGTTTTCGGCAGTCACACGCATCGTTTGGATGGTGAGGGCAGTAATAAATGCCAGCTATGCGTCCCCCTGCTTTTTCAACCTCGCGAGTCATTTTCATATGGATGCTCTTTAGCATTTCTTCGGATATTAGCCCACGACCTATAGCGGACTGATTTGATACTACAGCCACTTCTATCCCAGCCTGTCCAAGTGCTGATATGGCCTCAAGGCTCCCTGCAATTGGACGCCATTCTTCAGGAGACTTGATATAAAGGGCTGAGTCATGATTTATGACACCATCCCGATCTAATATGACAAACCTTCGCTGGGCCGACATATTTAATTCCGTTGGTCTTTTATTAAGTGCTATACAGTCATTCATCAAGCCGTTCATTTATATATGCTAAAAGCTCGGTTGCTGGTAAGCGGATTTGTTCGCATGTATCACGCTCGCGTAGCGTGACCGTACCATTGGCCATAGTATCGCCATCAATAGTTATACAAAATGGTGTGCCAGCTTCGTCTTGGCGTCGGTACCGCCTTCCTATAGCCCCCTTTTCATCATAAGAGCTAGTAAATTGTTTACGTAATTCGCGATAAATAGTGAGAGCTTTATCAGGCATTCCATCCTTTTTTACAAGAGGAAAGACAGCCGCCTTTATAGGCGCTAATCTGGGGTGAAGTCTTAAGACTGTTCGAGTCTCACCGCTAATTTTATCTTCTGTATAGGCATCGCATAAAAAGGCAAGTGTTGCACGGTCTGCTCCTGCTGAGGGTTCGATAACATATGGAAGGAAGCGCCTTTTCTCCTTATCTGGCTCAAGATCATCTAGATATCTAAGATCTTTTCTGCTGTGCTCCATATGTTGACGGAGATCAAAATCAGTTCGGTTTGCAATGCCCTCAAGTTCGCTTATTCCAAAAGGAAACTCATACTCTACATCAGCACATGATTCAGCGTAGTGAGCTAATTCACTCTTTTCATGTTCTCTCAAATGAAGTTTAGCCTTATCAATGCCAAGACCGATGTACCAGTTATAACGCCTATCGCGCCAATATTGGTACCAAATGCTGGCTTCTTCCGGCTTACAGAAGAATTCAATCTCCATTTGTTCAAACTCACGACTTCTAAACGTAAAGTTACGAGGGTTTATTTCATTACGAAAAGCCTTGCCTAGTTGTCCAATTCCAAAAGGCAGCCTCACTCGTGCTGTATCACATACATTTTTAAAATTCGCAAAAATCCCTTGCGCAGTTTCTGGTCTTAAATAGGCGGTACTAGAGCTATCCTTTAGAGCTCCGACATGTGTTTCAAACATAAGATTAAACGCACGCGGCTCCGTTAATGTTCCTGGTTCTGATGCTCCAGGAGCTAGCGTTCTAGCTCGTAAAGCCGCATCAGATAAAGCCCCAGGTATTTGTATCATCTTAAAGCTACCAAGAGCTTTCCTTATTTTAGAAACCTGCTTTTTATGAGAAGCTAATAACTCCTCCTCAGCTGTTGACCCTAGTTCTCCGGGAGCCGCGAATAATATTGTATTATCGTCAATTGGTTTATTAGTTTGGTCGCTTTCCACTAGACCAAAAACCACCATCTGGTCAGCACGATACCGGTTACGGGTCTCGCGGCAGTCCACCATTGGATCGCTGAACCCATCAACATGTCCGCTAGCCTGCCAAACGCGCGGATTCATTAAAATAGAGCTATCGATTCCTACCATAGAATATGCCGATGGCCCATCATCAATGAACATCGTTTCATCATGACGGCTAACCATATCCTGCCACCAAGCCTCTTTGACATTACGTTTTAGCTCAACCCCCAATGGACCATAATCCCAACAGCCACTAAGGCCTCCATAAATTTCACTGGAGGGAAAGATAAACCCTCTACGCTTGGCAAGTGAGACTAACTTATCCATTAAATCCATTGAACTCTCCCGCCACAACAACAGGGCGGCCTAAAAATTGACGCCAGTATATAGTTAGAATGCTAGCCCCAGTAGTTATTGTTAAATGCTATAAAATTTCCACTTCGGCACTCAAATAGGGCATCATATGCATTAATCGCACCATCCTGGGGCAGAAGCCTTGTTGGAAAACCGATTATTTTTAGGAAAAACAAAAGCTTAGGTGATCCTTGAGTATGGCATAAATATTACCTGTAACTTATATTGTTACAAACTGTGTGATTTGCTGAAACTTCTAAGATCAAACTAAAAACATGTATTCGACCACCGACGGAATTAAACAGACCAAACGGCTTACTAAGAACTGTCATAACAAATTGAGGAGGAGCAAAGAAGCTCATGAAAAGTAAATTGGAATATATTTGGCTCGACGGCTATACGCCAACGCAGAGCCTGCGGAGCAAAACACGTATTGCGTCAGACTTTGGTGGAACACTTGAAGAGTGCCCTATGTGGTCCTTTGACGGAAGTTCTACCCTACAAGCTGACGGGAGCGATTCCGACTGCCTCCTAAAACCAGTGGCCATTTATCCTGACCCCCTGCGGTTGAATGCTTACTTAGTGATGACCGAAGTTTTAAATGCCGATGGGACACCCCACGTGTCAAATGGTCGAGCTACCATAGATGACGACGACGAAGATTTCTGGTTCGGGTTCGAACAAGAGTACTTCCTTTGGGATACGATATCGGATCTTCCACCTGGGTTTCCAGAAGGAGGTTACCCAAGACCGCAAGGCCCATACTACTGTTCAGTAGGTGCCAATAACACATACGGAAGAGATTGCATTGAAGAACACTTTGATGCCTGTCTAGAAGCAGGAATAAACATCGAAGGGATTAACGCAGAAGTAGCTGCTGGTCAGTGGGAATTCCAGGTGTTCGCAAAAGGAGCCAAGCGTGCCGGAGACGAAACTTGGATATCTCGGTATATACTTGAACGAACAGCAGAAAAACATGGATATGCAATAGAATGGCACCCTAAACCACTCGGACCAACAGACTGGAATGGATCGGGAATGCATGCAAACTTTTCTAATGTCGTAATGCGCGAGTCCGGGGATGAAAAAGTTTTTCATAAAATTTGCGAAGAATTTGGAAAAAACATTGAAAGGCATATAAGTGTTTACGGGGCAGATAACGACCAACGTCTAACTGGATTGCACGAAACACAGTCAATCAACGAATTTAGCTACGGAGTCTCTGATCGGGGCGCATCTATTCGGATCCCTGTAGGAACAGTCGATGATGGTTGGAAAGGACGGTTAGAAGATCGCAGACCTGCATCTAACGCGGATCCTTATAAGGTTGCTGCTGCAATTGTCAAAACCACCAAGGGATCTGGCGTATAGCATTAGTGCAATGTAGACCAAAGAAGGCAGGTGTTTTCTAATCACTAGAGCTTAAAAAGCTTTTTAGATAACGGAATCCCGTGGGGTTTTCTATGTACTATAGTCCCTAAACAGACAAGGCATCATTTAGCCTTTTCAAGTCGTAAAGCATATACGGGCCTCATAAAGAGTCCCGCGAGTCGATCGAACACTCAACCACGGTTGGCACTTATAGTGTTGTACCGAATCTATCGGAGCTATCAGTGAAGTCTCAAAGGGTACATTTACGGAATATTAATTTGGATTCCGAGACAATACTCCAGGGGCTGACTACCGCGGTGGTAGCCCTAGATTTAGATTTCAATATCATAACCTTAAATTCATCAGCGGAGAGCTTGCTTGGTGTTAGCCGTACACAGGCATGTGGGAAACCCATTAGCGACTGTTTTGCTCCTTTTGATGATTTCTTGGGGTTGTGTCAACGAGCAGCAGAAAGCGGGTTGACATGTGGAGCAAGGGAAATCGCTACATGTGTTGGCGAGCGTGAGATGTTACTAGATTGCCGTGTCGCACCCCTTGAAGGATTAGCGGATCAGTTAGTTTTAGAGCTTTTTGATACAGAGCGTGATCGCCAGATTCGTCGTGAAGCGGAACTAGGAATACAACGTCGTGTAAGCCGACGCATTGTTAAACAATTAGCACACGAAGTTAAGAATCCACTTGGAGGTTTACGAGGAGCGGCCCAGCTTTTAGCTCGTCAATTACCTACAGATGACTTGAAAGCCTACACGAAGGTGATCATTGATGAAGCTGATCGTTTAGCCTCATTAGTTGATAGCATCCTTGATGCTGGAAGGCAGTCAAATGAAGAGGTCTTTAATCTTCATGAGGTCACTGAGCATGTGGCTAAATTAATAGATGCAGAGAGACCCGAGGGTGTCCAATTACAAAGAGACTATGATCCAAGTTTGCCGCTCACAAAGGCAGATCGGGATCAGTTAATACAAGCATTTTTAAATATCGCAAAGAATGGTTTGCATGCTATAGGCTCAAAAGGCCTGTTAATTTTTAGGACAAGGGCGTTTAACAACTATACGCTTAGCGGGGAAAGGCATCGCCTGGTTTTATGTGCCGAAGTTGAAGACAATGGTCCCGGGATACCTGATGAGTTGCAGGAGACCATTTTTTATCCTTTGGTAACAGGGCGTAGTACAGGTACTGGCATTGGCCTTACCATTGCGCAGGATCTTGTCAGTCGTAATGGGGGCCTAATAGAGTTTCAAAGCAATCCTGGTTCGACGAAGTTCCAAATGTTTCTGCCAGCAATATCTAATGAGCATGGGCCAAGCTAGTGGCTGCTTCTATGCTTTCAGTATGGGTTGTAGACGATGACGAATCAGTTCGTTGGGTTTTAGAGCAAGCGCTTAAGCAGGCACAAATGGAGCCACGTAGTTTTGAGTCAGGAGAAGTTTTTTTTCGGGCGCTAAATAAGGATAAACCAGACGTCATTATCACAGATATTCGTATGCCTGATATGACAGGCCTAGAGCTAATGGAAACTCTCCGTGTTCGCAATGAAGACATTCCTGTTATTGTCATAACAGCACACTCAGACCTTGATAGTGCGGTGTCCTCTTATCAGAGCGGAGCATTTGAGTATTTGCCTAAACCTTTCGATATTGATGACGCAATAGATTTAGTTTCAAGAGCTGCAGGCCAGATATCTGGACACCAAAAAGCAGATGGAATAAAGAGCGCCCCAAGAATGATTGGGCAAGCCCCAGCGATGCAAGAAGTATTTCGAGCTATTGGCCGTTTATCACGCTCAAGCATGACCGTTTTAATTACTGGTGAGTCTGGCACAGGGAAAGAGCTTGTGGCTCGGGCACTACATGAAAACTCACCCCGTGCGGATGCGCCATTTATCGCTCTAAACACATCAGCTATTACGCCTGACTTATTAGAATCAGAATTGTTTGGTCATGAGAAAGGCGCATTCACGGGCGCCTCTGAACGTCGAATAGGTCGGTTTGAGCAAGCTGAGGGAGGGACTCTATTCTTAGATGAGATTGGTGATATGCCAGTCGAGCTTCAGACACATTTGTTACGTGTTTTAGCAGAAGGCGAGTTTTTCCGCGTTGGTGGGCAGAAGTCTGTCAGGGTTAATGTAAGAGTCATAGCAGCCACTAACCAAGATCTTAGTAATGCTGTAAATATTGGGAAGTTTCGTGAGGATCTTTTCCACCGCCTCAATGTAATGGGAATAGATGTTCCCCCTTTGCGTGATCGCAAAGAAGATATAACTACACTTGCTGGCGTATACCTTAATCAGGCAGCTAGAGAGCTCGGTGTGGGACCAAAAACACTAAGTTCTGGCGCTTCACAGGCAATGTTGCATTACGATTGGCCTGGTAATGTTCGTGAGTTAGTTAACATGTGCCGGCGCTTAATGATTACTGCTGCTGGCTCGGAAATAGTCACTGCTGATTTCCCGTCGGAACTGGGAGGAGAAGGACTGTATTCCAATGATGATTGGACGCAAAGTCTTGCGCAGTGGGCAGAAGAGCAATTGTCATCTTCGCCAACGGCGCCATTGTTTACTAAGGCCTTGCCAGCTTTTGAACGAACACTGATCGAAGCAGCTTTGCGTAGTGCAGACGGAAAGCGCCTTGAAGCGGCAAGACTGTTAGGCTGTGGAAGAAATACCTTAACCCGAAAAATCAAGGAGCTAGGTCTTGATAATTAGGCGCTTGACGTCAAAAGTCTAACGGTTAAATCAAGGCGTACGTTTGGATATGTCCGAGATAATTCTTTCGGCAAGTTTTAGAGCCATGACCCCGTCATAGCCACTGACCTGGCATGGGATACCTTCTTGAATAGCGGTAATAAAAGCTTGAACTTCAGCCAAAAGAGCATCACCTTTTTCCAAAGACCATCGCTGTTCTTTTAAAGAATTTTGGTTATTGTCATCTGTATCTTCTTTTATAACCAATTGAAGTTTTCCTTCACCAAAATCGATGGATAGGTATTGCCCTTCATGGAAAACTCGAAATTTTCGTTGAACGCTTGTTGATACTCGAGATGCAGTAACGTTTGCTATTGCGCCGGTATTAAACTCTATTCGCGCGTTTGCTATATCTACACTATTGGTGATTACTGAAATGCCTATCGCTGACACGCTACGAGGGCTGCCTTCAACCAAGGAGAGTATTACATCAAGGTCGTGAATCATCAGGTCTAAAATAACATCAACGTCCGCACCTCTTCCTTTAAAGGGCGCAAGTCGATGACATTCAATGAACTGGACCTTGCCCAGTTTTTTTTGTGCTGAAACCAATGCCGGGTTAAAACGCTCAATATGTCCAACCTGTAGTCTAAGATCGTTATCTTCGGCAAGCATGGTTAGTTTTTTAGCTTCTTCGCTAGTTGTAGTTATCGGTTTTTCGACTAACACATGGACGCCATTTTTTAAAAAAAAAGATGCAAGCTCAAAATGTGTATAAGTGTCTGTAGCAATAGTTACTGCATCTATTTTCCCTAGTAATTCTTTATAGTTGGAAATTAAAGTGACCCCATGTTTTAAGGCGATCTTTTCGCCAATGCTTTTATTAATATCGCACACAGCAACAAGGTCAACATTGTCGATAAGAGAATATTTTTCTGCATGGTAGGCCCCTAGGTGCCCTACACCGATGACGGCTGTTCTAATATTAGTCATTTACGTGCAAGGCCCTGTTTTGAACTAGAGAGAAACTGCACTAGGTGCGCAGTATATTCATCATGCTCACAATCTGTCTCAATCTTCTCTATGACTTCAGAAATAGTTAGAGAAGGTTTCAAAAAAACACGAATTGCACGGTCAATATTGCGGCGTTTTGTTTCCGATAGACCTGCTCTTTTTAAGCCAATTTTGTTAAATGCTTTAGGAATGGCCCAGTGTCCATCAGCAATGGTATAAGGAGGAATATCTTTATTAGCGTGTGCGCCTATAGCAAGAAACGAATATTCTCCGACGCGCACAAACTGCGTAACGACACAGCACCCGCCAACAATTGCATTTTTTTCGATAATGGAGTGTCCCGCTAGTTGTGCCATATTTGTTAGTACAACATCATTTCCAACCTGACAGTCATGGGCCACATGCGCGTACGCCATGATGAAAACGCGGTCCCCTACTTTAGTGATGCCAGTGCCTTTATCGCTTCCTAGATTCAGGGATGCTCCTTCTCCTATTCGAGTGTGATCACCTACTACTAGTTTTGTATAGCTTTTCTTGTACCCCCATTCTTGGGGTGGAGCTCCCAACATCGCCCCGCTCTGTATATGATTATGCGCACCGATTAACACCTCTCCATATGCGCTGCCAAGCCTTACATGAGATTCCACGACTGTATTAGGTCCAATTGAGACCTTGCCTTTTATGACTACATAAGGACCTATCGTTACTTCTGATGCGATAGTTGCCTCATTTGAAATGATTGATGTCGGATGAATATTCAATAGAGCGTCCAGTAAAAAGGTGGTTACAATCGGATATGCTAATTATTAGGTCATAGGCATGCCTATAGTAATAGGCTAGAGCATAATGGCTCAATAAGAGGACAACATGCCTACCAATCTAAGTCCAGCGTACAAGAAAGCTGAACAAGAGTTTCGTTCAGCTCGTGATGAGCGAGAACGTTTGGCATGCCTTAAGGAAATGCTGAGCACAATTCCTAAGCATAAAGGGACAGAAAACCTCCAAGCAGATATTAAAAGCCGTATTAAACAACTGTCCGAGCAACTTGTTGGGCCTAAGAAAGGCGGTAACCGTTCCGGACCTGTTCATAGCGTGCGCAAAGAGGGCGCTGCCCAAATCGCCTTGTTGGGGCCGCCAAATTCAGGCAAGTCTAGCCTTCATGCAAAGCTTACTGGGTCTAGGGCAGAGATTGGCACTTATCCTTTTACAACCCATGAGCCAATGCCGGGCATGTTGCCGTTTGAGGACATAAGTTTTCAGCTAATAGATCTGCCGCCATTATCAGCCGATTACATGGAAAGTTGGTTGATGGAGGCCTTACATCCCGCGGATGCGGCATTATTGGTATTGGATATTGCTGATCCTGAGTGTACAGAACATGTTGAGGTCATTTTGGATCGCCTAAAAGAGATAAAAGTTGCCTTATTGGAACAGTGGTTATCCTCCAGCCGTGAACTTGCTTTAGAGGATAAAGAAGAGCCAGACCCCTTTCGTGTTACTTTGCCAACTCTGCTCATTGCAAACAAATATGACCTGGATCCTGATCCAGCCGTATTACAGGCGCTAAAGGATTTGCTAAATATTGAATTTCCATCTCTAGTTACTTCAACGCATAGCGGAGAAGGGCTTCAAAAGGTTGGAGAGTTGCTTTTTGATGGCTTAAATATCATCCGTGTTTACACTAAGGCGCCTGGAAAACCACCACAAAAGGATAAGCCTTTTACTCTTCGTAGAGGTTCGAACGTATTGGATGTAGCACGTCTAGTCCATAAGGATTTAGCTGGATCGCTCAAATATGCCCGCGCCTGGGGAAAGGAAGTCTATGATGGGCAGCAAGTTGGGCCAGAACATCTGTTGGCTGATGCAGACGTGGTTGAGCTACATATGCGCTAGTTTTACTTTCTTATCCCACCTAAATCTAGACCGCCAACGATGTCAGAGACAGATTCAAAATCATGGGTCCTAAGATAATTCTCAATGCCCGTATTAATCCTTTTTGCCGCTAGCGGATCATAAAAAAGCCCTGTACCTAATCCCACTGTAGTAGCACCTGCCAATAAAAACTCGATAGCATCAGACGCAGTTTCCATTCCGCCCTGTCCTATGATGGGTATGCCATGTAGCGCAGCAACATCATAGACTTGGTGAACCTTCAGCAGGGCAATTGGACGAATTGCAGGCCCAGAGAGGCCTCCTTGTACATTACCGATGATGGGTTTCTGTGTCTCGATGTCAATTGCCATGCCCATTATGGTGTTGATAACTGAAAAGGCATCAGTGCCAACATTAATGCATGCCTTAGCATTTGCAGCGATATCGGTTTGATTTGGCGATAATTTTGTTATTAGGGGTTTGTTTGTAAGGTTTCGGCAGGCTTCAACGACACGCGCGGACATATCCGGATTATTGCCAAAAGCTACGCCACCTTCTTTTACATTAGGACATGAAATATTGATTTCCATTGCATCAATCGGGGAATCATCAAAATAACGTGTAACTTCTGCATATTCTTCTATGGTGGAGCCACAAACATTTGCAATAAACCGTGTTTCATCAAAATTTAAGTTTGGGAGAATATCTGTAACGACTTTTTTAACACCTGGGTTTTGTAGGCCAATAGCATTAAGCATGCCAGAAGGTGTTTCCCATACGCGATGGGCAGGATTGCCTAAACGCGGCTCCAGTGTTGTGCCCTTTAATACGATAGCGCCAACATCAAGGTTAGAGAAACCTTCTATTCGGGTGTATTCTTCGCCAAACCCAACACATCCTGATAGAAGTATCACAGGAGAGGACAATTTTAGCCCACAGAATTCCAGTGCAAGGGGGCCACTCATGTTTGATGTGATATGGGCATTTTGATGATCTCATTATGTCGGAGCATGACGACTTAGGCCATAGAATACCCAAGTGTTTCATTTAATTTTATACCAACCTGAGATTCCCCCAAATACGGGGAATATTATTCGTCTTTGCGCCAATGCTGGAGCAGCATTACACCTGATACATCCACTCGGGTTTCAAATGGAAGAACGAAGCCTTCGACGGGCAGGGCTTGATTACCATGAATTAACATGTGTGATGGAGCATGTATCACTCGAAAAATGCCTGGAGACGCTTCAACCGAGACGAGTTTTTGCCCTAAGCACTAAGGGAGAAAATAGTTTTTTCGACAGAAAGTTTGCGCCTGGTGACGCATTTCTTTTTGGACCAGAAACCCGAGGGTTACCCAAAGAGGTGCTAACTAGTATGCCTCCTGAAAAGATCCTTAGAATTCCTCTTAAGCATGGAAATCGTAGTCTCAACTTGAGCAATGCTGCAGCTATAGTTCTTTATGAAGCATGGAGGCAGCAAGGCTTTAATGAGATTGCATAAGGCAGATAAATTTATTCGGGGGTTAGGGGGCGTCCTAATAGATTAGCCACGGCTTCTTTTGGCTCGAGCTTGTCATAAATGACCCGATATATCTGCTCGACAATCGGCATTTCTACTTCTAGTTTTTTTGCTACTTTGTAAACTGCTTTTGCTGCATAGTAGCCTTCAACAACTTGCCCGATTTTTCTGCGCAGACCTTCAACACTGGTGCCATCAGCAAGGCCCAGCCCAAAACGGCGATTGCGAGACTGATCATCTGAACAAGTCAAAACAAGGTCACCCATACCGGATAGTCCGATAAAGGTGTCTTTCTGGGCGCCTAAGGCTAACCCAAGCCGTGTCATTTCGATTAGTCCGCGCGTTATCATGGCTATACGAGTATTGGCTCCAAAGCCTAGTCCATCGGATATTCCTGCTCCGATCGCAAGAACATTTTTAGTAGCGCCGCCAACCTCGACACCAACGATATCTTTAGCTGTATAGGCGCGGAAAGTATCTGTGCTGATAGCTTGAGCAAGACGATTCGCATTAGCTTCGGTTGTTGAGGCTATGGATACAGCGCTAGGCAATCCTGCTGCTACCTCGGATGCAAAGGTTGGGCCAGAGATAACGGCCATTGGTAAGCTTGTGCCCATTACCTGCCTAACCACCTGATGCGGCAGCAGCCCGGTTTCAGTTTCAAATCCCTTTGTTGCCCAGGCTAAATGCTTAATAGGTTGAGAGGAGTTTTTTAATCTCTCAAGGGTTTCTCGAAGCGCGTGACTAGGAACTACAATTAGAACATCTTCGGCCCCAATGAGCGCATCATCAATATTAGTCGTAACTTGCAGAGCGTCAGGAAAGTGTGCGTCTGGCAGATACAGGTCATTGTACCGGCTCCGATCCATAGCTTTGATCTCTTCTTCCTCAATTCCCCATAGGATTGTTGGGCGACCTATACGCGCGAAGTGAATGGCTAGTGCCGTACCCCAAGAGCCGGAACCTAAGACAGCAATTCGGTTAGGTAAGTTAATGGAAGTAGCTCAGCTACCTAATGAGTAGCCTTGGAAGGGGCCGAGCTTTGATCGCCATTTTTTTGCGACTGTTCTTGCATTGCTTTAGCGTAAAGAGCGTCAAAATTAATGGGCTGCAACAATAATTGTGGAAAACCACCACGTGTGACCACATCGGAAACAGCCTCCCGAGCAAAGGGGTACAACGCATTAGGGCAGTAGCTTCCAACCAGCATCTGGCGCTCCTCTTCCGTATAGCCTTGCATAATAAATACACCAGCTTGCTCTAGTTCTACTAGAAACAGTGCTTTATCGTTTTCTTTGGCTTCGACAGTAAGGGTAAGGCTAACCTCTTGAGCATTTTCTCCTACTTCCTTAGAGCTTGATCTAATATTTAGTTCAGTTTGTGGAGACATATCAGCTTTGAATATCTCAGGTGCCCTAGGTGATTCAAAAGAGAAATCCTTAATATAGATTTTCTGTAACACAAGCTGTTTGTTTTGATTGTCCGCAGACTTTTTTTCTGTCATATACTTGAGAGTCTCCGTAATATGCTGAGCTAATTAGGTTTTGTAGTGATCGTAATATCGTTAGGACGCTTCTACTAGTAGTGAGCTCAATTTTCCTGTTATTTCTAATTCATTTAGTTCGGTGTAACCGCCGATCGGTTGTCCGCCAATAAAGATTTGAGGGACAGTTTTACGCCCGCTTAGTTTAACCATCTCTTCTCTGCTCTGTGGGTTTTGTAACACATTTATCTTAAGAAATGCTGCTTCCTTCATTTTTAGAAGACGCACTGCTGCATCACAATATCCACATAGAGGCGAAGAATAGATAACAACATGGCTAGAGCTTGGGCCGTCTGCGTTCATTTGACCAGTGTCATATTATCGGTACGCCATTGTCGTAGCCCACCTTTTAGACTAAAAGCGTTTTCAAACCCAGCCTTACGAAGAAGGTTTGCTGCTTTACTAGAGTTGATTCCATTTTCACAAACGGTTAATAGTAGCTTGCTCTTTTTTTTGTTTACATTTTGGTCAGCCTGAATAGCGCTAAGCGTAATATTCTTGGCATTAACAATGTGTCCTGTTTCATATGCATCATCAGCCCGGACATCAATAATAGTGGCGCCTTTATTGATAATACGAACCGCATCAGTAGTGGAAACTTGAGAAAGTGTGGTGGCTTTGAGCTTCATTTCGTAAAACATCACACCTGCCCATGAAGCCAGCAGCGCTAGAACAAGAAGCCTGTTGTTATCTGCAAATTCTACCAGTTGGTCCATTTATTTCTCCGAAGGTACCGCAACTCCAGGGCGCGTGAGTATAACAGCCGAGCATTTCTAAAATTCACTCGCTAAACTGTACTACGCCATGAATAAATATAAACATAGTCGCTTGAACGATATTCAAGCTTTCACGGTAATGTGGTGTTGTATGTTTTGTTCTGCTTTAGCGCAATCTCCTGAGGAAGAAAGTTTAGAGGTTGTACGTAACCAGATCAGATTTCTAGAAGAGAAGTTAGCCGAGCAAAATGTGGAGCGCGATAGAAACCACCGTGTACTAAGGCAAGTAGAAGTTGAAATCTCATCTAGCTCCAAGCAGTTGAGGTTTATTCAGGAAGAGCTTAGGGGCCAGCAAGAACAAACCCAGGCCTTAGGGCTAGAGATAGAGGCAGCGGAGGCGCAACTCATCGGAGAGCGTGATGCCTTGTCCAACCAGATTCGGATGAATTATCTATCTGGCAGACAGGAAAAACTAAAGTTGCTCTTGAATCAGGAGAATCCGGCGCGCTTGGGTAGGATGATGGTCTATTATGATTATCTTAATCGGGCTCGTAGAGATCGAGTCAATATAGTCATCGCTGAGACTGCTAACTTAGTCGAGCTAGAGAGTAATAGTCGCGATGCTCTTTCACGTCTTCTGGACTTGGAGGTCGCCCAAGAGACAGGGCTATTAGAGCTTGAAGCCGCTCGCCAAGAGCGCCAAACAGTGATTAATCTCATTGATACAGACATATTAGGTGCAGGCGGTGATATCGCTCGATTACGCGAAGAGGAGGAAAGACTAAGACAGGTTATTGAGGAGGTTAGAGCATTGTTGTCTGACTTTCCTATTGACTTAGATGTAGGTTTTGAGCGCATTAAAGGCGCTTTGCTTTGGCCTGTTTCTGGACCTCTTATTAACAGCTATGGAGATTCACGCGAAGAAAGTCAGTTGACATGGAATGGGGTGCTTGTCGGTGCGCCATCAGGGACGCCTGTCAGGGCTATACATCACGGCCGTGTAGCATATGCAGACTGGTTGCCTGGGTTAGGGCTATTAGTGATAGTTGATCATGGTGATGGCTACATGAGTCTTTATGGGCACAATGAAACTATCCTGAAAGAATCTGGAGACTGGGTGGCGCAGGGCGAAGCAATTGCACAGGTAGGAGATTCTGGGGGACAGATCCGCCAAGCGCTATATTTTGAAATTCGACATGAGGGATTGCCTATGGATCCGGAGTTATGGTTGGCTCCAACGAATGAAAGATAGTACGAGAATATTTAAGGGGATATTTTCGTGTGCTAAGGTGCCCAGTCCAGAAACAAGGGCATGTTCTATCTATGTTATTGAAAGGTAGAATTATTTTAATGATGGTGCTTGGCGCTGTGGCCGGGTTTGCGGCCTCTGCGGGCGGGTATTTGCTTAAAGAAGGCAATAGATATGCTGACTTTTCTTCTAGCTCTTTATCCGAAGACCATATTAGCCTTCTAGCCGAAGTATTTGAAAGCCTTCGTGATGAGTATGTAGATGAGCTAGATGGTTCTGTGCTGATAGAAAGGGCTATAGGCGGAATGCTGGAAGGCCTTGACAGCCATTCCCGATTTTTGAGTGCTGACGATTATGAGGGCATTCGGATAAGTGCAACCGGACAATATACTGGAGTTGGTCTTGATATCAGTCTTGAGGACGGTCAAGTAAAAGTTATTGCGCCGTTAGACGGGACGCCAGCACAGCGGGCTGGAATTCTGTCGGGCGATATTGTGATGTCAGTCAATGATGTGCCTGTAGATATAGAAAATGCAGAAGCAACTGTAAACAGAATGCGTGGGCAATCTGGAACATCAGTTACTTTAGAGTTAAAGAGAAAGGGGTTGGATGAAATATTACGCTTTGCTTTAACTAGGGCAGATATTCAGGTTAAAACAGTAAGATCTGAGCGCCTTGGTAGAGGTTATGGCTACATAAGGGTTATGGGTTTTTCAGACAGCACTGGGAAAGAACTTAAAGAAGCCTTTAGTGTTTTGGACGACGGCAATGAATTAAGCGGGATTGTTCTAGATCTTCGAAATAATCCTGGCGGTGTTTTAGATGCAGCTGTTGAAGTGGCAGACGCTTTTCTTGAACAAGGATTGATTGTGCGCGTTGGTGGACGCATGAAAGATGCGAGTTTTGAGAAACATGCAACACCAGGCGACACTTTCTCAGGGATAGATGTTGCAGTGCTGGTAAATAATGGATCTGCGTCTGCTTCGGAGATTGTTGCTGCAGCTTTAAGAGACCATGATCGTGCGCGCCTAGTTGGAGAACAGACTTATGGTAAAGGCTCCGTTCAGACGGTTATTCCGCTGGCAAATGGCGAAGCCTTAAAATTAACCACCTCGCATTATTTCACGCCTTCCGGAGATTCTATAAATGGCACGGGAATCATGCCGGATTTCGTTGTGGTAGAGCAGGATCCAAAGCGTCAGTATCGTGGTTTAGACAGCGATATTGAGTTAAGCGATGATAGCCAACTTCAAGAAGCGCTTCGTATCATCGGGTTCAATCATACTGAGAGTATCAACATGCTTTGATATGGGCACCATCAAATGGGCCGCCAGAAAAAATACTTTGTATTAAGACACGATAATAAGATGGAAATTCGTTTGGCTAGAACTGATGACTTAGGCTGAATAACAGCTATCTATAACGAAGCCATCAAAACAACAACAGCCACCGCTTTTATCAGTTTAGAATAGTGCTGAGGAAAGCTCATGCTTAAATTTTATAGTGTTCTTGGCCGATATCTTTATGCTAATAGGCTCATAATCTGGAGTCTGGCATTAGGAGCTATTTTCGTATTTCTTGGGCTCTTGTTTTTTGGAGAGCCTTATGGAACTCAGGCTTTTTCGCTAATTTCAATTGCAATAATGTTGTGGATGTTGTGCCTGTTAGTGGTGGGACAGATGTTTTCTGCTCCCATAGATGAGATGAAAGTAGGCATAACGTTTATTGATAGAATGAGATATAAGTTGTCAAAAGCTGCTAGATGGATTATGGCGCTCATAATGACCGGGTTATTCATTTTTATGGCTTTTCTATCGTTGAAGACTATCGGAATGCTATTAAATGGGTGAGGTGGGTTATGAGTGTCATAATTAAATATTGTGGACGTTGAAATTATCTTTCAGCTGCCACCGGTCTGGAGGCAAAAATAAAGAAAAAATTAGACATCGACGTGAGGCTTATTGAGGGGAGCAATGGTGTATTCAATATTCTTTTTAATAGCGAATCTATTTTTTCAAAAGACAAGGAAGGGCGTTTTCCAGCTGACGAAGAAATAATTAAGCTCCTCAAGATTGCGATGCAATCAAAGAGTTAATGGAGTAAATGCTTTGTCAGAGCAAGCGCTAAATGAGAGGCTGATTACTGATAGTGTGTGTTTTGGGTGTGGTCCATCCAATAGCCAAGGGTTAAAGCTAAAGGTTAATTATGATCCGAATGACCCAGAAAAAATCATAGGGCTTTTTTTGCCGGATGCTTCTTTAATTGGATTTCCCGGCATTACACATGGCGGCATTGTTTTTACAGCTCTTGATTGCATTGCTTGCTGGTCGGGGATGATGCTAACAAAAGGGCCGAAGGCGCTTTGGCTCTTGAGATCGGCACAAGTCACATATCATCGTCCTGCGAGAGAAGGCGAACCTCTATATCTTTCAGCAACCATACCGAATCTAGCCGAAGCAGGAAGGGTTCAAACCGTCCACAATGAGGCAAGAAACGAATCAGGCGATTTATTAGTAAACGGCCAGTACAAGATTGTGCCGTTGAGCCCTAAGAAATTCATGACTGTGTTAGGGGTTAAAAAACTGCCAGAAGGTTGGGCTTCCTGGTTGAAATCAACAGAGCGAAAGGTGTGACAGAACAACGAGCGAGGCTAAGTCGTCAGAAATTTTTTCCAGTTTGGGGCGTTGCTGCTCTCCCTGCTGGGGTAATTATCGGCGTTATATTCGGCATAATATTTGGCGCTTTTTTTGGCGTGCCTGGTATTGGGGCTTCTGTTGGGGCAGCTATTGGGCTTTCGGTTGGCATAGCGCTTTTAGCTGCTGCAATAGTCACGGCAGCCAACAGAGCTAAGAAGTAGCTTAAACTAAAAGTTTTGTGGTCATTAGTACAGAGTTTGATATGAATAGGCCCTATGGCACTAAAAATCCTGCTGGTCTTTGGAGCATGCCAGCTGCCGAGCGGAATAAAGAAGCGATTCTTGAGGTGCTAAAAGGGTGTGTTCCATCTGCTGGAAAAGTGCTTGAGGTGGCCAGCGGTACAGGACAGCATATTGTCCATTTTGCTTCCGTTTTAGACAGTCTAGATTGGATTCCTTCTGATCCAGACCCTGATTTTCGTGTTTCCATACAGGCCAGAATGGACCGGGCGAAGCTTGCTAATATCAAAAGCCCCCTGGATTTAGATGTAATGACAAGGCCTTGGCCTGTTACGCAAGTAGATATGGTTCTTTGTAGCAATATGGTTCATGTTGCGCCCTGGGAAGCAGCCCAAGAACTTATCAAGGGTTCAGAAGAAGTGTTGTCGGATGTAGGAATTCTTTTTTTGTATGGGCCTTATCGTCGGCATGGGGCTCATACTGCGCCGAGCAATGAGTCTTTTGATAGACAGTTGAGGCAGAAAAATTCTGCTTGGGGCGTAAGAGATTTGGAGAGCTTAGAAAAACTAGGACAAAGCGTAGGGCTTTTTTTAGACGAGGTTGTCGAGATGCCAACAAATAACTTTGGTTTAATCTTTAGGCGTCACCTTCTAAGAATCATACAATGAAGTGGAATTAGTATTTGGGTTTGAAATAAAAAGAATTTTTAGAAGATATAAATGGTAAAAATATTCTACAAAGTGTAACTTCACGCGCCCGGTAGGGGTTATAACTTAAATGCACAGGAGGCAGGGATGGCACAGGCAACGGCTCGACATATACTCGTCGATAGTGAGGAATTCTGCATACAGTTGAAAGATCAGATAGCGGAAGGAGGAGACTTTGCGGCACTTGCCCAAGAGCATTCTAGCTGCCCATCTGGACAAAGAGGTGGGGATTTGGGTTCTTTTGGGCCAGGACAAATGGTGCAAGAATTCGATACGGTTGTTTTTAGTGCTGCCATAAATGACGTTCAGGGGCCTGTAAAAACCCAGTTTGGTTATCACTTGATCGAAGTAACTAGTCGCTCTGATTGACAGGAAGCCTAGGCGTATTCATTGAGTGAAGATGAGTTGAGGTCTGCATTTGCAGGTTTCGGTGATGTTTCCTCCGTAAAAATTTTATCGGATCGGGAGACTGGACGATCTAGGGGGTTTGGTTTCGTTGAGATGCCTAATCAAGAAGAAGGTGAAGCAGCTTTTGCATAATTAAACGGAACAGATGTTGGTGGGCGCGCATTGCGAGTAAATGAGGCTAAGCTTAGAGAGCAGAGTTAGGCTCAAATCTCATCTCCCGCTAAATTTTCCGAAATAACAATGTGGCTCCATATGCATAGTCTTGGCTAGGACTGTCAGTTATTTTATCAATCTGTTAGTTTCTGAGATGAACAGAAGCATGGGGCTATATCGATGAAAGACGAATCCGAAACCGACATGAAACCTAAAATGAGGCGCCGGGAATTTCTTTCCTCGGCAGCAATTCCAGTAGCGGCTGCACTAGCAACGCCAAGTCTGTTTGCGCAAGACTCCCGGCCGGTTACGCGACGAATAGGGGGCAAGATTCGCGTGGGCATCATAGGTGCGGGCACGGTCGTTCGCGAAGTAATGATTCCAGGATTTAAAAAAATACCGGCATGTGAAGTTGTGGCAGTTGCGAACCGATCTTTACAATCCAGTCGACGGGTAGCCGATGAGTTCAATATTCCACGAGCCTATTCTAACTGGCAAGAGCTACTAGGTGATGATGGGATTGATGCGGTCTTAATAGGTACCTGGCCTTACATGCACCATATGATTACATTAGCGTCTCTTGAGAGTGGGAAACACGTTTTGTGTCAGGCGCGCATGTCGAATACTGCGGCAGAGGCTCATGAAATGCTGGCAGCTTCCAGACAGAATCCAGACCTTGTTTGTCAGCTAGTGCCCACTTCTACCAGTTATGTGATCGATAGAGCTTTGCAGCGCTTGTTAGAGGAATCTTATGTGGGCGAGGTACTTTCAGTTGAGATTCAGAGGGTGCAGCGCCGATTTGCAGACTTTGGTGGAGATCTTCATTGGCGTCATGATCGAGAGTTCAGTGGTTATAACGTTCTAAATATCGGATCCACCTATGAATCGATGCTGCGATGGTTTGGTGCTGGAAAACGAGTAATGGCGATGACAAAGGTACACGTACCGAGCAGACGTAACTCAGATGGAGAATTACAGTCTGTCAGTATTCCGGATCACGTCGATGTTCTGTATGAGCTAGATAATGGTGCCCAAGTCCATATGAAGTTCAGTGCGACTAGTGGTTTATCGAATGGAAATCATACTTGGGTTTTCGGCAGCGAAGGAACGATCCACATAGCAGGTACACCAGGACGTGTGGATAGCGGCCAGAATATTTTTATTGGTCGACGGGGAGACATCCAGCTTACTGAACTTCCTAATCCTTCAGATCAACAGGCCTTCTATCGGGTAGAAGAGGAGTTCATTAACGCAATTCTAGGCGTGGAAGAGGTGACAATGGCAACTTTCGAAACAGGTACACAGTACATGGAGTGGACTGAGGCGGTTTATAGGAGTTCAGAATCTGGTGCTGCCATTGATCTGCCATTAAGGCTCTAGGAGCCAAACGTAAGATATCAGTTATAAGTTTCTCAAAAAAATGATGCGTCTATCGTGCTAGTGAATTATAAAAGAATCATTCAGAAGTCCTTCCGCTGCATACTTAATTAGCAATGAGTCATCATGAGAGGGGATTACCAGTAAATTCTCTTTAAGGAGCCCATTAAGCCAAGTTAGTTGAGTCACTAAGGCCTGTGGGTCTTCGCCAATTCTATTAATAGTTGACTGAGGTCTTGGTTTTATCTCTATGACATTATCTAGTGACCATCCAATATCACCAATAAAAACATATTCTATGCCGGCTTCTAGCTGAGCATAAACTATCTGATGGCCTGGCGTATGGCCGGCCGCTCTGACCAGAACTATTCCAGGGGCTATTGGCAGAAACTTATCGTAATCTATGACAATGTATTTAGCGGCCAGGTTTTCCGTTAAGCCAATTTCAGGCAGTTGAGGCGAATCGATTAAAGTGTTTACTTGGGCTTTTGTTAAAATTGTTTTACTAGCGATTTCATCTCGAATATCGCTACGTATAACGCCGGCAATGTGATCACCATGTTCGTGGGTAATTAAGACCATATTCGCCTGCCGCAAAGCGTCTTGTACCATCTGATTACGTTCTGGCCAGTAGGGTTCAATACGTCCAAATCCATAAAATTGGTGGACTGTTTCATCCATGCCCGCATCGATCATCACAGAGCCATCTTGATAGACAATCTGAAACGCAGTACGAGCTGAAATAAATGGCTCTTCCCCCCCGTCTTCGATAACTACTGAATATGTTCTATGACTCTCGGCAAACTTAACGAAATTAATAGAGGTTGGAAGCGCTCCTGGTATAGCACGCGAAGCATCACGGATTTGTGTGAGGAGATCAGCAGAATACGTAAGGTCCTGTGCGAGGGGGCTATTTGTGGTAATGCTGGTAAGTACTATAGCAAGTAGACGGTATGGTTTTTTTATCATTCCCTTGGTGCCAGCTTTTGATGAGCATAATTACTCATAAAAGTATTTTGCCTAATATGTTCTGATAATAGTGGTATCAAACGAGTTAATAATTCTGCTTTGCTCCGTAAATTCTATTTGTCCGCCCGAATTAATTTTCGAGTTGATTGCACCAATATCGGTTGGTTGTGCGAGTGCTTTAGTAAAAACTATACCTAAGATAATTCCTGTAAATATACCTGTAACAATCATGAAGCTATCGTAAAAACGTTTATCTCTTTTATCCAAGCGTTCCTCCTTTTATATGGTCGAAATTAAATCGATTTTTAATCGATTTGTTGGGAATCCTCTAGTTCGGCTAACCGGGTTTCCAGTAATTCCAATTTCTCACGCGTTCTAGCCAAAACAGCGGTTTGAATATCAAATTCTTCGCGAGTCACGAGATCCATTTTTGACAATGTAGATTGAGTAATAGACTTGAAGTTTCGCTCAACATCTTCGCCGATGGACTTTAAGTTGCCTGGCACTGCATCGGCTAACTGCTTGGCTAGTCTATCCAATGTCGGGCGTTCGGATTGGTTGGTCATTTTTAATACCGTTTCATCTATAAACATAGTCGATAGCGACAGGGGTTAACCTGAAGTTGTCACATTACACATGATACCCTCAACAAGCATGAAGGTTTGGAAAAACATATTCAAACCCCTTTCGCTTAAGAGACTATAGGTATGGTAAAACAGATATAGAGTAACCATTGTTTTAAAACTATGAGTGATCAGATCATAAAAGACCCGCCTGATTTAGAGGACAATGGCCCTGTGCAGGTTCAAAGTACAGCGGATTTTATGGCTAAAAACGAGCTAGTAACCATGAAAAGTAAAGGTCTTTATGCCACGGTATTTTTAGCTTTATTGCTGGCTTTAATGTCAGTTTTTTCAACCGGGTATCTTTGGTGGCAGCATCAAATTTATTCGACCATGCTAAGACAGTCTGAAAGCCAATTTGTAGAGTCAATTCGCGATATACAGGGCATGCTTGACTCATTTAGAGACAGGGTTGATTCACTACAGAATGCAAATGAAGACGCTCGTAATATTGCGCGTGATCTAGATAGGCGTTTGGAGGAATTTCCTGAGCGTTTTCAGACTTTGGAGCGAAGTCTTAACTCATTACAAGGGGGTTCAGATTCTGCAAGGCGCGAGTGGATACGAGCAGAAGCTGAGTATTATCTAGTGACTGCTAATACAGCATTAGGCCTAAGCAATAATTGGGAAGGTGCTATTACCGCTTTGGAATTGGCTGACGCCAAGCTTAGGGAGTTGGGAAACCCGTCATTTCGTGTTGTTAATGAGCAGATTTTAGAAGAGCTGGAATCATTGGTAGCAGTTCAGCTACCAGATAAAGAGGGCTTAAGTTATAGCCTTGCAAGGCTTTTAGAAAGCGTGGAATCATTACCTATCGCTTCGGTGGCGCCTGTGGACTTAGGCGGCGACCAAGACTCAATTGAAAATATTACGTCAAATTTAGAGCGTATCTGGTACAGCTTTAAACAAACAATGAATGAGATGATTAGCGTTGAACGTGCAGAGGGTGATTCAAAAAGAATGTTCAGTAATGAAGAGCAAGCATTAGTCAGAAGGCAGCTAGAACTCGAGTTGGAGCTTGCCAGGCTTGCGTTGTTTAGGGCTCAGGGGGGTGTATTTGAAGTTAGCCTGAGTGCTGCCAGCGCTTTACTTGACCGAGAATTTGATGCTTCAGATCAAAGAGTAGAAAGTGCTCTCCTGCTTTTACAGGAGATGGCAAACCTAAATATTGAGCCGGAGCTACCTGATATTAGCGGATCCCTCGAATTGTTGCGCAGGCTTTCGGATAGAGAAGGCTAATGAGGACGGGGTTTTGGATTCTGATGGCTTTATTTTTTGGAGTATTCATCTCAAATTTTTTGTTACAGGATCGTGGCTATGTGCTCATAAATTTTATGGGATACGTTGTTGAGATGTCTGTCCCAGGCTTAGCATTAACATTAGTGGCTGCCTATGCTGTTATTAGAGTATTAGTTGCGGTTTGGAATGCACCACGTCGTTTAGGTGCAGCTTTAGTAGAAAGACGTGTAAGGCGTGCAGGAGAAAAGCTAACACTTGGTCTGATGCATATTTCTGAAGGTGACTGGTCCAAGGGGGAGCGATTGTTGGCACAGAGCCTAAGGGGTACAGATGCTCCGCTTATTAGTTACCTTCTTGCAGCACGAGCAGCCCAGTCACAAGGCTCAGATAGTCGCCGAGATAATTGGTTGAAGTTGGCGTATGAGGAGCTGCCAAAAGCGAAAACAACTATTTTGCTAACCCAGGCCGAACTCCAGCTTGAACATAAGGAGTTTGAGCAAACACTAGCAACATTAAGTAATATTCAAAAAAAAGAACCTAATCATCCCGTCTTGCTTGCATTGCTTGCGAAGCTTTACCATGCATCCGAGCAATGGGAAGAGCTTGTCGAACTGTTGCCTCAATTGGGTTCTGCACGGTTGGAAACGGCGGAGTTGGAAGGCCTTTGCACATCAGCGCTGCAGTCATATTGGGCACGCCCTAAAATTACCTATGAAAAAATAGATTCCGTATGGCAAAAACTGCCTATACGGCTTCGTAGAATTCCAAAAATAATAGCGGTCCATTCAATGGCAATTAGTTTATGTGGATATGGCAAGGAAGCTGAAAAAGAGCTAAGAACAGCGTTAAAAGCTGAATGGAATGATAATTTAGTGCTTGCGTATGGAAAAATTTCTGATGGAGATGCTGAAAAACAATTGCGCTATGTTGAAGAATGGCTTGAGAGGCACACAGAGGATGATGGTTTGCTGCTTACAGCGGCAAGGCTTTGTATGACATTAGAATTTTGGGGAAAAGCCCGGAGCTACCTTGAGTCTAGCTTAGCTATGTCACCTAGGACAGATGCTTTTGTCTTATATGGACGTCTTCTTAAGCAGTTTGGAGAAGAGGACAATGCTGCCCTCGCATTTAGATCTGGCTTAAGTTTAGTTACTAGTGCCGTTGAAGAGATGCCTCTACTTGATGGTCCTGAAAGTACTCTAAAAGGCGATTCGGATATATTGAAAAAGGACTCTTCATTAGAGCTTATCGAGGCTGAGAGCGTCTCGAATCCAGCCATTCGATAAGTTCATCCCATTGTTCCCAGTCTTGCCAGGCTTGATAGTAAGGCAGTTCATGGATGCCTAGTCCTCGCTGATAGGCTCGAATATAATTTTGAGCCTCTCTAAGCTTTGCTATATAAGGGATTTTCAGCTTCTCAAGATACCCCTCAAGCTCTTGAAATATAATGGTATTTTCTTTGATTCTATTAGCTATCACAGCCACCCTAGCCTTTTTATTAGCGATTTTTCCCTTATTCAGCAACTCATTAACAAAAGCAGTTCCAGCTTTAATGTCAATTGGTGAGGGCATGATAGGAACGATGATTGTTTCGGCATGTTTAACAAGGGCTGTAAGTTCCGGACCTTTGGATCCGGCAGGAGCATCAATAATCAAATAGTCAGTATTTCTCGGCAGATAACGAAGTCCGTCATCAAAAGCCGCTAGTCCGACAATAGAAGCGCACTCTTCTGGTCGTTCATCTAGCCAATTGAGCGTAGTTGCTTGCTGATCATAGTCGGCCAGGGTTGTGGTATAACCTTCAGAGGCGTAATAGGCTGCAAGATTCGTTGCGATAGTGCTTTTACCGCATCCGCCTTTTGCGTTTGTCACTAGTATATGTCGCATTTAATCTCCGTAGAAATGGATTTAAGTGTTGGTGATTTTGATGACTACAAAATAGCTAGCATTACTATAAAAGTCCATTCTGCTTTTATAGTTATTAATCAATACCGAGTTCACTCCAAAGCTTATCGATTCGCGTAACAATTTTTTCGCTCATATTAATTGGCTTTCCCCAGCTTCGATTAGTTTCGCCAGGCCACTTATTGGTAGCATCGAATCCTATTTTTGATCCTAGGCCCGCAACAGGAGAGGCAAAATCTAGATAATCGATTGGCGTGGACTCGGCAAGCTGTGTATCTCGCGCTGGGTCCATTCGTGTGCTCATAGCCCATATCACGTCAGCCCAGTTTCTGGCGTCTATATCCTCGTCTACAACGATAATCATTTTTGTGTAAAGGAATTGACGTAAATATGACCAAATACCAAACATGATTCTTCTGGCATGACCAGGGTATTGTTTTCGGATGCTTACGACGGCAACCCGGTAAGAACAGGCTTCACTTGGGAGGAAAAAATCAATTATTTCTGGAAACTGCGTTTTAAGAATAGGGACAAACATATCGTTCATTGCAAGCCCAAGTATTGCGGGTTCATCAGGTGGTCGGCCAGTATAAGTGCTGTGATATATCGGATCACGTCGATGGGTTATTCGCTCTACCGTCATGACAGGAAATCGCTCAACCTCATTGTAATAGCCTGTATGGTCACCGAATGGACCTTCTTCAGCGGTATCTCCTGGAACGATTACCCCTTCGAGGGTTATCTCAGCATTGGATGGTACATTTAAGCTTGAACCAAGGCAGCGTGTCAGTTGAGTGCGCGCACCCCGTAAAAGTCCAGCGAATGAGTACTCTGAAAGAGAGTCTGGTATTGGAGTTACAGCGGCTAATATAGTAGCTGGATCCGCACCTATGCTTACGGCTACTGGGAATGGTTCTCCTGGATTTTCTTTGGACCAAGCCAAGAAATCGGTGGCTCCGCCACGATGTGCAAGCCAACGCATAATAATCCGATTCCGACCTATGACTTGTTGTCTATATATGCCAAGGTTTTGTCGGGAAGCGGTTAGTCCCTCGGCTGGGCCACGCGTAGTAGTAAGACCCCAGGTAATTAATGGGCCAGCATCATCTGGCCAGCAGGTTTGTATTGGCCATTTACTGAGGTCAACATCGTCAGCTTCAACGACGACTTCTTGGCAAGAGGCGCGTTTGGTAATACGAGGAGACATATTGAGAATTTTTTTGACCAGCGGCAGCTTTTGCCAGGCTTCGCCAAGACCTCTTGGAGGCTCTGGTGCCTTTAGAGAAGCAAGTAACTGGCCAAGCTCCTTAAAAACTCCTGTTGATGTAGCTCCAAGCGCTGCAGCAATACGTTCCTGTGTCCCAAAGAGGTTTGTTAGCACGGGTATATCTGAATCTTTTGTATTGGTAAATAATAGTGCTGGACCACCATTTTCAAGTGTTCGCTGAGATACTTCCGTCATTTCAAGATGGGGTGACACATGTTTTGATATGCGAAGCAGTGCCCCATGAGTCTCTAGCTCCAAAAGGAAGGATCTAAGATCTTCATGCTTAGTTTTAGGTTTGGTAACGATTGAATCCACTATAATCCTCAAAAGCAAGTTAAACGGCAAAGCAGGTTATTACTAGTACTATGAAACTTGAATTTACAAAAATGCACGGTCTCGGCAATGATTTTATGATAATTCGTTGGCCAGATGGTATGGCTTTGCCAAGCAAGGATATTGTGCGCCGTTTGGCGGATAGACGTATCGGCATAGGTTTTGACCAGTTATTAGTTCTGCTAACACCTATTCAATCAGGAGTTGCTGTTTATTATCGAATATTCAATTCAGATGGATCAGAAGTTGAACAGTGCGGTAATGGTGCGCGATGCATAGCCTGGCATCTTGCCGCCAAATCAGGAAGCAGCGAATTAGTTCTGGAAAGCATGGCTGGGATAGTAGAGGCTAAAATACAGTCTGATGATACGGTGGCGATTAATCTTGGCAAACCAAATTTTATGCCGAGGGCGCTGCCATTTCTTACGGATACTGAATCTGATCGGTATTTACTGGAACTAGAAAATGAATCTATCGAGATAGGCGCAGTTTCTATGGGTAATCCACATGCCATAATTCAGGTTGATTCGGTTGATAAGGCTCCCGTCGGTATACTGGGGCCTGAATTACAAGCCCATGCGTTTTTTCCACAGAGCATCAATATTGGCTTTGTAGAATTTTTAGACTCGCATAATTTGAAGTTACGAGTCTTTGAGCGTGGTGTTGGTGAGACCAGAGCCTGTGGAACAGGTGCGGCGGCCGCGGTAGCAGTTGGCAGACGATGGGGTCGCTTAGATGCAGATGTTCAAGTCGAACTTATGGGGGGCACACTAAAGGTTCAATGGTTAGGGCCAGGGCATTCGCTATGGTTGTCGGGTCCTGTAACTAAGGTATATGAGGGGCATATAGAATTATGAGCCAACAAGAAAATCAGGATATCGCCACAAATGCTTTGTCAAAAGAAGATGTAGCAATATATCTCAGTAGTAACCCACATTTTTTTGAAGAAAATCCAGATTTACTGATTGATCTTAAATTTTCACACCATGCTGGTAGTAATGCCGTGTCGCTTGTAGAGCGTCAAATCGATGTGCTACGTCAGAGTAATAGCAAGCTCACACGACAACTTAATGAGCTTGTTGCAGTTGCTAAAGAGAATCATGTTGTATTAGAAAAAATTCACCAGCTTGCATTGACGCTAATGAAGCCAAAGACCAGCATTGAGCGAATAAAACTACTTGAAGCTACTTTAAAGACAAGTTTTTTAGCAGATAAAACTGTTTTAATCCTTTTTTCATCAGTAGCCAACGATGAGCTATCAAATAATAATTTCACTAGAATAGTCGATGATAATGATGAGAATTTGAATTCCTTCGCAAGCTTTTTGCGCTCTAATCAGCCTAGATGTGGGCAGCTTAAGGATGATCAGAAAACATTTGTTTTTGAGCATGGCGCATCTGAAATTAATTCATCAGCCCTAATCCCTTTGGGGGAGCCTGAAACACTTGGGTTTATCGTCATAGGCAGTAAAGACCCCGATCATTTTAATCCTGGAAAAGGCATGGATTTTCTAAGCCGATTAGGAGAGGTAGTGACAGCCGCTTTATTGTTTGATGCAGCTGTTGGTGCAAAGAACGGACCAAATGTCGCAGGATCTTGAAACCAGAATCGATACTTTCGTTCGGTACCTTGAGAAAGAACGAAGACTTTCGCCACATACAGTGAGCGCTTATCGGCGAGATCTAAATGCATTAATTGATTTTTGTAAGAATCAATCGGTAAGTATTGAGTCAGTAGATTCTTATTTTATTCGCAGTTTTGCATCCGAATCGCACCGTAAGGGTGCTAGTCCGAGGAGTGTGGCACGTCGGTTATCCGCGGTTCGAGGCTTCTTTGGTTATTTAATGCGTACCGGAGTAGTTTCAGCAAATCCTGCTATAAACATTCAAGCGCCTAAACCTTCTAGGCGTTTGCCTGCAACGCTAGATGCTGATGAGGTAGCAAGCCTTCTAACACTAAGTACTGAAGATACATTAGGCATGAGAGATAGAGCAATTCTAGAGTTATTTTATTCCTCTGGCTTGAGGCTTGCAGAGCTCGTCAGCTCAAATCTAGCAGATCTTGATTTTCAGGATGGCACTATCCGTGTGATTGGGAAAGGCAATAAAACACGAGTGGTTCCTGTGGGTAGGCATGCTCTAGAAGCTCTAAAGGTTTGGATGTTAATTAGGGAATCGATGGCAAAGAAAGAAGAAGAGGCCATATTTGTAACTCAGCGTGGGACCCGAATAGCCTGTAGGACTGTTCAGGCTCGATTAAAGCGTTGGGGTATACAGCAGGGAGCCTCAACCTCTATTCATCCGCATATGCTAAGGCACTCATTTGCTACCCATATGTTGGAGTCAAGCAGTGACTTGAGAGCGGTACAGGAGCTATTAGGGCATGCAAGTATCTCTACCACCCAAGTATATACGCACCTTGACTTCCAGCATCTAGCCCAAATATATGATAAGGCTCATCCGCGGGCCCGGCGTTCCTAAGATGAGCTTTATTAACTAAATTTGGGAACTACTATTTTATTAGGACTGTTTGTATTTGCCTGGGTAATAATATGGAAAATTTTCATGGTACAACCATTATTTGTGTCCGACGTGGAGATGGCATTGCCATGGGTGGAGATGGCCAGGTAACCATGGGCGATAAGGTTATGAAGGGTAATGCACGAAAGGTTCGTCGTCTTCATAATGGAAATGTATTAGCAGGTTTTGCGGGAGGAACTGCTGATGCGTTCACCTTATTCGAATATTTTGAGAAGAAGTTGGAGCAATACGGAAACCTAACACGTGCTGCAATTGAGCTTGCGAAAGACTGGAGAACAGATCGTATGCTTCGTCGCCTTGAGGCTCTGCTTGTAGTTGCAGACGAAAAGCAATCGTTACTTATTTCTGGTACTGGTGACGTAATTGAACCAGAGAGCGAACTTTTGGCGATAGGTTCTGGAGGTGCGTACTGCCAAGCAGCAGCACGCGCTCTTCTGGATACCACGGAGCTTGATGCTCGCAGTATTGTAGAAAAATCACTGGCTATTGCTGCAGATATCTGTGTATACACCAATCATAAAATCACTATAGAAGAGCTTTAGAGAATTTGGTTAGTTGAAGGCCGAGTTTCAGCTCAGTTTTATAGCACACCACTACTTTTGAGAGTGTACTGAAATGTCTATGACACCCAGAGAAATAGTCCAAGAACTGGACAAACATATTATTGGTCAAAATGATGCTAAGCGGGCTGTTGCGATTGCATTGAGAAACAGATGGCGTAGATCAAAGGTTTCAGAGCCGCTTGGAAGCGAAATTACGCCAAAAAATATTTTGATGATTGGCCCAACTGGTGTTGGAAAAACAGAAATTGCACGGCGACTTGCTCGACTTGCAAGCGCGCCTTTTATAAAAGTGGAGGCAACTAAGTTTACGGAAGTTGGTTATGTGGGGCGTGAAGTTGACACGATAGTCCGTGATCTTGCAGACATGGCAGTAAAGATGGTTAGAGAGGATGAGGTAGCAAAGGTTAGACACCGTGCCCAAGACTCAGCGGAGGATCGAGTGCTCGATGCACTATTGCCAGGATCTAGTGCTGAGCAAGATAACGAAACTCGACAGCGTTTTAGAAAGAAATTACGGGAGGGTGAATTAGATGATCGAGAGGTTGAAATAGAGGTCCAGGCAGCGGGTGTAGGCGTAGAGATTATGGCGCCACCAGGTATGGAAGAGATGACTAACCAATTACAGGGCTTATTTCAAAACATGTCTAGTGGACGTGTTAATCCGAGAAAACTCCGAGTACGAGATGCATTGAAATTGTTAACTGATGAAGAAGCAGTAAAGATGGTTAATGAAGAAGATATTAAGCTGCAGGCACTGACAGCCGTGGAGCAGAATGGAATAGTTTTTATTGATGAAATAGACAAGGTGGCGCGCCACTCTGACACTCTTGGCGCAGATGTTTCCAGAGAGGGAGTGCAGCGTGACCTATTGCCACTTGTTGAGGGATGTACGGTTAGCACCCGTTATGGAATGGTCCGTACAGATCACATACTGTTTATTGCATCTGGTGCATTCAATGTTGCAAAACCAGCAGATCTTATCCCAGAACTTCAGGGCCGATTCCCAATACGAGTTGAGTTATCAGCTCTTGTGGCAGACGATTTTGTTCGAATACTAACAGAGCCTGATGCATCATTGACGGAACAATACACGGCGCTAATGGCAACCGAAAGTGTGGATCTTCATTTTGATTCAACAGGGATAAAACAAATTGCTGAAGTAGCATTTCGTGTTAATGAAAGCACAGAAGATATTGGAGCAAGACGACTACACACAGTCATGGAAAGACTGTTGGAATCAATTTCATTTGAAGCTGCGGATAAAGAGGGTCATGCAACTAATGTTGATGCCGCTTATGTGAGTCAGCATCTTGGTGATCTTGCACAAGATGAGGATCTAACTCGGTACATTTTATGAGCATTCAGGAATTAAAAACAGGCATATATCCCACGGATATAAAGTTGCAAAAACGTTCTCGTCAATTATTAGTCCAGTTTTCTGATGGATTGCAATTTAGTCTTTCTGCCGAATACTTAAGGGTCCACTCTCCCTCAGCCGAGGTTAAGGGACATGGCGCAGATGAGCCAATTTTGGTTATCAACAAGGAGGGGGTAAATATTGAAAAAATTGAAGCGATTGGCCGCTATGCGGTTCGACTAATTTTTGATGATGGACATGATACAGGTCTTTATTCATGGCCAATACTTTACGAACTGGGGTCACGCTATGAAGATAATTGGAGGAAGTATGTCGAACGCCTTGATAAGGCGGGTCATCAAAGAATGGTGGATATGAATGGCAGAGAACCAGAAAAAAACTGAACAATTTGCTGATTTTGGCTTTGAGCGCATTTCTTTAGATGATAAGAATCATCGTGTTGGAGCTGTATTTGATTCAGTAGCCGATAGATACGATTTGATGAATGACATTATGTCGTTTGGTATGCATCGGGTATGGAAAAAATTTACGCTTTCAAAGACTGCCCTTAGGCCTGGTGATTTTGCGCTAGATGTTGCGGCAGGTAGCGGTGATCTTAGTAAAGGCATGGCTCGTCAGGTTGGATCTAATGGACTTGTCGTAGTAACGGACATTAATTCAAGCATGCTACACAAGGGCCGTGATTCGCTTACTGATGCAGGTTTTGCCAAAAACGTGGCCTATGCGCAAGCTGATGCCGAAAAACTTCCTTTTGAAAGCAACAAGTTTAACTGTGTCACCATAGGTTTTGGGTTACGCAATGTAACAAATAAGTTAGCAGCTCTTGCTGACATGTATCGTGTGTTAAAGCCAGGCGGAAGATTATTAATTCTTGAATTCTCTAAGCCTAAAATAAGTTTTCTTAATTCGATTTATGATATTTATAGTTTTCAGGTTTTGCCTAGGCTTGGCGGGCTAATTACAAATGATTCTGATAGCTATCGTTATTTGGCTGAGTCTATAAGGATGCATCCTGATCAAAATGCATTAAAAGAACTAATGATTAGTGAAGGTTTTGAGCGTTGTGAATATCACAATCTATCTGCCGGAATCGTTGCCTTACATCTAGGTTTTAAATTGTAGGGCCAATGATTACTAACAGAGCCACGGCAGTTATGGAAAGCTTGTTGAACCATCATATTAATGGGTCTTCGACTGCCCAAAGCCAACTGCGTGCATTAGAAGATCGCACATTATTGGTGAACGTTAAGGATGTGAATTTTAAATTCTGCTTAAAAGCAGAAGATGCTTATCTCAGGATAAATGAGATTAGTGAACATGACGCTGAAAAAGACATGACGGCTTCAATCTCTGGAACACCAATAACCTTTCTAAAGCTTATTCGCGCATCGACAGCAAATGAACTAAGAGCATCTAAAGCTACTATTTGTGGTGATACGGAAACTATTGAGGGTTTTTCAGAGTTGTTACGTCTCGCACGCCCAGAGATTGAGGAAGAGCTTTCATACTTGGTTGGGGATGTTTTTGCCTATGAGATATCAGATATGGCCCGCCGATTGACCAAATGGCGTAATCGAGCCATCAAATCTGTGGCGATGAATACATCGGAATATATGCAGGAAGAGTCTAGTCATCTTCCCCCGAGAATTGAAATTGAGAGATTTAATCGTGAGGTTGAGGTCTTAAGAGAAGATATGGATAGGGCAGCACAAAGAATAGATAGGCTTTTAGCACGGAAGAATGGTGGGACAGCATGGGGCAACTCAGACTAATTCTACGGTTACTGGTAATTCAGAAAACGCTGTTTCGCTATGGCCTTGAAGATGTTGTTAGGGAAACACATCTATTTCGTTCTGTTGGTTGGGTATACCGTTTTATCCCACGCGGACCATATACAGAGTCCCTTGGAGTCAGGATAAGATTAGCGCTTGAAGAGCTAGGCCCTATTTTTGTAAAGTTTGGTCAAGCAGTTTCAACGCGACGTGATCTGCTTCCAGTTGATATAGCAGATGAGCTTGCAAAACTGCAGGATCAGGTGCCTCCATTTGATTCTATAGAGGCACTAAATATCTTATCTTCTGAATTCGGAAAAAAAGCAGAAGAAATATTTGCTGATTTCGAACAAATACCATTGGCTGCGGCATCTGTTGCTCAAGTGCACAGTGCCACTCTCCATACAGGTGAGGCAGTTGTAGTAAAAATTTTAAGGCCTGATGCTCGACTATCTATCGAACGTGACCTTAAAGTGCTTTATGCCATTGCCAAGCTGGCGGAACGTTATTGGTCGGATGGACATCGACTTCGGCCTGTAGAAGTCATTAAAGAGTTTGAAAAAACTATTCTTAAGGAACTTGATTTACTTAGAGAGGCTGCTAACGCGACTCAACTCAAGAAAAACTTTAAAGATTCTGAAAAGCTTTATGTACCTGAAATATACTGGGACTATTGCCGAAAAAATATTCTCACTATGGAGCACGTCAAAGGCGTGCCGATTAGTGATGTTAAAGCCTTACGAGAGGCTGGCACAAATATAAAACGTCTTGCCGAGAATGGTGTGGAAATTTTTTTCACTCAGGTTTTCCAGCATAATTTTTTTCATGCGGATATGCATCCTGGAAATATTTTTGTAGATATATCCAATCCAGAAAACCCACGTTACATAGCTATTGATTTTGGTATTGTGGGTAGTCTCAGCCCAAGTAATCAGCATTACTTAGCAGGTAATTTTCTAGCTTTTTTTAAGCAAGATTATAATCGAGTTGCTCAGTTACACGTAGATTCTGGCTGGGTACCCTCGAGTACTCATATAGCAGAGTTAGAGGCATCAATTCGTGCTGTATGTGAACCTATTTTTAATAAACCATTAAAAGATATTTCCTTTGGTCTCGTGCTACTAAGACTATTTGATACGGCGCGAAAGTTTGATATGGAGATTCAACCGCAACTAGTTTTACTCCAAAAAACTCTTTTAAATGTTGAAGGGCTTGGTCGTGAGCTTTATCCGGATCTTGACATTTGGTCGACTGCTCAACCCGTTCTTCAAGAATGGATGAAGCAACGTACGGATCCTCGTGCTCATGTAAAGCGGTTTATTCAAAATTGGCCTCAGATCAGCGAAGATCTTGTGCAGTTGCCAGATGCTATTCATCAGATAATTAAAAATATTCTAGAAGAAGCCCGAGAAGAAAAACCACATAAAAATAGTAGCAAGAAAAAATCTCAGCAAAACATTTTTATTGAACGTATTAGCATACTCCCTGGTATGTTTTTAATAGTAGTTGGTACTTTATGGATGGGTACCGAGATTATTCCAGCTTGGCCAGCGTGGTATATAACTGGTTTGGGTATAGTCTTGGCTTTTCTTGCTGATCATTCAAAGAACAGCTAGTGCTTCACTTTAGATTATTGATTGTTTAGCTATCCTCTAAGAGCTGCATAGCAGATTCTATTTCTTCGAGCACCTTATCGACGGTGGATGAACTCATAGCTCGTACAACTAAATTGGCTCCATAGCGTCCATCCCTAGAGAAAGGGTAACTTCCAATTTCAACTGTTGGGTATCTCTTCGCAATATCTCCTAGTGGTGCTGCGAGATCTCCCTCAGGAATATAGACATCTAAACTTTTAGAAATTATTGTTTCACCCGTCTCTAGGCTATCCGCAAATGTAGCAAACATACCTCGTGCTACTGATGGAATACCTGCCAGTACGAATACATTGTCTAGCCGAAAACCTGGGGCGTTGCTAACTGGATTATCAATTAGTTCGGCACCTTTCGGGATATGAGCCATCTTGAGCCGTGCTTCATTAAGTTCCCGGCTTCTCTGCGTCAGACAAGCTACCGCCTCATCGTTCAGTACTAGTTCTCGGCCAAAGGCAGCTGCAACACACTCGGACGTAATATCATCATGAGTAGGGCCAATGCCACCAGTTGTGATTACATAGTCATATCTAGCTCGACATTCGTTTAATGTTTTTACAATATCGTTTTTTTCGTCGACTAATACGCGTGCCTCTTTAAGGCTAACACCTCTTTTAGCGAGCTCACTGCCTAGAAATTGCAGGTTAGTGTCTTGTGTTTTTCCAGATAGTATTTCATTGCCAATAATTAAGACGCAGGCGGTAGTAATAGGAGTAGTCATAATATTTTTATCCAAGCATTAGAGAGGGGATTATTAGGTATTTAGAGAATCAGGTGAGCTACACTGCCAACAGACAGCAAAATGACTCTCGTTGTTTTCTCCGCAATCAATACAGCGCCAACTTTTTTCACTTTCATGAAAGTTAAGAGTGGCTTTTAGAAGAGATTCGGCACGCAAAAAATCCTGATCTCGAATAATCCAAAGTTCTGGTAAGCAGTCTAAGAATGGGATCTCTCCTAAGCCTCCAGAGAGCTGTTCATTCTTGATTAAGCAATCAATTCCAGATTGCTCAAGAATATTTTTCAGGTGGCCGACCTGAGCAAGAGATTCAAAACTCATCAATCTTTTCATTATTAGAGCCCCCATTTCATGGGCGCAGATTCCGAAGAAACTCTCCAGGATTCTCACCTCTCTCAAGAGCCTCGACCAGAGCGGAACCAACAATTACTCCATCAGCATGCCTTGAAATCATTCGCACCTGCTCACTTTTTCGAACCCCGAAACCAGCGCATACAGGCACCTTTGCGGCTTCTTTTACGGCAGCAAGATAGTCGGCCAGGTCCGCAGGAAATTGTGTTGCACTACCTGTAATGCCTGTCCTCGTGACGGCATAGACAAAACCTTGGCTGGCCTGACAAATTTCATTAAGGCGAATAGATGGGGTAGCTGGTGTAACCAGTTGAATTAAAGCAATGCCCACCTTATCCAGTGATGTCTTAAACGGCATGCTTTCTTCGTATGGAAGATCTGGAATGATAAAGCCGCTTACGCCAACTTGTAGAGCTCGCGATGCAAGCTCGTCGAAACCAAAAGCAAGTAATGGGTTGAGATAGCTCATTAAAAGTAGTGGTGTATTACTTTTTATTGTTCTACTGCCTAGTTGATCCAGTATCCAGCTAAGGCTTACGCCATGTTCAATTGCTGCTTGACTAGACCGTTGAATAGTTACCCCGTCAGCCATTGGATCAGAGAAAGGGACACCTATTTCAACTGCATCAGCTGCCTCTGATACATCATAAAGAACATTAAGGAAATTTTTAGGCTCAGGATAGCCAGCCGTTAGGAAGGCAACAAGTGCAGATTCTTCAGATTTTTCTAGGGCATTCTTAAGGGCCTCATGCGGCAGCATTTTCAGCCCCTTCCGTATCATTTGTTTTGATGGGGTACTGGCTGAGTATCGGCATATCCTTGTCTCCTCGTCCAGAAAGCCCGATAAGAATCCGTGCTCCTTGATTTGTTGAAGCCCAATGCCGAGCACCTGCGATAGCATGAGCCGTTTCTAGAGCAGGTAAAATTCCTTCTAACTCACAGCACTCCTGTAATGCATCTAAAGCCTCAGAATCTTTTGCGGTGACATACTTAACTCTGCCTACGAGCTTTAATAAGGCATGTTCAGGGCCAACTCCAGGATAATCTAGCCCTGCTGAAACAGAATGTGTTTCTTGGATTTGTCCATGATCGTCATACAATAAAAGGCTGTATGCACCATGTAGTACACCTGGACGTCCCGAACCTAGAGTAGCAGAGTGATCACCGAGATCATCGCCACGGCCCCCTGCTTCTACACCGATTAGACTTATATTTTCCTCTCCTAGGAAACCATGAAAAAGACCAATCGCATTGGATCCTCCTCCAACACATGCAAAAACCGCATCAGGAAGACCTCCATGTGTTTCCAATTGTGATCTAGCCTCTCGGCCAATAACAGCTTGTAGTTCCCTAACCAAGAAAGGGTATGGATGCGGTCCTACAGCTGAGCCTAGAAGATAATAGGTATCAACTGGATCGGAAACCCAGTCTCTGATAGCTTCATCGATGGCAGCACGTAGAGTGCGGTCACCAGAGTTAACTGAGACTACATTAGCGCCTAGACGTTTCATGCGATCAACATTTGGTGATTGCCTTTGTATATCAAGTTCGCCCATATAGACCACACATGGTAGCCCTACTCGTGCACAAGCTGCTGCTGAGGCAACCCCATGTTGTCCCGCACCTGTTTCTGCAACGATTCTTGTTGCACCAAGTTCTTTGGCAAGCAAGGCTTGTCCAATTGCATTATTAATTTTATGTGCACCAGTTTGAGCGAGATCTTCGCGTTTAAACCAAACATCTGCACCCCAAGCTTTTGAAAGCCTAGCCGCGTGAGTTAATGCGGTGGGTCTTCCTACCCACTCTTTTAATTGTGAGGTTAGTTTGTGATTGAATGATTCGTCCGGAAGCAATCGGTGAACACCTTCAGTAAGCCGCTCAATTGCAGGCATTAAGGTTTCAGGGACATAGCGTCCTCCAAAAGGTCCAAAACGCCCAGAAGCATCGGGCAACTTTCCATCAACAAGCGCTCTCAATAGTTTCTTCTCATTTATTTCTTCGTTTGGTCGTATCATCATTGCTCCGTCGCCCGCACCTGGGCGATAAACTCTCGAATTTTAGATGGATCTTTAGTTCCATGGGCAACTTCAACGCCGCTGGATACGTCAACTCCCCATGGAGATACTGATTTGATTGCTATCTCAACATTTTTAGCGGTAAGACCACCCGCGAGAATCAACTGTGTACTAGTTGCTGCAAGTGCAGCTTCTTCCCAGTTGGCTTTTTCACCAGCTCCGCTGTTCATCCCTTCAAAAAGCATAGGTCGCGGTAATTTTTTTTGCTCAGATACATGCCCTGTCCGAAATACTGGCAGCGACTTACAGCCTCCAAGGTTGAGTGATTTGAAATCTTCATGTTCTGTTTGAAGCCAGTCCGGGGCAAATACAGATTTCACTTCGTCCCACTCATTTGGCGTAGGGTGACGCATTACCGCTACTCGAATTATATGATCTCCAATATTTTTACATAAGGAAAGCGCACGATCAGGGCTTATCTTTCTTGGCGAGCTGGCAAAGACAAAACCCAATGCATCTGCACCAGCAGATATCGCTGCCTTTACATCTTTTTCTGTGCTTAGGCCACAGATTTTTATGAACATGTAGCGCCACCAAGCTCGTTAAACCCCGCTTGTTTTAGCGATGCCAATCTATCAGCAGTATTTTCAGCACGCATAAGTGCTGATCCAATTAGAGCAGTTTTATACCCTAGCCTTACAATCGCTTTTATTTCTTCTGAAGTGCTAATACCGCTTTCAGCTACTGAATGCAGTGTCGGTGGTATATGAGCTGCTAGTTGCCTAAAACGATCAAAATCAACCTCTAGAGTTTTGAGGTTTCGGCAATTAATGCCACACAGTACCGGGACTGTGTAATGGTCGCTTATATTCATAGCTGACGTACGTTCCAGGTCATCTTGATCAAAACATTCCAAAAGGACAAAAAGCCCTAGTTCATTGGCACAACTTAATAACGAGTTCACTTCTGAGTCACTTAATGGAGCAACAATAGCAAGGATGCCGCTAGCGCCGGCTGCACGAGACTCTAGCACCTGATAAGGGTCGGTAAGAAAGTCTTTTCGCATAGTTGGAATGCCTCTATTAAACAGTGAGGCTGATGCATCATAAAGGTCTTTTAAGGAGCCTTTGAATTCATCGGGCTCTGTCAAAATGGAGATAGCAGCAGCACCACCTTTGGCATAAGCCTCAAGCTGTGCGTCATGTGAAAAACCACTATCCACAAGATTACCCATGGCTGGTGATCGCCGCTTTAATTCAGCTATGACGCTAAAACCACTTAACTTTAGTGGGGGTGGGCTAGGCATTGCAGCGGCACGATTAAGGAGAGCCCCCTCTGCTTCTTTGGTTTTAGCTTCTTTTGCACGAAGTCGACTAGCGTGGGCCATTTTTTCCAAGAACGATCCTTTGCTAGCTTTGTGAGAAGTATTGTTTTTCATTGGTTTTATCTTTGACCAAAAGATTCCATTTGTTCAATGAAGTTTTTACCATGCCCATCATTAAGCGCATTGCGCGCTTCATGAACACCACTTTCTGGGTTTGAGACGGCACCGGTTACTTCTAAAGCCAAAGCTGCACCAAGAATTAATGCTTCTCGATGAGCGTTACTATCACCATTGCACAATGCGCTGCGCAAACGTTTTGCATTTTCTTCTGGTGTGCCCCCTTTTAGATCAGTCGCTGTGCAACGGGCTAGGCCATAATCTGCAGGGTCTCGAACAGTTTTTGTTACTAATCCAGGACGAACATCGAAGCATAGGAAAGGACCTACCGGCGTAGGCTCATCCCACCCAGGCGCGCCGTGTACAACAAAACTGCGCTTTGCATCTAATCCGGATAACGTATTTGCCATTAACTCTGCCATCGACTCACTGTAAGCGCCAATCACATGAAAAGGAGGGCATGCTGGGTTTGCTAAGGGCCCTAGAATATTGAAAATTGTTCTTACCCCAAGTGCTTGACGTACAGGTGCAATAGCTTTCATAGCAGGATGATAACTAGGCGCAAATAGAAAAGTGAATCCTAGTTCATCCAAACAATCTATGATTTGTTGTCCATCCATAGGAACTGGTAGTCCAAGTGCTTTTAAGACGTCAGCACTACCTGATAGACTGGAGACTGACCGGTTCCCATGTTTCAAAACTTTTGCGCCACACACAGCAGCAAGCAGTGCGCTACCTGTGGAAAGATTCAAACTGCCAGAACCATCTCCTCCTGTGCCGACTATGTCTACGTATGGTTCCCCGTCTGGCAGAGATGGTTTGATAGCAAGCTCACGCATTGCATTTGCAAATCCACGAATTTCAGATGTAGCTTCACCTTTTGCTCGGAGTGCAACGAGCAACCCGCCAGCGAGGGCAAGCGGCAAATCACCTGAGGCCATTCCATTTAATATAGAAGCTGATTCTTCCTCGGTGAGATCAGTTTTTGCAATAACCTTCTCAAGTAAGCTTGTAGCCTGTGAGCTCATTGCCATCCTCCAGATGCTAACTAGATGTTCCGTTCAGGGTAGAGAAAGTTTTCAAGTACTTTTGGGCCATTAGGTGTCAGCACGCTCTCGGGGTGAAACTGCACACCTTCAATCGGTAACGTTTTGTGGCGCACTCCCATAATCTCTCCCTCTTTTGTTTTTGCCGTTATGGTTAGGTTCTGTGGAACCTCGTCTCGCTTTGCGGCAAGAGAGTGATAACGCCCTACCTCAAAGGGATTAGGGAGAGATCTATAGACTGCTTTGCCATCATGCTCAATCTGGGATGTTTTTCCATGCATTAAGTTTTGTGCCGCAACTATCAAACCACCGAAATGCTCAACAATGCATTGGTGCCCTAAGCAAACACCAAGCACAGGAGTTTTATCAGAAAAATACTCAATCATTTCAAGTGATACTCCCGCATCAGATGGACGACCAGGGCCTGGAGAAATAACCAAATGTGTCGGAGAGATGCGAGCCGCAGATGCCACATCGATGGCATCATTACGATGGACAATCACATTTGCATCTAGCATTAAAAAAGCTTGTACGAGGTTGTAGGTGAAGGAGTCATAATTGTCAATTAAGAGGAGTCGCACTTTCATATGCCTTCCTCCGCGATCTCGAGCGCGCGTCTTAGGATAGCGCTCTTGGCAAGTACCTCTTGATATTCGTGTTCAGGGTTACTATCAGCAACTATTCCTGCGCCCGCCTGAAAGCTATATTCATTTTTATTGAACACCATCGTTCTTATAGTTATAGCTTGGTCCATATTGCCGTTCTTAGCTATATAGCCCATTGTGCCTCCGTATAGACCCCGGCTAATTGGTTCCATCTCGGCAATCAATTCCATAGCTCTAACTTTTGGAGCACCTACTAGAGTTCCTGCAGGAAAGGCTGCAGCGAAAAGGTCTAAAGCATCATGTTGTTCTTCCAGGGTCCCGCGTACTCCACTAACAATGTGCATGACATGACTATATCTCTCAATTTTTAGATAAGGATCTACTTTGACAGTTCCAGATTGCGCAACTCTACCAAGATCGTTTCTAGCCAAATCAACGAGCATGACGTGTTCCGCATTTTCTTTTGGATCTTCGAGTAATTCGACCTCTAATGCCTTATCTAGTTTTGTGGTTTCTCCTCTTGGTCGTGTTCCAGCAATTGGCCTTAGCGAGGCTTCACGGTTTTCTAACCGGACTAATGCCTCAGGAGATGAGCCAGAAATCTTTAGGTCACCAAGCTCAAAGAAAAACATATAGGGCGATGGATTGAGTAGTCTCATTGCCCGATAGCATTGAAATGGTTGCAAGTCTGTTTTTCCTGAAAATCGTACTGATAAGACAATTTGTAATATGTCTCCCGCTGTAATATGAGTTTTGCAACGTTTAACCTTTGAAATGAATTCTTGTTTTTTCAGACTAGCTTCTGCTTCTGAAAAAATTGCCTTTTTTTCCAGAGGTGAGATGACTGAGGCTTCATTAATATTTTCGCGCAAAGCATCAACTATTTTTTTACGTAGTTCTTTGCGCTCGTGTTCGGTACCAGAGTGCAGTAAGGCGACACGCCGAGTTAGGTGATCAAAAACGAGTAATGATTCGGGCGCTAATAATGATGCCTGTGGCAATCCCTTTAGTTCTGTTTGAGTGGCGGGTACTCTTTCAAAATAGCGAACAATGTCATACCCATATGCTCCAACTAGTCCTCCAGAAAATGGTAGGCCCTCAATTTTGGGGTAAAGATCTGGACTAGCGGCAAGTGTTTCACGCAAGACTTTTAACCACTCAACACGATTTTTTGGACGTTTCTGAGTTTCTCCATTGAGAACCAGACGGTCCGAATAAAGTTCCAGTGTTGGTCCAATACCGAACCCTAAAAATGAGTATCGTGCCAACCGTTCTCCACCCTCCACACTTTCAAGCAGAAAGCGTGGATTAAACTTTCGCAGCTTTATATATGCTGATACTGGTGTATCTAGGTCTGCTACGATATCAAATGGTGCCTGCACAATTTTTTCTCCAGCCGCCAAAAAACAAAAAACCCATATCCGTAGGTGCGGAGATGGGTTTGCATGTTCGAATTAGACTCTTTTGGTCAGATTACGCGCGCCGTACCCTCTCCGCTGATAAGCTTAGCCAACAGCGTCTTACGAAGGAATGGGTGTTCACACGAAATTTCATAGTGGGAAGTATGTCCCTAGGGGCTCTTGAGGGTCAAGACCGAAAAACCAGTATTAAGGCTTAAAGGTCGTATAGAAAGGGCAGGATTATGGAAAAACCTACCCAAATTATCAGTATCAGAGGAATACCTGCTCTTACAAAATCAGTGGCTTTATACCCTCCAGCAGATAGCAATAATAAATTTGTCTTGTAGCCAAAAGCAGTTGCAAAACTCATATTAGCCCCAAAAATAACCGCAAGAATAAAAGGTTCTAGTGAGGTTCCAAGCTGTTCAGCAATTTGAATAGCGACTGGCGCACCGATAACTCCGATTGCATTATTTGAAACCATATTAGTAAGAATTGTCATGGCTATTGGGCAAATCGGGCACTAATATCTCATTTTGTATTTGCTCTATACCCCCTAAATAACATGGTGTTTCAAC
>JAQWRR010000097.1 GCA_029243585.1 Gammaproteobacteria bacterium
AGTTACTGCAATAAAAAAATAACTAACTACTAAGACTTCCTGCACCCATAAATTTCGGTAGAATAGTCGCGAATCGTCGGGAGGCTACCCCCTACATAAAAAAATAATAAAAAAGGTAAGTTTATGGTGAAATTTGATGCGGACAAGCTCGGCGAGCAATTAGATGCACTTAATCGAGAACAGTTTGACAAGATCGATAAAAGGGTTGATGAAGTATTGGGAAACCTACACAAAAGCAAAGCGATGCCTAAACGGGCTAAAAACTCCAAATACTCACCTAATAGCCTTGCTCGCAAGCGGGCATGAATTAAAAGGATACACAATGCGTCTTATACAACTGACATTAGCTACTCTATCGCTTAGCTTTGTGGCACCAGCTTTTAGCCAAGGTTATACGTGGACTGAATATATTAGTAGAGAGGACCACTTTAGCGTCAGCTTTCCTGGCGACCCAACCATTGAAGAAATCAACTATCCCACAGAATATCGCATTACCTTGCCAGGACGTGTATACAGTTATGAAGATGGCGGATCCCTCTACTCTGTAACAGTTGTGGACTATAACGATGCTATTGATATACATAATTCCCGAAATGAAGCTTGTCAGGCATCAGGTGGAGATGGCGATCTCTGTCAGGATGATGGTCCTGAGGATATACGTGGGGCGATCGTCTACGCAACGTGGAATATCATGCAACGAGATGGGGTTGATATTGTTCACTATGCACATTACAACTCTGACCGAGTCGAAGGTCATAACATTCGACTAATTGGTGATGATGGATCTCTTATCACTGTCGTTATTCATATGCATGAAAATAAACTTTATATTCTCGAGGCAATGGTTCCGCGTGGGGCACCAGCACCAGGTCTATTCCAAATCTCATTGGCTTTTCTTGATGATGAATACAATCGTATTCGCTATGAATGGGTAGGAACAATGCTCTATTCTAATGGATACCCACCGACGCCTCGGGTTAGATAACCCAGCTTTACGGAGACATTAAATGATCCAGAATTTTTATGTGAAACCAATGTGCTTTCTAGGGCTTCTAATTACCGCCCTCACATTACCAACTTGGGCTCATCATTCTCATAATGCTTATGAAGTTACCGTCTGGGAAGATATAGAAGGTACGGTCAGCGAAGTGCATCTTATCAACCCTCACTCATGGCTTTATCTCAATGTCACAGATGAAAATGGCGAAATAGCCACATGGTCCCTAGAAGCAGCCAGTCCAAATTCTATTTTTGAAAATGGAGTAAAACGCGAAGATGTACAGCCTGGCGATCAAATAAAGGCCAGAATACATCTGCTACGCGATGGTACTAATGGCGGACTCCTTGGTTACATAACTCCCATGCACGGTGATGCATCGCGTGGACATGGTATTGAGCTTGAGTGGGATTAATCTCTATCCAACGAATATTAATTAATACCTATCAAAGCAAACATAATTCAAATATAAGAAGCACATTTTGAAATATCAAAGGTGTGCTGACTTGGTAGAACTATTAATAATCTCTAAATGGTGAGCTTATATGAGCGGGCTGCTTTCTAAAGAACGCATTATTGCAAAACCCGGATTCAATCGTTGGCTCGTACCGCCAGCGTCTATTGCAATTCATTTGTGTATTGGTTCTGTATATGCGTGGAGCATTTTTAACCCTGCTCTTATACGCGTATTTGGTGTGGTTACACCTGCCGCAGATGATTGGTCACTTAGCGATGTCGTATGGATTTTTACTGTAGCAATAGTCTGCTTAGGATTAGCTGCTGCTTTTGCCGGAAAATGGCTTGAGGAAGTCGGTCCTCGAAAAGTTGGAGTGGTAGCCGCATTCTGCTGGGGAGGTGGATTCATCATCGGTGGACTTGGAATTGCACTACATCAACTATGGCTCATCTATTTAGGTTATGGAGTGATAGGTGGTTGTGGACTTGGTCTTGGCTATGTCTCACCTGTTAGCACTCTCATTCGCTGGTTTCCTGACCGCCGTGGCATGGCAACTGGAATGGCAATAATGGGTTTTGGAGGAGGAGCTATGATCGGTGCTCCACTAAAAAACTGGCTAATCAATACTTTTTATAGTGCACCTGAGTACCTCGGACCACTTGCCTCAGTAAATCTAACAACCGAAGCCGGCAGACGATTTGCACAAATAGCTGGAGAACTCCATGAGATTACAGTAATTGGTGCAAATGATATTTCCAATATGATTGTACCCGGACCCGAAGGTGTTTACCTAGTGGATACGGGCACTGTGGGCGTAGCACAAACGTTTGTCGCTTTAGGCATGATCTACTTCATTGTGATGATGATTGCTGCATTCTCCTACAGAATACCAGCACCTGATTGGAAACCTGAAGGATGGTCGCCCCCTAACGATACTGCTCGTGCCAAAAAAATGATATCAAGTCATGATGTTGACATTGACAAAGCATTACACACACCACAGTTCTACCAACTTTGGATTGTCCTCTGTTTTAACGTGACTGCTGGAATCGGGGTCCTAAGTGTTGCCCGAACTATGATGACAGAAATATTTGGCACAACCTTACCCCATATTGTCGACAGTGCCTTTGCCGCAACTTATGTCGTAATGATCAGCGTATTTAATATGGTTGGTCGTTTTTTCTGGGCAAGCACTTCGGACTATATTGGCAGACGCACCACTTACTGGGTCTTTTTTGCATTAGGTATAGCTCTTTATGTTTCGATACCCTACACCGCTTCTCAAGTAAGCATATCGCCCACTGTACTTTGGCTTGTTTACTTTTATGCAGCAACTATGATTATTTTTACAATGTATGGTGGTGGTTTCGCTACTATTCCAGCATATCTAGCCGACATGTTTGGAACACGATATGTAGGAGGCATTCATGGTCGTTTACTAACTGCATGGAGCACAGCCGGAGTACTTGGACCGCTTGCAATAACGTCTCTCAGAGATAGCGCCAGTACAACCGCTATCAACAACCTTTCAGCAACTATAGACCCAGCCAGATTTAGATCTACATTTGGAGCAGAAATAGACCAGTTAGAACAATTGGTTGATCAAAATACCGTAACAATTGCAAACCTTATGGAAATTGCCCCACCTGGCACTATTGACCCAACTAGCGGCCTTTACAATACGACTATGTATCTTATGGCTGCTCTACTTGGAATTGCTCTTCTTGCAAATGCCACAATGAAACCCGTTAATTCAAAACATCACATGTAGGACTAGCATTTTTAGTTATCTACTGAAAACGTCTCGATCATTGAAAACCTGATATTTTCATCAATCTTAAAAACCTTCAGTTGAGGTAAAGAGACCAACACGAAGGTTTGTTGCCTGATAAATAGTTCGACCATCAACTTCCATAGTTGCATCACCAAGACCCATAACAAGCTTTCGGTTAATAACTCGCTTCATCTCGACGTGATAACGAACTTGTTTGCTCTCTGGAAGAACCTGTCCTTGAAATTTAACGTCTCCCACACCCAAGGCTCTACCTCGACCATTTGCTCCTGACCAAGCAAGCCAAAAACCAACTAGCTGCCACATTGCATCAAGACCTAAACAACCCGGCATAACAGGATCACCCCTAAAATGACAATCAAAAAACCAAAGGTCCGGAACAATATCAAGCTCAGCGATCATCTCGCCCTTTCCAAAACTTCCTCCCGAATCATTAATTTTCATGATTCGATCAAACATAAGCATATTTGGAGTAGGTAGTTTTGCATTATCGCTACCGAAGATCCCCTCAGTCCCTGATAGCAATAGCTCCTCACGCATATAGCTGTCTTTTTGCGGCCAACGATCACGTGTATTTCCCTTAGTCTCAATAGTCATATTTACCTCAATACTTAACCAATCAAGGAGCATACGTGGTCTTGTGCTAGATTACACCACGCTCTCTATGCTCTTAATCCATTAGCACTATCAGCTTGTATAACATTCAAAAGAATTACCGTCATACTCATATGCACAATTTATTTTGAAATGAGGCATGAATAATTAATCATGCAGAAACGAACTGTTACTACCCTGCTTCTTCTACTTGCTTTGTTGAGTGTTATATTGTTATACCAAGGAGTACTTCTTGTGCGCACCCCAATAAACGATATAACGACAGACACAATCAATCCTCCAGCGTTTAGCGCTGTCATTGCTCATCGGCACAAGAGAAACAACCCTACTGAATATGGTGGTCCTCTGGTAGCTGCCCGTCAAGCTGAACTTTATCCTGATATTAAGCCGATCTATTTAGATCTCAGCCTGGCAGAAGCCTTTGCAAAGACATTAAAAATTGCCGACAACATGGGATGGGAAGTTATCGCAACCGACGAGAATAAACAGATTATAGAGGCAATTGACGTGACACCACTTTTCCGATTTAAAGACGATATAGTTATCCGAATCACAAGCAAAGATACAGGCAGTCGAATTGATATTCGCTCACAATCACGGGTCGGGCGCAGTGATCTTGGTAAAAATGCATCACGGATTCGCAGTTTCATTGCAAACTTCTCCAATTAAGCTTCGACTGCTAAAATCAGACCTATGGCTACCCCCCCCGAACACAAGACGCTCCAACTTTCAGAAGCTAAATTAGGTCTGGTCTCCGTATCTGCGCCAATTACTGGTCGTGTGGTTTCAAACGATTCTTGTCTAAAAGGTAAGTCTGCCAGTTTTGTCAAACACACAACAATTGATGTCAGTGGTACTGCACTTGAGGGTAATTGCCTAGTCGGACAAGCTTTTGGTGTACTTGCTCCAGGCCTCAATGAAAAAGGCAAACCTCATAAAGTCAGGCTCTACTCACTTTCATGCTCAAGCGATGGAGAGGATGGGTCTGGAAAAGTAATTTCTACGACTACTAAGCGTGAAATTACAGAGGAACAATCATCACAAAAAGATAATGATGATTCAAATGACCATAGATTATTCCTTGGGGTATGTAGCAACTACCTCTGTGATCTTAAGCCAGGAGATGAGGTTAAACTTTCAGGACCTAATGGCAAACGTTTCCTTCTTCCTTTAGCACCGAAAAATCATGACTATCTCTTCGTTGCAACTGGAACTGGCATAGCCCCTTTCAGAGGAATGGCGATTGAGTTATTAGAAAAAGTTGGTACTACAGGACAAATTCATCTACTGATGGGAGCTCCCTATCAAACAGATTTAATTTATGACGATCTATTTAGACGATTAGAAAAAAAATATAAAAATTTCCACTATCACACAGCAATTAGCCGTGAAAACCAACCTGATGGGACACAGGGTCAATATGTACATCAGTATATTGAAAAGAAGTTGGATATATTTAAACCCCTTCTAAATAATCCTCGAACATTACTTTACATCTGCGGCCTAGCTGGGATGCAAAGCGGATTATTTAAAGTAATGGCAGAACAAGAAATTAGCGGCGGTTATTTTTCTATAAGAGAAAAATTAGAAAGTATTAATCCAACAGACTGGGAACTTAGCCAAATTCGTCGAGGTGTAAAAATTACCGATCGATGCATGGTAGAGGTATATTAGTGGTAATAGTATATTAATAGCTGTTGAAAAAAATAAACAAAAAATACGAGAGGCCATCTAGTGAGTGACGATAAACCCCAGATTGATAAAGCAGTTGAAGAAACAGCACCCATCTCTAAAAAAAATGAAGCAGTGAAACTTTCAAGACGCAGGGTTTTACAGGGAGCAAGCGGTTCAATCGCACTTGCAACATTAGCTGCGTGCGATTCTGGTTCCGTTGCACAAGGACCCGCACCAGCAACGCCAACTACCGCTGGAATTAGTGCAGAGCCTGCGCCCCGAGATCCAGATCTGACAGGTCGTCTTGCTCGTTATATGGTGGACGTTCGTGATACACCTCTTCCACCTAATGTAGTTTTAGCGGCAAAACATCGGATATTAGATTCTATTGGAGCAGTTGTCTCGGGAGCTCAACTTCTACCTGGCGAGGTAGCAATTGACTATATTCGTGGACAGGGTGGAACAGAAGAAGCTTACGTCGCAACGACGGATATTATGACATCAGCTACAAATGCGGCCTTCGCAAATGGAATGTTTGGCCATGCCGATGAAACAGATGATTTCCATCCTTTCACAAAAGCTCATCCCGGCTGCGTAGTTATACCAGCAGCTCTTGCAATGGGACAAAAAGAAGGTAGCTCAGGCACTGAATTTCTGCGTGCTGTTGTCTTGGGCTACGACTTGTGTTGTCGTTTTTTGGTTGCACTTCAACCAGCTCTTGTACGCGCAAGAGGTCGAGCAGCAGAAGGATATAGCTCAACCTTTGGTGCAACTGCAACTGCAGCCTCTCTTGCTCGGTTCAATGAAACTGAAATGCGTTATGCAATTTCATATGCCGTTCAGCAGGTTTCAGGTGTCTGGAGTTGGGTAAGAGATGTGGAACATATCGAGAAAGCATTTGACTTTAGTGGTATGGGTGCACGCAATGGTGTTGCTGCGGCGACTATGATTCAGTCAGGGTTTACAGGCGTACTGGATGCATTGGAAGGTCAGCGTAATATCATTGATGCCCAATCTGTAGAGCCAAGCCCTGAAGAAATGGTTGCTGACTTAGGTAGTCGATTTTATATTGAAGAAACAGCTATTAAAACTTTTCCTACTGGATATCCTACCCAGTCACCATTAGCCGCATTTTTTACCTTACGTGAACAGTATGGAGTGACTGCTGACAACTTAGAGCACTTACTGATTCGATTACCAGAGGATGGAGCTAGAATCGTAGACAATCGCAGCATGCCAGATATAAATGCCCAGCACCTTATGGCTGTAGCAGTGGTTGATGGCTATATAGATTTTGAGAATAGTCACTCCTTCGAACGTATGTCTGACCCTGAGGTACTTGCTGTCAAAGAACGCATTGAATATATTGCGGACCCAGAGCTCGCAGTGGTCGAGGCCCCTCGTAGTGGATTTGTTCAGATCACCTTAACTGATGGACAACAAGCAGATCTTTTTGTAAGCCACGCACCTGGAACTCCAGAAAACCCCTTAGATACAGCGGCCGTCAATGAAAAAGTACGGACTTTGGTTGCACCTATTCTTGGAGATGACAGAACTGAAATCTTGATTGATCGTATCAATAACATTGAAGATATTGATAATATTCAAGAACTTAGAACTCTTATCTCAAATACTGCTTGATGCTATTAATCAACTCTACAAAGGGGTGAGCTAACACTCACCCCTCTGGGAGAGCAAAAGCATAGATCTCATTATGTCCGTGGACAGTTCGTACTCGGCCAAGAGCAGTTGGTCTTGCTGTTCCAGATTGGCCGTTACCAGTCATCACTACAATATACTGTCGGCCATCTACGGCATAGGTAATAGTGCTAGTTTGAATAATTCCGCCAACCACAGCACGCCACAGTATTTCACCTGTATCGGAATCAAAAGCATTAAAACGTCGCTCCAAATCACCCCAGAACAGCAAATCCCCAGCTGTCACAAGAGCTGAGCCATTACCTGGAATGGCCTGTGAATGGATACGCTGCATATGTCCTGTAGAGAGATCTATTTTTGCAATACCAGCATATTCAGACGGTTCAATACCTGGACGAAGAACGGCATTACGTGGTCCAAAACCCGCTGGCATTGAAGCGTTTGCCGCCATATCTAAACAAGCATCATGAAAAGGGATATATAAAGAGTTTCTGTTGGGATCATACGCTGTAGACCAAAAGCTTCTCGTGTTATGAAAACAAATCAAACTTCTATCCCCATCCTGCTTGAAGACTCTGTCATAGTTAATTGTGGTGCGTCCTGTCTCAACGTTAATATCAGAAATGTTAAATCCTGGTACATCGTAGGGAAACGGTGTTGCCCAAAGAAATTCACCCGTAATTCTATCCAAAACAAAAATTCCTCCAGCTTCGCCAACGCTTGCAACTACTTCACGCTGCTCACCACGCTGAATGGCAGGATTTATCCATTTAACAGCCTCTGGGTCTGGTTCAAAAGTGGTAGTAAGAATTGTTCGTTCATGCGGATGATCTAAATCCCAATCATCACCCGGTAAGTGTTGGTAATACCATGCGAGCTCACCAGTATCGATATCCAGTGCTACTGTTGAGTTACTATAAAGATCTGCTGGTGCAGTAGCTGAAATTGCATCGGCACTACCGTGTCGAGTAAGCCGCGTATAGGGGTTTGGATTTGCAATACCCCAGTAAGTAAGCCTTTGCTCAGGGTCATAGGACCCGGGCAACCCCCATGAACTTGCAACCCTTTGCTCGACTGGAAGCTCGCCCCAACTATCTCCATCACGAGTCCCAGGTTCTGCAGTAGTATAAAATTTCCATACCTCTTCGCCAGTTTGGGCGTCATGCGCTGATATAAAACACCCAATCCGCTGCTTACAACTTCGATTTGTTAGGACTTTCCCATCAGCTACCAGAACTCCGCCGGTATGCTGGGTATTTGTCTCGGGGGCGAATACCTCAGTTTCCCAACGAACACGACCATCTCTAGCATCTAGTGCTACCAGATACCCGTCAGGGGCCGGATAAAACACCATGTCATCATAAATACCAATGTTCTTGGTACGTGCAGTCTCAGCACGTCCAACAAACTCTGCAACCTCAGATGTAATATTTCGTCTGTAATTCCATATCTCATCACCTGTGGTGGCATCGATTGCCAGAATACTCGCTCCTGGCTGTGCAAGGTACATAACACCTTTATATACGATAGGAACGGTTTCCTGAGTGCCTTGGGGCAATCCTCTTGACCAAGCTAAGGAAAGACTTGAAACATTTTTTCTATCTATTTGATTTAAAGGACTAAATCTTTGCTGGTCATATGTGCGATTTATCATAACCCAATCAGAAGGATCCGGGTCTCGCATCGTACTTTCGGTAATTGGTTCAAAGATATCAACCTGAGCAAACGCTGATAATGCTATAAAATTGAATAAAACTAGTGCTCTTCTAAGTATTAGTTTCATACTCCCCCCTTTTTTTGTTTAGAAAATCAGAATGCTGCTTAAGCCTATAAAACCAGTTGGCTTAACGGTATAAACCACTTAAATCTCTAAAATTCAGTTTTCTTTGATAAAAGCACATATTTACATTCGTAGCAGTCTGAATGTGCATTTAGGTTTTAGCACTCTAAACCCTTATTTTTTTAGTATTAGAAGGGTACTATATCCTTTTGAACCTGCAGATGAACGACGTGAGTCTTCTCACGTTTAGGAGAGGGAATGAATAAGCAAACCGGAAACAATAAACTGGGGCTATTCTCAGCACTTCTAATGGCATTAGCTTGGGCGACTGGATCACAAGCACAAGTTGCCATTGATGGAGACGATATCGGTGGCATAGTCACTGGTCCTAATGGCCCAGAAGCTGGTGTTTGGGTAATAGCAGAAACTGATGAGTTCGATACCTTTTATGCCAAAATTGTCGTAACTGATGATATGGGAAGGTATGTTGTACCTGACCTGCCTGATGCTAATTATGATGTTTGGGTGCGTGGATACGGACTTGTAGATTCGGATAAGGTTAATGCTAACCCCGGAGATGCTGTTGACCTGGACGCCATCATAGCTCCAAATGCTGCTGCTGCTGCTGAGATTTACCCAGCTATTGCATGGTATGCCATGTTGCACATGCCTACCGAAGAAGAGGTTTCTCGGTTTGAAGGCGGTATGGACTTTTATCGAAATCGCATGAATAACAATGGCTGTATTGGTTGCCATATGTTAGGTAATAAAGCAACACGGGAAATATCACCAGAATTTGGTGAATTCGATAATCACGGAGCTGCCTGGATTCGAAGAGTTCAATCTGGACAGGCTGGTGCCAGAATGATGTCAGATCTAGCAGGCGATTTGCAGGGAATCCCTTTCAAATACTTCGCTGACTGGACCCAACGAATTGCAGATGGCGAACTACCCTCATTTATTCCAGAACGGCCGCAGGGCGAGGAACGTAATATAGTCGCTACAGTTAGGGATTGGTCTGAACCTACAGCCTATTTACATGACCTGATCTCAACTGATCGACGTGATCCTACTGTCAATGCAAATGGTTTGATATACGGATCTCCAGAACTTTCAACTGATAGATTTCCAATTCTTAATCCAGTTGATAACACGACGGATAGCTTCATGGCTCCAGTACGTGACAACGATACACCGTCCTACGCTACTGTAGCTGCAACTCAGCCTTCGGTATTTTGGGGTGATCAACGCATCTGGAACAGTAAAGCTAATTCTCATAACCCAATGTTTGATCAAGATGGGCGTGTCTGGTACACCGCACGAATTAGAGGCCCACAGAATGGTGATTTCTGTCGTGAAGGTTCTAGTCATCCCTCGGCAGAGGCATTTCCAACGGCTCGTGCCAACCGTCAACTGTCTGTATATGATCCTGAAACGGAAGAGTACACATTCATAGACACCTGTTATGGCACCCATCATTTACAGTTCGGTTATGACGATAACAATACCCTATGGACTAGTGGTGGTGGCGAAGTAATTGGTTGGTTAGATAGCAAACAATTCCTTGAGACGGGAGATGCAGAAGCCTCTCAAGGTTGGACACCAGCAATTCTAGATACTAACGGCAATGGTAAGCGTGATGCTTATGTCGAACCAGGTGATGCAGTTAATCCAGAGATGGATAAGCGTATTTTGCCAAGCTATTACGCAATAATGCCAAATCCTGCTGATGACTCCATTTGGGGTTCTAGTAGATCTGACTGGAACGGTAGCGTAATCAGACTGGAGCCTGGTGATAACCCTTCTGAGACAGCCCTGGTGGAACAATACAATGTTCCTCGAGAAAAAGGTGGCTTTGGTATACGCGGAGCGGACATTGATAGCAAAGGCGTTATCTGGGGCTCTCTTGGTAGTGGACATATGAGTGAATTCGACCGAAGCAAATGCACAGGTCCACTTAATGGTCCTGAAGCTACCGGTGATCACTGCCCTGAGGGATGGACATTCCATCGCTATCCAGGCCCTGGACATCCAGGATTTGAGGAATTCAGTGCTGAAGCTAGTTATTACAGTTGGGTAGATCAACATAACACTGCCGGCCTAGGTGAAGACGTTCCTATGTCTACGGCTAATCTGTACGATGGTGTTCACGCACTTGTTGATGGAGATGATGGCGAAAAAGAATGGGTAACAATGCGCATTCCTTATCCGCTTGGCTTCTACAGCAAAGGGTTTGATGGTCGAATTGACGATCCAAATGCTGGCTGGAAAGGACGAGGTCTGTGGGTATCAGAAGGTGATCGGACACCTTTCTGGTTTGAAGAGAACAATGGCAAACCAATCGTTGTACACTTCCAGGTACGTCCAGATCCTCTTGCAAAATAAGCCCTTAGATAACCCTTAATAGTCTGTCTACAACGAACCCCTTCTTGTTTTTCGCAGGAAGGGGTTCTTTTTTGATACTAAGCAACGACCATGACAATTGATTTCAGAAGCGATACGGTAACGAAACCATCAGACGAAATGCGGGCAGCAATGGTAAAGGCTGACGTAGGAGATGATGTCTATGGAGAAGACCCAACAATAAATCAGTTAGAAGAATTTTCAGCAGATCTTCTAGGAATGGAAGGTGCGCTGTTTTGCCCTAGTGGCACCCAAAGTAATCTTTTAGCACTGCTCTATCACTGTGAGCGTGGTGAAGAATACATTGTTGGCCAAAAGGCACACACCTATCAGTATGAAGGTGGTGGTGCAGCAGCACTTGGCTCTATTCATCCTCAACCACTGACTTTTGAATCAGATGGAACCTTAGATCTTAAGAAAGTTGCTGCTGTAATAAAGCCTGATGATTTTCATTTTCCACCGACTCGGCTTCTATGTTTAGAAAATACTCATCGTGGCCAAGCATTATCTCTAGATTATTTGTATTCAGCTCAACAATTTGTTAGCGAAAAAAATCTAAAGCTTCACTTAGATGGAGCTAGAATTTTTAATGCTTCAGTAGAATTAAACATACATGCAAAAAAAATTTCTCAACATTTTGATTCGGTTTCATTTTGTCTCTCTAAAGGACTAGGGGCCCCAGTAGGGTCAATTTTATGCGGTAGCAAAAATCTTATTACACATGCTCGTCGATGGAGAAAAACTCTTGGAGGAGGAATGCGTCAAGCAGGTATTATCGCAGCTGCCGGCCTTTATGCACTTCAAAACAACATTGAACGACTTAGCGAAGACCACAAGAATGCACAACTACTTGCAGAAGGTCTGAATGAGATAGAACAGTTGAAAATTGATCCTAAAAACGTACAAACAAATATGATATTCGTAGACACTCAAAAAATAGACTGTCAAGAACTAACCTCCTTTTTAAAATCTAATGGCGTCTTAATTCAAGGTTCAGGATTGCTTAGACTTGTAACTCACCTTGATATCAAAGAAAAAGACATTGCAACAGCTGTTAAGGCATTTAAGGCTTACTTTAATTAAATGCCTATGTAGCGCTTCGACCAGCGTTGACCAAGCCCAGTGAGTATTTCATATCCAATAGTACCTGCATGATAGGCAATTTCATCTAAGGATATATTGCTCCCCAATAATTCCACAGGCTCCCCTACCCGCACATATTCGTTAGATATATCACTTATATCTAACGTTATCAGGTCCATAGAAACTCGCCCTACAACCGGCACTTTTTTTCCGGCTATAAAAGCATGGCCACAATTACTAAGAGCCCGCGGATACCCATCAGCATAGCCTACGCCAACTGTTGCTAAGCGAGCCGGAGAATCAATTTTGCAAGTAGCACCATAACCAATATTCACAGTCTTTGTTATTTCACGCACCTGAATGACTGCTCCATGAAGGCTAACTACAGTCTCCATGGGATTGGATTCTATAATAAATGGATTACCTCCAAATAAAGCGATACCTGGTCGAATTAAATCACCACAATATTGTTTACCAATAAGAGTCCCAGCTGAGTTACCAATAGATGTTTTTGACTTAGGTAATCTAGCTCGCAACTTATCAAAGATCTTTAACTGATCTGTGTTTAGTGGATTTGATGGTTCATCAGCACAAGCTAAATGTGTCATCACATATTCTAAATCTAAACTATCAAGCAAATTATGCTTAACAACCTCCTCAATCTCTAACTCACTAAGTCCTAGCCGCGACATTCCCGTATCAATATGAACTGCCACAGTAGAACAGGCAGCTACATCACGCCAGCGATTAATTTGTTCCACTGAATTAAGCACAGGCGTCAAATTCGCTTTTAATAGAGTCTTCTCTTCTCCAGGCAAGGCGCCCTCGATAATAAAAATCGACCCCTCAGGAAGGAAGTCTCGTAACTCCAGACCTTCCAGCATATTAGCAACAAAAAAATGTCGGCACCCTTCATCAAATAAACGCATTGCAACAGATTCAACACCTAAACCATATGCATTGGCCTTAACAACTGCCGCACAATTTCCAGGAGCAGCCGCCTTCAACGCACAAAAATTATTTGCTAATGCGTCTAAATCAATAGTCAATATTCCGGGGCTAGCAGTAATGGGGTGGCTACTCATGATTTTTAAGATACCATAGCCACCAAAATCTAACTTGTATTAAACAGATGACTTTATGAACGAAACCTTTTCAGCATTACGAGTCCACCGAACAGATGGCAAAAATCAAGCTAAACTAGAAAACCTAACTAATGATGATTTACCTCCAGGTAATGTCTTAGTAGACATTCACTACAGCACAATCAACTACAAGGATGCACTTGCGGTAACTGGGAAGGCTCCTATTATAAGGGAGTACCCTAGAATTGCTGGAATTGATCTATCTGGCGAGGTTTTAGAGTCTGACGATAAACGTTTCATGCCAGGTCAAAAGGTAGCTTCTCTTAATGGTGGTCTTGGTGAAACACGCGATGGGGGCTATGCGGAAAGAACTCGTATTAATGCTGACAAACTTCAGCGCTTACCCAATAACATGAACACCCGAACAGCAATGGAACTAGGGACGGCAGGTGCCACAGCAGCTCTTGCCATTTACCGTATGGAACAGAATGGTCAACATCCAGGTCTCGGACCCATCCTAGTAACTGGTGCAACCGGAGGGGTAGGTTCTATTGCAATTGACCTGCTCAACAACCGAGGTTATGAAACAGTTGCTCTAAGCGGAAAACCTGAACAAAGTCCATTTTTAAAATCCCTTGGTGCAACTTCAGTAATTGACCGACAGGAGTTGGAATTGGAATCCAAACCCCTTGGTCGAGCAACATGGGGTGGTGCAATCGATAATCTTGGAGGAGATGTTCTCTCCTGGCTTACTCGCACTACAAGACCTAGAGGAAATATTGCAAGCATTGGACTCGCAGCAAGCACCGATCTTCACACTACTGTATTACCATTTATTCTTAGAGGAGTAACTCTAATTGGCGCCGCTCTCGAGTGTTACCCAGATCTTCTGGAAGTTTTATGGGAAAAACTAGCTAACGATATGGCTCCAAGTCATTTAGATACCATCATCACTCAAGAAGTTACACTTCAAAATCTACCAGAATGTTTTGATGCTTATATCGATGGTGCAATCACTGGCCGCACCTTAGTAAAGATTAAATGAATTCATCTCCTAAGCAACAACAAACTTGCTACACACTATTAGAAAACCTCATAGCATCACCTACGAAAGTGATATTCATAAGGCGTGCCTGCTTGGCGAGCATTGAGCCAAATCGTCAACATGCCCTCAAGAACATGTGCTGCACGAATTGGTCCAACGTCTAAAGGCTCAAGACCCATCCCAGCGACTAACTCAGCAACCTTAGCTTTTGCACCCTCATCATTGCCAACCAAAGGAATAGTCACAGGACCACCGGGCTCAATCATAGTAGCAGCAGGCAGGACATTAAAAGCCTTAACAACATGTGTATTTGGCACAAGGGCTTGGATCATTTCTCCATTAGAGCTCTCCTCGGCTGTATGGTTAAAGTAACCATCCTCACCAGGGGCTACACGATTGGTAGGATCAATCAATATCTTTCCTGACAGGTCTCCAAGCCCACGAACCACGTCCATCGCTATAGCGCCTGGTACCGCTAATACCACAATATCTGCACCCTCTATAGATTGAGCAGGTAACTTCACACTGGCAGCACCAGCTGTCCTAGCAACTAGCTCCTGAACATCATCCCTACCCGGTTCACGAGAGCCATAAATAATTTCATGTCCTTGGGCAGCAAATTCAACTCCCAATGCAGCACCTACATTGCCTGTTCCAATAATAGAAATGGTATCGGCAATAGCAACATTAATGCCAATACCAAAAGAAAAAATTAATGACAATGCAGATAATTTTTTAAAAAAATGTTTCATGGCTATTTTCGATCTCCAAGTGAATTTTAGATAACAGAGAATATTTAACACCATAATAACTTAATCGTTATCCAAGCATCGATTCCACTAGAACCAAAATCCTATGTAAGTTATGGTTCTTATATAGAAAAACTGTGTGGGAAAGATATGGCTAACTTTACAATCAATAGTGAAAGTATAGAGGTAGATGCCAATCCTAATACCCCGCTTTTGTGGGTACTACGTGAGCACTTAAAACTTACTGGCACAAAATTTGGATGCGGTGTAGGGCTATGTGGCGCCTGTACAGTCCATGTTGACGGTAACTCCACCTTTGCCTGCATGATCCCGGTCTCAGCAGTCGAGGGAAAAGAAGTAACTACTATAGAGGCACAATCAAACCCAGCTCAAAATGCACTAAAAGAGGCTTGGGTTGCTGAGGCAGTTCCTCAATGTGGCTACTGTCAGTCAGGACAAATTATGCGTGCAGCTAATCTCTTAGAAAACAACCCAAAGCCTAGCAGAGAGGATATCGTTAACCACATGCGTACAAATATATGTCGCTGTGGAACCTACAATCGAATCATTAAGGCAATCGAACGTGCTGCAGAGGAGGTTTGAAATGACTTACAACAAACCACCTATTCAATCTCCCAAAACAACTCGTAGAGAATTTTTACAAAGTGTGGGAATAACTTTTGCTGTGGGATCAACAGGCATTGTAGGTGCATGCTCACTAGATTCCAGCAGTGAGCCAAATGAACCACTACCCTCCTCCGGTAACAATACAATTTCTGCTAATGCCTGGGTGACCATTAGTGCCGATGATTCAATAAAAATTATGTATGCCGGAACAGAGATGGGACAGGGCTCGATGACTACCCTACCCCTAGTCCTAGCTGAGGAGTTAGATGCTGACTGGGAAAATGTAAATGTAGATATAGTTTCTGTGCATGATCCAGTTTATGGAAACCCAATTCGTTACACCTATTATGGTTTTCCAATTCTTTATACTGCTGGTAGCAGAACCTTAGAAGCCTACTACCCAGTAATGCGTCAAGCTGGCGCACAGGCACGAAAATTCCTACTTGATACTGCTGCAGCTGAATGGAGAGTTCCTGTTGCAGAACTTAAAACAGAACTTAGTCAAGTATCTCATACAGCATCTGGAAGAACTCTGAGCTATGGACAAATTATTGAGCTAGCTGAGTTGCCAGACAATTTGCCATTAGTGGATGAAAAGGAATACAAGAGGCAAGAAGACTACCGTTACTTAGGCAAAGACATTACGCGAGTCGACGTACCAGGAAAATCTGATGGATCGGCGGAGTTTGGTATTGATGCACAGGTGCCTGGTATGGTTTATGCGTCCGTTCTTCGTGCTCCAGTAGAGGGCGAGGAGCCGTTAGAAATCAATGACGATAAAACTCTAGAAATTGACGGTGTAATCGATGTTGTTTCACTCCCCCATGGCGTAGCAGTTGTGGCAGAGACTGTAGAGGCTGCTTTCTGGGGAAAGAGTGCACTTGAAGTCATCTGGAGTACTAATTCACCTTTTAGAAATGTAACCCAAGGCGAAACTCTCGATACCTATGAAACACATGCAAGAGACCTTACATTTAGCACTGATAGTCCTCTATGGCAAAACGTAGGTGATATCGAACCTGCTTTTAATGAGGCAAATACTGTTGTTGAAGAGATGTATCGTGCTGACCCAGCCTACCATGCACAAATGGAGCCAATGAACGCAACGGCTAATGTCTCAGATGATGGAAAATCTGCGGAAATCTGGGTAAGCACTCAAACCCAAAGTCTTACCGTTATGGCTGCTGCCGATACCCTAGAAACGTCAATCGATAAAATAACTTTGCACCCAATGTTAATAGGTGGTGGATATGGGCGTAGGGGAGAATATCAAGCTAAATATGTTGATGAGGCACTTTTAGTTTCTCGTGCTATCGGCAAACCAGTAAAAGTTATTTGGAGTAGAGAAGAAGACGTTAAAGATGGCATCTTTAGACCTCTTGCTGCACAACTTATGCGAGCCGCAATTGATAGCGAAGGAAAAATCACAGCACTACAACAACGTGTGGCTACGCCATCGGTGCTGAGCTATTTCAATGTGCCTCGCTGGAAACTTGCAGAAAAACGTGATGGTATCTCCATGAACGGTGCTCAAACGTCAAGATATGACATACCTAATATTAGATCCGAACATCTAATCATGGATCGAGGCTCTCGTGTAGCTGCTTGGAGAGGTGTAGGCACCAGTTATACACGTTTTGCCAATGAATCTTTTATTGATGAACTTGCTCATAGAGAAGGAGCTGACCCTCTACAATTTCGACTTGATTTGGCTCGTAATAATCCTGATGGAAAAAAAGTCCTTGAAGAGGTTGGACTAATGGCAGATTGGTCTCGAAAACGAGAAGGTAGTGCCTTGGGTGTTGCATTATCTGATTATGGGGGCTTTTCAGTTGCTGCCGGTATAGCTGAAGTCAGCGTCAACGAACAAAACGGTGAAATCCAAGTGCTTAATTACTGGATGGTAATTGATGCAGGATTCCTTGTTGCTCCAAGAAATGTGAATGCACAAATGGAAGGTAATGTGATCATGGGTCTTAGCAATGCACTAAAAGAAAGGATCACCATTAGTGACGGCATAGTTGATCAATCTAACTTTTATGACTACCAAATTATGCGTATGGATGAAATGCCTGATATTCATGTAAAAGCAATCATTAATAACAAATCCCCGAGTGGGGTTGGTGAGCTAGGATTGGCTACAACAGGCGCATCTGTTGCAAATGCAGTGTTTGCTGCTACTGGTGCAAGGGTAAGAGAACTACCATTAACCCCTGATCGAGTATTGGCGGCACTTCGAGGGTAACTCTCAGTTATACCAGAAAATACAAACGCCTAAAAATGTTATGTGAAGACTCTTACAATATATCTAACGAGCTGCAAGTTCTCCGCCCCAGATCTCTCTATACTGTAAACGAGAAGAATATATAAGCATTGCGTCAAGATTCATACGATCAAAGCCTGTTACCTCGTAAAGCGCTTCAAAAGCCATATCTTGATCTTCATTACCAAACGCAAGAGCTCTTTCTAATACCTCAATATCCGTTCGAGTTGTAATAGCTTCCGCAGTATGCATTACACCAGAATCACGTGTGCCTGCAATAACTAAAAAACGATTTCCGTCAGGTCCAGGAAATGTTGAAACCAAGCCATAGTCTTGATAATTACTCTCTTCGGGAATACCTGCACCACTTGCATAATATTCTCCAGTAACATCATTAATCAACTCATCATAACTCTCGCCAATGCTCAAACCAGAAGATGCAAAGACAAAATCCATGAGTGTTCCAAGAGCACTAATATAGCCTACATAAAGAATATCGTGGGACTTAAGATCCGCTACTCTAAGCTCAGACATCGTTGTAACTCTAACTTCCTTGTTAGAGGTGTATACAACACGAAGCAAATCCTTAAGGGCAAATGCAGCTCCCTGGGGTAAATAGGTCAGATCAAGATCCATATAATTTTCCTGCAAATCAGGTTGACCAAAGAACAAATCATCAAGATCATCGCTCGAATTAACATCAAACTCCCTGAGCAAGCGCCTTACACGCCCAAACTCATCAAGTTCCCCAAAAATATAATAATCCCCAACAACCACAAGAAGAGGATAATCTTCTCCAAGCATATCTTCCCAAATCGGTGAATCAGCTACCTGCTGATAGGCATCAGGCAAATGCCTATTCCAATCAAACAGAAAATATGTGGCGATAGAAAAAACAATTAAACCGGCAATAAAACCAATCCCTATTTTTTGTATCTCCTTAGCATTGCCATAGTTTTTATGTGGCTCAGGAGAAACTACATCAAGACGATATTGTCCCTTAGCAATCTTTAAGCGCTGGCCATTCTCACCTGGTATTTCAGCATAATAATCATCAAGCTTCCGACGAAGGTTATGAACATAAACGCGTACAAAAGAATCCTGGTTAGAATCAAAGTCTTTTGTCTTATCGAAGACATCTATTGCTATATCAACTTCTTTAGGTCTCTGATTTTTTTCAGCACATTGAGCCAAATAGGAAAGTAATCTTTCATAGACATGGGAGCGGCCGAGTGTCCCACTCTCTATAATTTTCTCTACTTCCTCAGTAATTATATTAGACGAGCTCATTATCTAATGACATGCACGATTTGAAGTTGGAGCGCCACTCTAGCTTATCCTTAACTGTTAATAAACTTGTTATAACTATCTATTTCAAAAGAAAAAGCCAAACTGATATATTCTAAAGAAATTAAGGTTTCAATAACGCTAATTAGATAATCTTATCTCATCATAAAAGAGACACTACTTGTTTATTCTTAGTTTCCTATGATCAAATTAGTTTTTTTAATACATCGGTATCTTGGCATTGCTCTAGGCCTAGTAATCACACTCTGGTGTTTATCTGGGTTTGTCATGATGTACATGCAATATCCTCAGTTTAGTTCAGAGGAACGTCTAGCTGGAATTGAGGTCATAGAGATTGGAGATTGTTGCCAACTTCCAAGTAATTTTAGCAACATACTTATTGATCGATTCCAAATAGAAATGTTTGATAGTCGTCTAATACTTAGGCTAATGGATGGGCCCTATCAATACATAATCGATCTTCTAACAGGAGAATACTTAACTAGTTTTAATGAATTAGAGATAAGTCGTTCAGCTGTTATTACCGCCCAGGAACTAGAACTCACAGGCAATTTAAATCTTCTAGGCACCATAGATAGGGATCAATGGACAGTCTTTCCAGGTTTTAATTCACATCGGCCGCTTTATCATTTTGAGGTTAATGATTCACTAGGCACACAATTCTATGTTTCCAGTCTAACGGGTCAGGTAGTTCAATTTACAAATTCAAAAATACGGTTCTGGAATTGGATTGGATCAATTCCTCATTGGCTTTATCCAACAATACTTCGTCAGCACACTAACATTTGGTTACAAACTATTATCTGGCTCACAATTGCCAGCATCTTTCTCACTGTAATCGGGATTTATATAGGGCTACGTCAATATAAAACACGAAGAAGCGGAAAAAAATCTCCGTACCATGGTTGGGGGCTTTGGCATCATTTTTCTGGACTAATTTTTGGGCTTTTTACTTTGACATGGCTCATTAGCGGGCTTTTATCAGTAAACCCCTGGGGGACACTAGAAGGAAGAAGTTTTGCAGAAGAAAATCAAAACCTTAAAGGTGAGTCTCTAAGTTTTGAAGACGTTAGAAACTTCATCTACACCCTGCCTGGCAATCACATACCAGCATCTACTGTTCGTTTAGAAGGATATATGCTTGATAAAGAGCTTAGTCTGATGGCATTTGACTCAAATGGCGCACGACTTCGTCTTAACTCACGCACCTTTAATCATGATCCGCTATCCAATGATTTTTTTACTCGAACAATGCATATAATTCGCCCTAATTCCTCGATTATAAAAAGCGATTGGATTACTACCGGGGATGCTTACTACTACAACCACCATAACGTGCAGAATTTTCCTGTATTTCGCCTAAGCTATAGCGATGGAGAAAGACTTTATCTTGATAGAACAAGCGGCGAACTTGTCTTTGCCGTAGATAATGAGCGCAAGTGGTTTCGATGGTTTTTTCAGGCGCTTCATCGGGGAGATTTTTCGCAACTTATTCGCAAAAGACCTCTGTGGGATCTTCTTATGTGGCCATTAATGCTTGGTGTTACAGTTGGTGCGCTTTCTGGAACATGGTTAGGTATACGCCGGATAGTCCGCTCTGCAAAAAAACCTAAAAGTTTTCCGTTTAACTCTATACCAAACTTAACTAAAAACTAACCTACAAGAACAAACTTCTTATTGATCGCGTTGATTTTTTTCTATAACTGGGAATGAGATAAATCCTGTAAAAGTGAATTTCTGAACACGTCGATTCACAGGCTGCACAGGAGTTACTTCTGCCGTATACAGATTACCTTCAGAATCAACTGACAAATGATGAAGAGTTCCAAACTGTCCGGACTCAGACCCCCAGGAACCAAACGAATCAAGAAAAGCTAAGGTTTTACGATCAAAAATCATTATCTGTGCCTGACTTCTATTAGCTACATAAAGATAGCGTTGTTCAGGATCATGTGAAAAAGCAATTCCTGCCGCTGTTTGCCCATTTCCACAATCTGGTGCATTGCATTCACGCCCAATAAAAACCTGATTTATATACAAGCCTGTGGTTGTAAAAACCTGTACTCGTCTGCCACCACGATCTGCAACGTAAACTAAACCATCTTCTGAAACCTTTATTGCATGTACAGGTGGCACAAATTGTTGATGGCCATCTGGACCTATAGCATTTGATGATGCTGAAGCATCATCTGATGGTACGTTACCAAACGCTCCCCACATACGCTTAAATACTCCAGTATCCGCATCAAAAACAATGATTCGTTTGTTGCCATACCCATCTGCTACAAATAATTCATTTGTTTCCTCATATACAAACATATCTGCTGGTCGCCAAAGATTATCGGTATCAGCATTAGTTTTTACTTGCCCTCTTCGGCCAATTTGCATAATAAACTCACCATTTTTGGTGAATTTTAAAATTTGATCTTCATTCCCATTACCACCAATCCAAACAAAACCATTTGGATCTATATGTATTCCATGCTCACTCTCTGGCCAATCATAGCCAGAACTTGGGCCACCCCATGCTTGTAGAAACTCCCCTTGCTGATCAAACTCCAATACTGGAGGTGCAGCTCGAGGGCGCTCTTCATCGCTTAATGTATTGGGGCGTTGAAGCACCCATAGGTGTCCCTCATCATCAACCCAAGTACTAGAAACAATAGCCATGACCCATTGATTAGGTAACTTTGCCCAAGACCCTTCTGCATAAAACTGCGGAACTGCCTGAATGCTTGCATTGCTATCAGCAACCTCTTTTACTTCAAAAGATACTTGGCCAAATACGGAACTATTTATTCCGAAGAACAAAGTTAAACCAACCCCAACAGCTTTGTTGACCATAATCACCTTCTATATTCTAAAATAATGTGCCCAGATATCTTATCTTCTTATCGATAAGACTTTATCCAAGGTTCCTAATCTGGCTTCTGAGTTAACTAAGGATCAATACCTTTTTTACAATCCATTATGAAATTTGTTGCTATCTTTCTCGCTTCTGTTGCAGTAAATAGATACGAAGAACCGATCGTCTTTTCTTTTAACTCTCCTGTAGTTATTAATCTACTTTTTATCTCGTATGTCATACGACCATTTGTTCTAACTCGTATGTAGAAACCCTCAAGCCTTACATCATTAATATAATATTCTTCACGCTTGGGGCCATATGCCTTCGCTGTTTTGTTATGTATATTAACTTTAAGCAAGATTTAGAACCTATTTATTCAAGAACTTCACATTGACCTTTAGTTATTAGTTGAACAGTATTCATAGGACTGATAATAGTTTGAATAAAGCGTTTCTCACCATTTTTTTCAATCTGTGTTATCGAAGTATAAAAGTATGCTCCAACAGCATTACCCGAAGTTGTGGTATGCAAAACCAATACACTCTCATCTTCATGGATAGTTTCCCAAGCAAACATCAAAAGCCCTCCATCACGCGGCTGATCAAAACCATTAGAAGTTCTTATGAATGTATCATTAAAATTTTCACCATTATCATCAACCGAAGAACAAATCCAAGTCTCTGCAAATACTGAACTAGTTAGTAGTAACGCCAAGAGTGTTGTAATGAATCTCATCTCTTCTCCCTCCTTACAGATAATACAAGTTTAGGTCATGTCATAGTGAATCACTAAAGGTCTATATATAACGGTCTTTAACCATATCTCTCAAGGCCTTTAAGTCTGTTACCCTTCAATTGATGTATAAACAAGGCCCCATTTCTTTATTAACCTTTATGCATATTGCATGTCTTATACTATGAATTATTCCTTAATAATAACGTTAAACCCTCTTTAAAATAAAAATTCTAGGAAATTTTTATATGAAAAATACTATTGTTTACAAATATTTATATTATTTTTTTAATGTATCACTGATGGTAGGATTGAGTACAACAACTATTGGATACACCCAAGAATCATCCGTAGATCCATCCCCTGTTGTCCTGCCTGGTCATAGATATGACTTACCAGCAACACTTATTACAGCAAGTGAAATTGAAGAACAAAAGCAACAAATGCTTATAAATGAGGATCTTGATGTTCCCATGGCGATGGTAAAAATGGGAGGAGGCTCAGATATTTATCAAGTCGGAGTGAGTCTGGTTACCAGACAAAAGGGACAGGCAAATACAAACTATGCCGTCCATGATGATGTTTCTGAAGTCTATTATGTGGTTGAGGGTAAAGGACGTATAAGCGTCGGTGGCACTATAGAAGACTGGGAGCGTAGGCCGATCAGTGTTTGGAATGGTCCTGGCAGCAGAGGTACTATTTCTAATGGAGCTATAGACATGACAATTGAAAAAGGTGATGTCTTGATAATACCTGCAGGAACACCACACAAATGGATTCTTTCAGAAGAATTAACATCTTATGTTGTTGTCCGCGGTGATCCAGATGCTGTCACCCCATTGATTGATTTTGACCCAACTCAGTTTGTTGCGCCCGAGTTATAAACTAAATTTATTTATATAGCGATAAGGAGAAAAAGCATTGAGAAAAAAATAATATGTATCCTATTTATCACTGGAATTTTCTCAACGCTTTCAGCTCAACAAAATATACTCTCTCCTGGCATCTACAAACCCTGGGAGCAAATACTTTCAGAATTAGACCAATCAGAATCCCCTCTTGGAATAGTTGCAGGTCAATCTACAGAAGTGGTTGCAGCAAGTGGTGGCCGCATACTTATTCGACGCCGACAGGACGGACCAAACAATGCAAGCATTCACTATAATGCTACTGAGATCTATCAAATAATCTCTGGATCTGGAACATTTATAACTGGAGGAACGATTCCAGATCCTGATAATCGCACAGCAGGTATAAGTGGAGGTGTAGAACAAGAGGTGAGAAGGGGTGATTTTCTAATTATACCCCCAGGCACACCGCACTGGTTTAGTCGTATTAATGAATCAATTACATATATGGAAACACGCTTCCCTGTTCCACCCTAAAAAATAAACAACCATTAATCAGTGGCATCTTCTAAAGCAATAACACGTGCCCGCGCGCACTCAACGATCATAGACCAATAACGCTGCGCCTGATCCTGACCATAAAGCAAAGGATTTGGACCATCTGGATTATTTCGAATCACTTCCATATCTTCTAGCGTGTTTTGAAAAATACCAGCATGGGTATTTAACACGCCTCTAACATTTCTAGGTTTAGCAATATTATTCATGATGTAATCAAGTGCATCATAAGCCTCACGATCTGGGGTTTGCATGGCTCCAGCAAGCAACATCACCATTGTTGGCTCACCACGCCAGACCACTGGAATAAATATTGCTAAGGACCCCGGTGAGTGTCCAGGCTCCAAGGCAAAGCTTAAGGTGGTATCCCCTAGTGTCAGAGTAGATCCAGTAATAATGTCTATATCTCTATTAGCTAGAGGTCGATCTGGGCTTTGAAAGGGCAAAGTTGCATCCCAGTCTGGTTTGCCCATTGCTACTTTTGCCCCATAGAGACTTTGTAAATAGTTAGCACCACCTGTGTGATCTGTTTGTCCAGGGTGTCCATGTGAGAGAACAATGTACTTAATCTGAGTTGGATCAAGCCCAGCCTTCTGCATGCTAGGAATAAGAATATCCCGGGCTTCTTCTGTGCTATTCAGTGTATCAATAAGAATCAAACCATCGTTTGTAGTAATAACGAAAGCACCCTGAGAGGTTGGACCGACATACCACATATTGTCAAAAACCTGGGTTGGCTCAACAGTGTAGTTTTCAATAGGTGGTAAACCTGCTCGCTGCCTTGCCAAGGCAGCGCGTTCTGGACCTGTACTAGAGCACACCATGCTATATTCCCTTTGCAAATCATTACCCACAAAAGCACTAGCATCCTCAATGATTCTTTGGGCTTCAGATGATGCAATAAACTGTTCTGGTGTTGGAAAAAGCACCCGCCTCACACGCTGCGCAGAAGCAGATGTTTGCAAAATTAATATTATGCTAACGGCTACAACTATTCTGGTTGTAATTTTTTTAAACATAATCTTTTCCATCCCCCAAAACATTCTATTATTTACAACCTACTTTCCCCGTATTACAGGCAAGATTGCTTGGAACTAATAATGATATCTAGCGGTTGTAAAGCGAGCAAGAATTAGTGCTTTTTTAATATAGACTTACATGCAGCCCTAGCCGTTTGCTTCAACCTGCTATAGCATTTGAAGATGGCTTATGTATAGAACAAATATATACTGCTATGCATACTGTAATCATAAAAGTTCCGAGGAGGAACAGAAATGAGAATAACGCTGTCTGAATCTATAGTAAGAGTCGTAGTGGCTTGCATAATCACGTTACTAGTTGCTTGTGGACAAGAATCCACTACTACCGCCCCTGCCCCTGCCCCTGCCCCTGCCCCTGCTACCCCTAATCCCGTCCAAATTGATGCGGACGATATAGGAGGCGTTGTTACAAGCGCAAATGGTCCAGAAGCAGGTGTCTGGGTGATCGTTGAAACTGCAGACCTTGGCACTGGATTTATTAGAACTGTCGTTACTAATGATTCTGGATACTACCTAGTCCCCGATCTCCCCTCTGCCAACTATGATGTTTGGGTACGAGGTTATGGGCTGGTTGACTCACCTAAAGTTCAAGCTGCACCGGGTGAAAACTTAGATCTAACTGCTGTTGTAGCTCCAAGCGCTGCAGCAGCAGCACAATACTATCCAGCTGGATATTGGGCCTCCTTGATTGAAATACCTGGCACAGATGAGTTTCCAGGTGGTGGGCCACAAGGAAACGGTATTTCCACTAACATGCACACCCAAGCACAATGGCTGCAATGGCTTAAAACTGGCAGTTGCTACACATGCCATCAACTTGGCAACAAAGCTACAAGAGAACTATCCGAAGAATTAGGTGAATTTCCGGACTCGGTTACCGCTTGGGCACGTCGTATCCAGTCTGGACAGGCTGGAGCAGATATGGCTCGTCAGAGTGGAGATTTTGGTCAAGGCGCTTTTCTAGGCATGCTTGCCGACTGGACTGATCGTATTGCTGCGGGTGAATTACCACCAGCTCCACCCCGTCCAGAAGGTCTTGAAAGGAATGTCGTAGTCACTCAATGGGACTGGCTAGATGAAAAGGCTTACCTTCATGATCAAATATCAAGTGACAGAAGAAACCCACAAGTAAATGCTGGAGGATTAATCTACGGATCTCCTGAACTGAGCACGGATCTTATGCCTGTACTGGACCCTGTCCAAAACACTGTCACTGAAATACCATTAACCACAAGGGAAGAGTTGCCACCTGCTGCTATGCAAGCTATGTTGCAACCGTCACCTTATTGGGGTGATGAGGTTATATGGGATAGCACAACAAATGCGCATAATCCTATGTTTGATCAAGACGGACGATTATGGATGACGGCTAAAGTACGTCCTTCCGAGAACCCTGATTTTTGTAAGGCTGGCTCGGATCATCCATCTGCAGCATTGACTCCACTTGGTTCCGCGGGGCGGCATGCTTCCATGTATGACCCTGAAACTGGTGAAATACATCATATCTCCACCTGCTTTAGCACACATCATCTCAATTTTGCAGATGATGAAAACAACACTCTTTGGTTTAACGGATATGCCAGTCAAGTTGTTGGTTGGCTTGACACTAAAATGTGGGACGAAACTGGCGATGAAGAAGCCTCACAAGGCTGGACTGCTCTTATTCTTGATACGAATGCAAACGGAACAAGAGATGAATACGTTGGTCCAGATGAGCCAATTGACCCGACAAAGGACAAACTAATTACTGATGCCTTTTATGCTACTGCACCAGCTGTTGATGGTTCTGTATGGGGTTCTATCTTGGGTTTTCCAGGTGCAATTGTGAGACTTGATCCCGGGTCTAACCCTCCAGCAACTGCACTTGCTGAACGATATGAACTGCCATGGGATGAAGCAACCACCAATATTAATGGATATAGTCCACGCGGTATGGATATAGACAGAAATGGAGTCGCATGGATGGGCCTTGCCAGTGGTCACATGGCCAGTTTTGATCGTAGCAAATGTACTAATCCCTTAAATGGTCCAGAAGCTACAGGAAGGCATTGTCCCGAAGGTTGGACTTTTTATGAAGAACCTTTACCTCAGTTCAAAAATGTAACTGACTCAGGTAGTGCTGAGGGAAGCTATTACACTTGGGTCGATCAGTTCGACTCGCTTGGTCTGGGAGCTAATACGCCTATTAATACAGGCAACCAATCTGAAGGATTGCTTGCTTTAAATGATGAAGAATGGGTCGTAATGCGCGTTCCCTATCCTATGGGTTTCTATGTAAAGGGCATGGATGGTCGAATTGACGATCCTAATATTGGATGGAAAGGCAAGGGCGTTTGGACTGCATACGGCTCTCGCGCACCCTTTCATATGGAAACAGGCAAAGGAACATTACCTAAGGTCGCACATTTTCAAATTCGTCCTGATCCACTAGCAAAATAACAGAAAATCTTATTGGGCACCGAAGATCGGTGCCCAATAAATTTCGTTTTATATTTATTGCTGAAATGAAGAAAATTAAAATAAGAAATATTTTTTTCTTTATTTGATTGTTAACTAATTAGTCAATAATTACATATCAAAAAAACCGTCATCATCTGGTCTCGCCTGATGACCATCCCAATCCTTGATAGTGCCATCTCTAGCCTGAAGGAAACCTAGAAGACAACCGGGACCTCCATCCCGGAGCTGATGGCAACGCACTTTAAGCGTATCTCCTTGGCCTATGTAATCATAGGTAACACCAAGTCTTGATAGGCTTACGCGATTTGTCGCTTCAAGTGCCCATTCAACCTTCTCACCATTCTCATCTGTAACCTCTAAAAAAATCCACGAGTGCGGATTAATAAGATGCACTTCATTGACAACACCTTCTAAGTCTATAAATGTCTGTTCATAGTTTCCATGAGAATGATGCGCCCATGCTGGTAATGACAGAACTATCACTGCAGCCCCAAATAATCCAAATAACCTAGAAGACATATCCACCCTCCTTAGAAGGCCTTATTATAACAAACGTTTTTTATTGATTTAACAAGTAACACCTTAACGCCTACGGGGCGGAAGGTCAGTCCACTCTCTCATCGAGTTATGGTAATAATATTCATAACGTAGATTTGCGCCATCCTCATCAAGAAAGCCTAGAGACTGCTGGAAAAAACCTGGGCCTCTCACGCCATCAGGAGCTGTAGCTTCTATGATATATAGACGATCATAGTGTAGATACAAGGATGCAAATGTTCGCGATTGATCAGGATTAGTAAGTTGAATTTGTAATCCTTCTACTAGATTTGTGAAGTTCCACATAAAATGAGTAACCTCTGCATCTCGCTGAAAGTACTGCCATGCTCCATATACCATAGACCCTTGGGTATCTACTCGCCAGTAACCAACACCTGTGGTAAGACTTCCAAGGCAAGTCTCAGCTCCCTCAGGGCAATCAATTTCACCAAGTCTCTCGGCATGTATTCTCTCTGCATCGCTATAATCAACCACCGTCATTGAATAACGCCCTCTTGGGCTTTCTGAGGTATAAACATGCGCCGGTAACATAGCGCCATATTCAGACTCCCAGGTGATTTCTTCTATTGTTGGTTCACCTGGGAAATTGAGAGAAAAACCATCTTCATAACTGCTGTATTCAATCCATCCTTGAGCCAATGAAGCCCCCGACATAAACAGCAGCATTGCAAACGGATACAGATAACAAGATTTTGGCATTTTTTCTATCCTTTTTTTGCCTATAACCATCGACTTCACAACAATTGGCTAGTATTAATTATGAGCGAAGTTTACCGAGTAAACGAGATCTATGAAACATAAATAACAAGTTAAGCTCAAGGCATCAAAGCAAATTTCCCTGGCCCAACCACACTTAAAATAAGTAGCCCACCAATAACAGCAAGATGCGCTAGAGCAAACCGACTCTGCAAAAGTCGTTCTGATCCTTCTGGTAAAGCCCAGAAATTGTGTACACGCCAAGTAGCAATCAGAGTAAATAAAACAAGCGCTATAGCAGATTCACTGACAAATACACCAAAAATAAGGAAAATTGCAGCAACAATATGGAATACAACTGTCACTATGACAGCGGTACTTGGAAATGGTATCCCAGCATTCTTAAATTCTTCGAGAGCTTTCCGAAAATAAATACCCTTATGGAAGCCACTAACAAGGTAGACCAAACTTAGGCAAAACCTGCCAATCAGCAAAGTAACTGATATCACAGGTTCGTCCATTTCCTCAGAAAGCCATAAAGCTCATACTAGCGTCTTAAACTCACAGCTCTGCCGACCAGTCTTTCTCTTCAAGGATAGTTCTAATCTTATGCAAGAACGCTGCCGAATAAGACCCATCGATAGCTCTGTGATCAAAGGACTGGGACAAGATACCGATAGGACGAATCGCAATAGAATCTCCGGTTGAATCTTCTATAACAACCGGCCGCTTCTTAATAGCATCAATTGATAAAATACCAACCTGAGGTTGATTAATGATTGCTCCAGTCAGTAACGTCCCAAAAGAACCATTGTTAGAAAGTGTATAAGTGCCACCTGAAAGTTCATCAGCAGAAAGGCTCCTCTCTCGGGCGCCCATACTTATTTCATGAATACGTCGAGCCAAGCCTAGAACAGTTAACCCGTCTGCATCAAAAATCACAGGAGCAACCAAACCCTCAAAATTCAGGTCTACTGCAATTGATAGGTGTATTCCTTTATGCAGAATGAGTTCTTCACCATCAACACTTCCATTCAGTCTCGGAAAATCCCTTAAGGCTAAGCATGTAGCTCTCGCTATAAACGGCAAGTAGGTTAATGAATAACCATTATCCGAACGCCAGCGCTCCTGATGGGAAGTTCTGGTTGCATCCACACAACTAAAATCAGCTTCTACTGCCTGAAGAACATGCGGGCTTGTCGTCTTGGAACGAACCATATGTTCAGCCGTTACACGACGGATGCGATCAAACGGAATTCGGGAACTATCACCTATTGGCTGTGGTACCGGTTTGATAGATGGTTTAGTTACGCGATTATCTAGAAAACCCATAATATCGCTTCTTGTAATGCGACCATCTCTACCAGAACCTATCACCTCCTGAGGATTAATTTCATGCTCAGCAAGCAAGCGACGCACCACTGGAGAAAGCTTTAATCTTCGTTCTGTCTTAATAGAGTTAGGAGGACTCATAACTTGTTGAATTTTTGGTAACTCCGCTGTGGAATCATTTTTTATCGGCTCTGGTGCAGAAACTTTCTTTTCAGCATCAGCTGGCTGATCAGGCAACCCACTATTAGCTTCCTTATTATTAATAATAGCCAGTGTAGTTCCGACATCCACTGTTTCACCTTCTGAAACCAAAACGGACCCAACCACCCCTTCAACAGGAGAGGGTATTTCTACAGCTGCTTTATCGGTTTCAACATCGGCAAGAATCTCATTTTTAGAGACAATATCACCTTCTTTTTTATACCAAACAGCCACCTTTCCTTCGGCGACAGTCTCTCCTAATTGGGGCATTAAAACATTCATAGATTCAGTCAACTAGATTTTTAATGTTCTGCACGATCCGCTCTGAACTAGGCATAACTGCATCCTCAAGTTCATCTGCGGAAGGCAATGGAATATGTGGTGTTGTAATACGTACAATTGGACCATCTAGATTCCAGAAAAGCTCCTCTGCCACTATGGACGAAAGTTCTGCGCCCCACCCACACAGCCTAGGGTTTTCTTCTACTGTGACTAGTCGGCTTGTCCGAGTTACTGAATCTAGAATAGTCTGAGTATCTAATGGAACCAAAGAGCGTACATCCACAACCTCACAGGATATGCCATGTTGATCCTGTAACACCTTTGCTGCTTTAAGAGCACGTGGAACCATGGCTGCCAATGCAGCAATCGTCACATCAGTCCCAGCACGAGCGATTCTTGCAACACCTAAAGATTCAACATGCTCACCATCGGGAACATCACCCTTAAGAGCGTAGAGCGATTTTTGTTCAAAAAACATAACAGGATCAGGGTCTCTGATCGATGCAGCCAACAATCCCATAACATCTGCTGAATTTGATGGAGCAACAACCTTTAAACCAGGAATAGCCATTGCCCAATTTTCTATACTCTGTGAATGCTGTGCACCAAAACGACTCCCACCCCCATTTGCACTACGAAGCACTAATGGGAAACTACACTGGCCATCCGTCATATAACGTGTTTTTGCTATCTGATTAGCTACTAAGTCCCAGCACACGGCAAAAAAATCTGAGAACATGATCTCTGCAATCGGTTTAAGCCCTGTCATTGAGGCTCCCATTGCCGCACCGATAATTGCTTGCTCTGAGATCGGGGTATCTTTAACTCGCTCGGGTCCAAACTCGTCTAAAAGCCCTGCGGTTGTCTTAAATACGCCCCCAGCTGCGGCAACATCCTCACCAAGGAACACTACATTTGAATCTAGACGCATCTCTTGAGCAATAGCTGCGCCTACCGCTTCACGATAAGTTAATTCCGCCATGACGCACCCCCATCTGCCCAAACATCAATAAAAGCAATATCGGTCGATGGAGAGGGACTATTACGAGCTTCTTCTGTTGCTAACTCAACCATCTCATCCGTCTCTGACTCTATTTCTTTTAATTGAGTCTCTTCTATTCCCAATCCTATTAGTCTCTCGCGATACATAGGTATGGGATCTTTATCAAGCCAGCTCTGCAACTCATCATCTGGTCGATACTTACCAGGATCGGCACGAGAATGTCCACCATGACGATAGGTTTTAGCCTCAATAAGACTTGGACCACCACCTTCCCTAGCCTTGGAAAAAGCAGTACTAGCTGCCT
>JAQWRR010000098.1 GCA_029243585.1 Gammaproteobacteria bacterium
CAAGCGCCATAGGCTTATCTACTGCCTTCATGATCTTGATAATATCTTCACGCAATGGAATTCGATGCTTATAACGCTTACGTGAATCGCTATGGCTACGTTTTGAATCTGCCATTTTACAAGCATCCTTTATATACGGGACTTCTAGCAATAGGTCTTCATAACCAGATCTTACTCGCTCCAGAGTGATAACACGGGTTCTTGCTAATAAAAGCAACTAGATTGACACTCTAATTAGCAATAGATACATTCGATCGCCTTCCTTTATTGCCCAGGTGGCGGAATTGGTAGACGCGCGGCGTTCAGGTCGCCGTGTCCTTACGGATGTGCGAGTTCGAGTCTCGCCCTGGGCACCAATTCGAACTGACTCCTTTTTAATCTGTTTTGAGGAATATACGATGACAATGGAAAAACCAGCTCAAAAATCTGACCTTACACCAGTACAAAAACTTGGTGAGGCTATAGCAGATAGAGTAGAACGTTGGATGCCAAGTCCATTTCTTTTTGCCATCATTCTGACTTATGTGGCAGCAATAACTGCCTTTATCTCTGAAGATTCTTCTGTAACAGATATTGCACTCTCCTGGTATGACGGATTCTGGAACTTGCTTCAGTTCGCAATGCAAATGGTGATAATTCTTGTCACTGCCAATGTGGTTGCTTATCACCCCAAGGTAAAAAGTTTAATACTTGCACTTGTTCGACTTCCAAAAAACGGTCGGCAAGCTGTCGTATTAGTGGGACTTGGATCCATGTTAAGCAGTTGGATCTCATGGGGTCTTGGACTAATTTTTGGAGCAATACTAGTTAGAGAAATGGGAAAACGTGCATATTATGATAAAACCCCCGTGCACTATCCTCTTCTCGCGGTTGCTGGTTATCTAGGCATGAGCCTCACATGGGGATGGGGTATGTCTAGTTCAGCTGGCTTATTGCAAGCCACAGAGGGGAATACCCTCATGCAGATGGGGTTTGTCGATCGTATTATTCCAGCAACTGAGTGGGTGTTTCACACTTATCCTTTGACACTGACGGGATTATCTCTTGTCTTTGGGTCACTTATGCTTTACCTGCTATGCCCTCCAAATGAAAATTGTAGAGGGATAGAACATTATGTTGAGGTTAAAGAAGAGATAAACGTAAAACCCTGTGATCCGGCTGAAACATCCCAGAAAAAACCAATTCAGAAGCCATCTCTCGCTGACAGAATAGACAACAGCACTATTCTCGGAGGAATTATTGCGCTAACTGGCATAGCCTTATTTACAAGAGCATTCTTCACACAGGGACTCGGTGCCCTTGACCTCAACGTGCTTAACTTTGGGTTTTTAATGATCGGCTTATTATTATTTACTAGCCCGACGCGCTATCTCAAAGAATTCTATGGCTCTATTCAGGGAAGTGCTGGTGTCATTCTTTTATTCCCTTTCTATGCAGGAATTATTGGAATCATGACGGGCACAGGCCTAGTCGATACGATGACCGAATCTCTGCTTTCAATCGCAACACCATCAAATTTTCCAGTAATCGCTTGGATAACTGGCGGGATTCTTAATGTTTTTGTTCCCTCAGCTGGTGGAGAGTGGGCAATCATAGGCGGACCAATGTTGGTAGCAAGCGCAGAACTTGGCATCCCATACGGTCAAGCGATTGCCTCTTATGCTGTTGGTGATGCCCATACGAATCTTCTCAACCCATTCTGGGCTATTCCTCTATTAGCTATCACTGGGTTACGTGCACGAGATATGTTTGGTTATGCAATTACTATGATGATACTGCTGATCCCTTTCCTAGCAATTACCCTGTATCTACTGCCTTACTAATCAAGGATATAGCCTTTCTTATCTTAAGAATCTCTTATTTAAGCTTTTCGTTTCCAGCACTACGCGATAAGCTTTAACGATAACTAGAATAGGAAAACCCACTATGCACGCTTTAATGATTGTTATTTTCGGACTTACTGGTATGACGTTCGGTTGGTTTGTCTATTCTAAATTCATTGCAGAAAAGATTTTTCAGCTAGATCCTGATTTTGTAACGCCAGCCCATGAACTGAGAGATGGTGTAGATTTTCTTCCAACGAATCGTTATGTCCTTTGGGGCCATCATTTCACATCAGTAGCGGGGGCGGCACCAATCGTCGGTCCAGCTATTGCTGTTTATTGGGGGTGGGTTCCTGCAGTTCTTTGGGTAACACTAGGAACAGTATTTTTTGCTGGTGTCCATGATTTTGGCGCGATTTGGGCGAGTGCTCGAAACAAGGGAAAATCTATGGGCGCATTATCCGAAGATGTTATCGGCAAACGTACCCGAGCACTATTCATGATCGTAATGTTCCTTTTGCTTTTGATGGTAAATGCTGTATTTGGGGTAGTAATCTCTAGATTATTTGTTGAAACCTCAACCGCAGTATTTCCAGCCTGGGCAGCCATCGTTGTAGCATTGATTATCGGACAACTAATACATCGAAATTTCAATCTTACTGTGTTGTCTATCTGTGGAGTAGCTGCACTTTACGCATCAATTTATATTGGTAGTGGGCTACCAATTATCCTTCCAGAACAGATTCTAGGGTTAACAGCAAACGGTAGTTGGATCATCATCCTATTTGCGTATGCTGCAATCGCCTCTGTTCTGCCTGTATGGGTCCTTCTACAACCACGAGATTTTATAAATGGACTACAACTATTTGTTGGTCTTTTCCTCCTTTATGGTGCCGTTTTATTATCCTTACCAGATATAACTGCCCCAGCCTTTAACAGTATGGTCTCAGAAAATTCTCCATCTTTAGTCCCTCTGTTGTTTGTAACAATTGCCTGCGGTGCTGTCTCCGGCTTCCATGGCATCGTTTCTTCTGGAACAACCTCAAAACAGTTAGACAAGGAACCAGATTCCCGCTTTGTTGGTTATCTTGGTGCGGTAGGTGAAGGCACATTAGCATTAGTTACTATCATTGCTGTTACTGGAGTTGGTCTAGCAGCCACCCCTGAGCTATGGCATGAAATATATGATCAATATGGGTCAGCTGGTGCCGAAACATTCGTTCAAGGTGGCGCACAAATTATTCAAAACGGATGGGGAGTACCCCTAGGGATTTCTACCACACTACTTGCAACCATGGTCATCCTTTTTGCGGCCACTACGATGGATACTGGTGTACGTCTACAGCGTTATATCATTCAAGAATGGGGTCAGATCTACAATATACCGGTCTTTAGCAACAACCTACTAGCTACCTTTATCGCTGTAGGTTCTTGTCTGCTTCTTGCCTTTGGTGCCGGGGGCGCTTCAGGTTCCGGTGGTCTAACCATCTGGCCTTTATTTGGCTCTACTAATCAAATACTTGCAGGACTTACCCTACTGGTAATCAGTGTGATGTTAATCAAAGCTGGTCGTCCAGCCCGTTATACTCTTATTCCAATGACTTTCGTCTTAATCACATCTGCATGGGCAGCACTCATTAAGCTTGTAGAGTGGTATCAGAATGGTGACTGGCTACTGGTGATAATAGATCTTATTGTCCTTGTTACAAGCGTACTTGTTACATTAGAAGCAGTTTCAGTCATAACAAAATATAAGAGTGAAAGTTCATCTCCTAAACCAACAAATCAGCTTTAAGCTTGTGAGCGCTTATTTTGACTTTGAACCAATGTAGCACCTAGCAGTAGGGCAAAAACTGATAGCAGAATGGAAGCTCCAACTGAGGTGATACTAATGCTAGTAGCGCGAGCTACGCCGCCCATTATGAACCCGCCAGTAGCAGTTGCGCCTATTGCAAATACGCCCCATAAGCCTAGTACGCGTCCACGGTATTCATCTTCAACCTCTAGCTGAAGAAGGGCCTGAACGCTGATTCCACATAGAGTGCAACAACCACCCAGGCCAGCAACTACGAATACCCCAATCCAATAGGTACTAGTCATTCCCAATATAAAGAGCAGTATGCTTGAGCCCAGAGCGGCCATTGGAGCCAAACGTAACAAATGACCTGTATCCTTAGACTGCGTTACAGCAATCGATGCAATAATAGCTCCTGCTCCAGCGGCTGAAGTGAAAATCGCAAATTCTGCGCTACCTCCTTCAAAAATAATGTCAGTAATAGCTGGCAATAATTCGAGAACACCTCTAGCTAATATTCCGTTTGTACCGACAAGAATTAATAACCAGCGAATTACTGGATGGTTTAATGCGTACTTTAGTCCATCTCTTAGGTCACCAAGAATATTTGAGTTCTCAATAACACGAGGAGATCTCGGCAAAAGATCCACAATTAACAAACTAATTATTGCTGGAATTACAAGACAAGCGAATAAACCAAAAGCCCAAGCAGCGCCTAGTATAGAAATTATCAATCCAGCTAGTCCTGGCCCAACAAACCGAGAAAGATTAAATGCAATTGCTAGATAACCTGTTGCACTTGCAAAAAGTTTTCTAGGAACTAGCTGCGTGATAAGCGAAAGTCGAGTCGGAGTATAGGCTCCACCCATTACTCCTTGAAGCAAGGCAAAACCTGCCAAAACTTCAATGCTCAACTTATCAAAGCCAGTAATGACTGCTAAGGTTAATGAAATGCTCATCATTCCAAAATGAATAAACATCGCCATCTTAACTAGATCATATCGATCTGCTGCAGCTCCAAATATAGGACCAAGAATGATTCCTGGCGAAAACTGACAAAATGAAACCACACCGACCAAAAATACTGAATTGGTCAACTCCCATGCCATCCAACTAATAGTTAAACGATAAATCCATAGACCATGAAGAACGATGAGGGTGCCGGCAAAGTAAATGGCAAAATTTCGGTTTGAAAGGGCGGAAGTCGACAAAGAATATAGCTTCCTTATAAGGATGGTGATAGTTGTAGTTGGGCAGGCGGCGAGCATGGTCCCATACTCTGAGAAGATTAGCACCCTGCTCCCACTTATATTAGAGGCTCTACTACAGTTTAATTGTAATTTAACCCAATGAAAATCTATGTCTAACAAATCAGGAGAACTAAAATTGAATGACCAAAAAAGACATGAATATGCCTTAAATAAACTAGGCCAAATAGACTCAGAAGCAGCCAAAAAACTAATAGATTCTATGCAAGATATCTCACCGGATCTTGCACGTTATGCCATAGATTTTCCATTTGGAGAAATATTCACCAGGCCAGGCTTGGATCTTAAATCCAGGGAATTAATTAATGTGGCGGCCTTAACCGCACTTGGAAATGCAGTGACTCAGCTAAAATTCCATATTAATGGTGCATTAAATGTAGGTTGTACTCGAACAGAAATTACAGAGACTATTATTCAGATGGCTATATATTCTGGTTTTCCCTCAGCTTTGAATGGAATGATGGCGGCTAAGGAGGTTTTTAAAATGCAAGACTCAGAAGACTGAACTTATCTAGACTAGAAATCTCCTTCTGAGCCCTCTATTAAGAGATTACCTTCTATTGGCACAAGACCTTCCATCTCGGGAGATAATGGAATCACTTCAGTCGACAATAAACCCTCATCCTCAAAATCTAGTTGAGGTCTATTAGGGGTAGACTCAGGCGTTACAGTTATTGTGGGCAACTGCCTTCCACGGTCTGGAGCCGCAATATAATCAGTGATCGAAAAGTATTTTATAGGGTCCCCTAATACAAAACGGTTTGACACATCATTCATAAAAAGCAATAAACCAATGGTTACAGCAACCGACCCAAAAGCAGCGATTAAAAGTCGTGAAATCATGTCTTTATTCTAACTGAAACTAAAAATATGGTAGCTAATAGAGAGTACATTACTAAAATATAGATAGAAATAATGAGATACCTAGCCCTGATTCGATAAAAATTATGCTCTACTTAAAACCAGATCTAGATACAGCGAGATAAGTAAAAAGCTTTCTAAGAGATTTAAATACTATATTAATCGGCATTAACCGGCTCCTTTATGACGTCTTGGCCTCCTCTTAAACCAAAGAAAAAAACCAAGAATACTTAGGGTTATTAACGCCACACCAACAAAATCAATAAATATTGGCCCAGCTCGAGTAAAAAGCCTGCCGCTATGAAGGTCTACCAAAAGTCTAGCTACTGTAATATCAGCACCACGGTAAACATCGTATAAACTTTCTAGCTGATTTGGTGGCACCTCTGAAACAACAGACCAAGACACATCATCGTAATTAATATCTCTAGCGATAGAAAACCTAACAAGCTGTTCATCAGATTGGTAAATCATTTCGTCACTGGATAAAACTATCGTCTCTCCAACTTTACCAATTGCCTGTACAGTTCCAGTTAACTGACCAGCAAGCGGCATGCGTTCTACAAACACACCAGAACTAGTCATTAAAACAAGAGAATCATTACTTGCAAGAACAATAAACTGCGAACTGGCTACAGCCCCAATCAGGGCTTCAATTCCTTCTGCAACCTGCATTTCATTAAAGTACAAACGTTCACCAATTAGCGCTGCACGATATCCGCCCACCTCATAACTAGCCTCAACTAATGGTGTTTCAATTCCATACCAATCTAAGACCCAATCTGCTCGGATATAGCGTTCATTAAGCCCTAGATCATTTAGATGGTTAAGCGCAATTCCTGTAATACTCAAAAAGATTAAAAAAACCATTGACAAGAGACCTAGCCATCTATGCCATTGCCGCGCCCCATACCTTGATCTACTTCGTTTAGAACTATCCACCTATGTCTTTGACTCCTGTACAAGGAAGAGGACAATCTCAGAAACGCCCCTCAATGCATTTACTGAAAGCGTTGCACCTGTAATATTATCTATAGTTCTATCTAAGCCAACGCCCTGTCTTTCCTCTCTAGTTAATTGTGAATTCAAAAATTGATCCGTAAAAAAGGGATGACGCACTTCCCAGCCACGTATCTCACGAAACACAAGCACTCTAATCATCTTAATAGCATCGCCTTGAACAACGACACCAATAGTAATTGGTTTATCCTTACCTATCTCGTCCAAAATCCACGCTGTTGTGTCCCCACTGACCCAATAGCTAATTCTGAGAGCGTTAACCGGATGCTCCAGTATTTCTTCCATAACCTCTCGACGTTCATTATTTATCCAGATGACGGAAACTTCAGGTTCACTGTCTGGAAAGGCAGTTTCTAAAAAATCTTCTGTTTCCATATAAACGCCCATCTGCCCATGGGCACTATTCACAAAGCCCCACAACAAGACACATATAGCACTTGTTAATCGATATTTGGCAGCTTGTTCAGTCATTTCATTCCAATGCTTCAATACACAAGAAAAACCCCTGGGGCAATTAGGCCCAGAGGCTTCTGAAACTTATTACAAATTAGCAGGCATTAGAACTGGTATGCCATACCTATGTTAAAGCCATTAAAATCGCTAACTTTTGCTTTTGATACAACATCATAATTTCGGTTTGCAATATCAAATTTAAAGACAGCGTTAGGATGAGCATAGTAGCTCAAACCAGTTCTAAACTCTTCAAACTTGTCCGAGGAAATAGCACCGTCGACATCCTCTATACGAGCAAATACTCCCCATCTCTCATTAATTCTCCAACTTGGTTCTATATAAAAACCTGACTGACTATCAGCATTTGCGGCCTCTACAACCGAACCAGAAAACTCCCAACCTGCATACAACGCTCGAAGTTGAAATGGACCACTTGTATAGATCGCATGAGCCTCAATTAAGATTCCATCGTCAAGTCCATCACCCGACTTGTTACTCGGGTCACTTTGATACTGCCAGGTTGCAGCAACATCTAGCCCCTGCATTCCCGTGTATCTTAAACGCCCTGTAAAGGCAAAATCTTTCGCTACGGCATTTGCGACTTTTTGTCGACCTTTGCGTACTCGAAAAGCATTAGAGCCAGTTGTGTACATTTCTAGACCAGAATGAAAGCCAGCATTCCAACTTAAGCCACTAGCACTATTACCGACGAACTGAGCACCACCTTCCCACCAAGTAGCAGGAACAATAGCGGACTCAATAGCATTACGCTCCACGCCATAAAATGTTGTGGGCTCATGAGTCTCATTAATTATGCCAACAGGTAGAACAAATAACCCACCCTGAATGGCAATCTCATTACTTAGATTAACCTGCACAAATGCCTGTTCAATTTCTACCTCACCAGGTTTTCCTTCACCTGCCAATGAATGTTCAACTTCTAACTCAGAAAAAAAGCTGACCCTGTCATTAAACTCATGTGCAAAGAATAAAACGAACCGATGAAAATCTATTTTATCCGTATCCTTAGTAGGGTCTTTAGCATCTAAATTATTGTAATGAATCTCACCATAACCACCAATGCTGGTCTGGCTACCTATAGACCGCTCCTGGAGCTGATTTCTGTTTAATTGAGTAACAGAAGAACCACCAATTTCAAGAAACTCTGCTGTAGCCTCTATCTGCTCTTGTAGAGCGTTAATCTGCTCTTGTTGCTGTTGGATAATTTCTTCTACTGACGCTGCTTCCTGAGCCACAACCCCAAAACTTAGACATCCTATTCCAAGGGGAAGTAGCAATAATGCTCTATGCATTTTCGTCTCCTAAAAATCAAAAAACACCACCCGCTTACCCCCGGAAAAATTCTCTGTTTTAGGGTGGATGAACAGGTTATAAACGACCGGCGTGAGGAAGATAACGAATCCTATATGCAAATGCAAATCATTCTCATTCGTATTGATAAATGAATCCTATTTAATATGCTGTCTGATAGGACATACTTAGGCTATGTTGAGAATTTACAGGAGTTGTAGAGCCATCTGAAAGATCAGACTAGATGGAACTAATTGGAGTAATTTGAGGCTTGGCTATTATCAGCCATAGAAATTGCGCGTAATTGCGGAAACTTCACTATCGTGCCAGGAGCCACACGATCAAGGTCTAAATCAGGATTGTATTGTCTAATCAACCAAACTGGGACCTCATAGGTTTGCAGTGCTAGCTCCCATAAAGATTCGCCAGAGCGAATTACATGATCCTGCGTGGTTATCACCTGGTAGGCCAGAAAAAAACTTTCCTGAGCCAAGCGTTGGTAATTCAATCGACGTTGCTCAAAAACATCAGCATTGACTATAGAAAAATCCAGATTCAAACGATGACCAATTACCACCGCCTGTCTAAACGTCATAGCATTAATATCTCTCAAACGCTGGGTGCGAATACCCAGCCAGTCTGCATAATGACCCAGAGTTTCAAGAGCTTGGACCTCGATCGTCCCATCTGATGCGACTAAATAGTCACTAGGATCTGCTGCCATTTCTGCCTGAACACTTGCAAGGACATTAGATTCAATTAACTCAACCTGCATATTTTCATTTGGCTCTTGCTCAGACTCTGACTCGATCTCATTAGCCACTAACTCTTCAGTATCAGTAGAGACCTGATCATCTGAACTAGTCGACATTGACAATAATTCCTCTTCTTCAGTAACCACTGGGATCTGACTAGAATTACTTACTCTTAATTCCTGCCCAACATAGATCTTATTCATATCGGTAAGATCATTTAAAGATTGAATAGTTTGTGGGCTAGTATCAAACCTTCTTGCAATACCAGCAATATTGTCTCCATTACGAACCACATATAGTCCATTACTTGCCACCAGTTCACTTTTTAATCGAGCCAAACTCACGGGATTACTCCCATCATTTCCAGGCAAAATCAAAACCTGCCCTTCTCGAATAAAATTACGATTCCTCAAGTTATTTAATGCCATCAACGATGACTGACTAACCCCATAGCGATCTGCTATTCCAGAAAGTGTTTCACCTCTTCCAATGCGGTGTATAACATCTGGTTTTTGCGCCGTGTAACGCTCTGAACTTGGCAGCGAAGCAATTAAACCTGGCGCACGCTCTGAAAAAGTTGTTGGGAGTCGAAGCTCAAAATCTTTAGGAACAAACTTATCTCCATTCCAAACTGCTTCCGTCAATGCAGGATTCCACCCTCTTAGCTCTTGGTGACTAATGTCAAATGTCTCTGCAAGAGTTGAAGATAAGACAAAACTAGGCACATCAACTATTACGTAATTAGCCTCTGCGTCCAATGAAAGAGGACCAAAATATTGCTCTGCATTAGAATCAACATCGGAAGCCGCAAGAAAGGCAACATAAAAATTTCGCGATGCAAAGGCAAATGCACGTCCACTATATTCACGTAAAATCACTTCAATCTGATCAGTTCCAGTTGCTCTTACAGCATTTCGCATACCGGCCTGACCATGATTATAGGCAGTAATCGCTAATGCCCAATTCTGTAAAACATCATAATTGTCTTTTAGCAATTGAGCCGCTGCGACAGTTGCTATATATGGATCCCGTCGCTCATCGACAATATGGTCTATTCGCATATAACGAAGTCCAGTTGAACGAGTAAACTGCCACATACCAGCAGCACCAACCCTGGAATATGCTGCTGGATTAAATGAAGATTCCACATGCGGTAATGCAACCAGCTCTTGCGGCACACCCTGTTGACGCAATACGTTTGCTATATAAGCACGCCAACGACCTGACCGAACATATCCAGCACGATAACGATCGGACTGACCTAATTGAAACCTTACTTGGTCTATTGCTTCATTTAAAACACTATTTGCTGTGCCTTCTGGCCAGACGTCCAAAACACGCTGCTCTTCCTCTGTGAGGTTATTTCGCTTACCGCCCGCAAGAGCCCTTAAAGCATCAGTTATTTCATCTCTAGCCTGACTTATTTGGCGGTTTCGCATTCGTCTAGAAGCCCCCTCAGGGAACTGAAGCGTGCGATAGACAACAGAAAGGTCACGGGTATCATGTACAAACCCACTACTTGTGTTCACTTCCGTATAAACACGAGTCCAGAAATTAATATCTGGCTCAATTTCTAGTGGGCGAGGAAGTTCCTGAGCAAGCACATACTCGGTCATACTTACAAAAATCGGTAGCAGCATTGTCCACAAAAGAATCCTAACCAAAACCACTCCCCAATAAGACATGCGATACGACAAAAACTGCAAACTATCAAACTACCCCTAACTAAGAATCAAATGGATTATGTAAAACGATAATCTCTTTTCTGTCCGGTCCGGTAGAAATAATATCAATAGGTACTTCAAGTAGTTCTTCGAGACGCTTTAAGTATTTTTTTGCTTCTCTTGGCAACTCATCATAAGAAGTAACACCACGAGTAGGAACGTCCCAACCTGGTAAGCTCTCATAGACAGGCTCACATTCTTCATATTTTTCCATCAGTAGTGGTGGGTTCTCCAGTAACTCCCCATCCAATAGATAACCTGTACAAATCTTAACCTCATTAAGCCCATCAAGCACATCAAGCTTTGTCAGGCCTAGGCCAGTTAAAGAGTTTGCAATGACTGTTCGTCTTAATGAAACGGCATCAAACCACCCACATCGTCTCGGACGTCCCGTAGTAGCACCAAATTCTGCTCCCACCTTAGCCAAATGCCCACCAACATCATCAAAAAGTTCTGTCGGAAAAGGACCTGAACCCACACGGGTTGTATACCCTTTCACTATCCCTAGCACGTAATCTATCTGTGTAGGACCCACCCCGGCACCGGTGCATGCTCCACCGACCGTGGTATTTGAAGAAGTTACAAAAGGATAAGTTCCAAGATCAATATCTAGTAAAGCTCCTTGCGCTCCTTCGAACAAAACCCCACCCTCTTTTCTCTGAATATCATGTAATTCCTGAGTAACATCAGCAATGAGCGGCTTAATTCTATTAGAAATACTTAAAAGACTCTCAATTTCTTTATCAAG
>JAQWRR010000083.1 GCA_029243585.1 Gammaproteobacteria bacterium
CTCGATGTCGGCTCATCACATCCTGGGGCTGTAGCAGGTCCCAAGGGTATGGCTGTTCGCCATTTAAAGTGGTACGCGAGCTGGGTTTAGAACGTCGTGAGACAGTTCGGTCCCTATCTGCCGTGGGCGTTGGAAAATTGAAGGGAGCTGCTCCTAGTACGAGAGGACCGGAGTGGACGTACCTCTGGTGTTCCGGTTGTCACGCCAGTGGCATTGCCGGGTAGCTATGTACGGACGGGATAACCGCTGAAAGCATCTAAGCGGGAAGCCCCCCCTAAGATAAATTTTCCCTGGGGACTCGATCCCCCTGAAGGGCCGTTGAAGACTACAACGTTGATAGGCTGGGTGTGGAAGTTCAGTAATGAATGAAGCTAACCAGTACTAATTGCCCGTGAGGCTTGACCATATAACACCCAAGAAGTCTGTGCGACCTAGGATCAATCCAAGTTTTTTTGATGTTTTTCTTTTGATTTTGATATGAAAGAAGAGCATCATCCAGTTTGCCTGGCGGCCATAGCGGATGGGAACCACCCGATCCCATTTCGAACTCGGAAGTGAAGACGTCCAGCGCCGATGGTAGTGTGGGGTCTCCCCATGTGAGAGTAGGTCACCGCCAGGTTTTTATTTAGTATCCCTTTGATCGAAAGGTCGAAGGGATTTTTTTTGTTTTCATTTATAGCTTAGGTATTGCCATAACCGTGGAAAAACATTTCGATATCAAATTCATGTTTTATAGATAGGACATTAAAAAGTTAATACTTAGAAAGTTTTTAAAGTATTCTCAATACACTATTCGATCTATTTAAATAGCAAGAAATTATAAATAAGGCACTTATTAACTATTACACTGTCTTGTTATAGGTTATATGCAATTGCATTCAAACTTTTTATTGGCACAACAAAGAGGACTGAAAAATCGCTAACAGATTCAATAATGTATTAGAGACTATTGGGAATACGCCAGCAATTCGAATACAGAAGCTTGCCCCCGAAAATATAAATCTTTATGCAAAGGTTGAGGCTTTCAACCCTATGGGGTCTGTTAAGGATCGTTTAGCCTTAGGCATCATTGAAGATGCTGAACGTTCGGGTGCTCTTAAGCCAGGCCAAACCGTAGTGGAGGCCACTAGCGGTAATACAGGAATTGGTCTTGCTATGGTCTGTGCCCAGAAGGGTTATCCATTAGTAATGACAATGGCTGAAAGTTTTAGTATTGAACGCCGCAAGTTGATGCGTTTTCTTGGTGCTAAGGTTATCTTAACGCCTGCTAAAGCCAAGGGCAGTGGAATGTTGGCAAAAGCGGTAGAGCTTGCCGAGGCACATGACTGGTTTCTGTGTCGCCAGTTTGAGAACGAGGCAAATGCGGATATGCATTCGCGAACAACCGCACAGGAAATTCTGAATGATTTTAAAGGAGAACGTTTGGATTATTGGGTCAGTGGTTTTGGCACAGGAGGCACTTTAAAAGGAGTATCGCGAGTTCTTAAAAAGGAGCGACCAGAAACTCAGATTGTCGTATGCGAACCTGATAATTCACAGCTTATTGGCAGTGGAATACCCCAGCCAGGTTTAGATAGTCACCCCGCCTTTCAGCCACATCCAATGCAGGGATGGTCTCCAGATTTTATTGCAAAATTAACAGCAGATGCATTTGACTCAGCGCTGGTAGATTCCCTAATTCCAGTTAAAGGTGATGAGGCTATCCGTTTATCCAAGGAACTTGCTCAACAGGAAGGTATTTTTACAGGTATATCGGGTGGTGCAACTTTGGCCGGTGCTCTGGATGTTTGTCAATCAGCTCCAAAGGGTTCGACAGTGCTATGTATGTTGCCAGATACCGGGGAACGTTACCTTTCAACGCCTTTGTTTGAAGATATAGCTGAGGGCATGACAGAGGCAGAGATAGAGCTTTCCAAATCAACTCCGAGCTATATAGCGGAATAAATGTAGTTGGTCGGTTTTAATTTAATATCCAGTGAGTTCCGCATAGCCATTCCCTGTTAGCGTTTTTCCTGCCTGATTACCGTTAACCTGCACAGCACCTTCCCAGTAACGTACGGTGAGATTTAGTTCCTGTTCATTAAGATAAGGCTGGATGGTCAATTCTATTCCTTCGCGTGGGATAGACATTTTCCAGCTGATGGGATATGTGGCACTAGTTTCGGGGCTTGTCCAATATTCTAGGGGTTCTAAAACCACGTCATTCATAGATAAACTGATTCGTCCGCCATTGTGCAGCACTATTGAGCCTCCGCTGTAGGGGCTGGACTGAAGGTCATCAGTGCGTAATCGGTAGTACATAATCTCTCGCCCATCCGAGAGCTGTAATCCAAACCAATCCCAGCCAGCTATATCTGGGCTTAATGAACTGGTCCCCCATTCTCTGTCCATCCAAGCTAATCCTGTAACATCAAATGATGTGTCATCAACCCGCAAGGCCCCCGTCGCATTGAGATTACTCAGAGAGTAATAATAAGAGGCATTTCCTTCCTCTGGACCTTTTTGATCAACTCCACCATTTCCATGGCTTACCGGGGGTTTTTGGGCTTCAAGAGTAAGGTCAAGGGTAATACGGTCAGAGCTTGCGTTCAGAATAAGTGGAGAGATGTTTTGCCCATTTCCTAAAACAGACCAATCTTCTAGCCAAATTCTAAAGGGATCCATTTGGCTGCCCGCAAGGTTTAGGGCTTGTCGTGAAAAACGTTCTACCGCTATGAATTTCTCTCCCTCAGTATCTGTTACGGCAAAGTGTCCCATCCATACTTGGTTAGCTCCCCATTGTGATTGTCTAGGTGCAGGGGTTGAATCCAAACCAAAACGAAAAAAAGTTAGTTCAAACCCAAAATGCCGCTCTTCAGTGGTTTCAAGATTGCCAGTGAAGTACCACCATTCATTTTGATAGTTATCATGACTGCTATGGTCAGCAGGGAAATCAAACATTCGTTGAGTTATGACACGTTTGTATCCGTCTGTACCAGACTCACTTAAAAACTGGGTAGCATTACTTCCTTGAGCCGAAATTGTTTTTTTTGATTCGGAGCAGGCCATAAGAATAACCACGCTTAATAGCAATATATTTTTCATTGGTTATTCATCCCTTAGCTGGGTTGCTACGCCCGATTTAACAGCGCGCATCGCTGGATATATTCCAGCTAAAATTGACGCAGTTACAGCGAGTAGTAATCCGAGTAAGAGCGGTTGACTGGATAGTTCAAGGTTCATACTCCAACCAAATGATCGAAGATTAATAACGAAGATTAGGAGCCCTGCCATAATGATACCGAGCGGCATTGCAAATAGCCCAGACGCAAGGCCTAGTAAAGTGGTTTGTGACAAGGTCAGAATGCCAATTTGACGAGGCGCAATACCCATAGCCCGAAGGACTGCAACCTCTCTACCTCTTTCTAGCTCTATAGACATAAGAGCACTTGCTAATCCAAGAAATGCAACCAATCCTGCAAGAATCCTAAGAACCTCCGTGATTTTGAAAGTTTGATCAAAGATAGAGAGTGACCGCTCTCTTATAAAATCATTTGATCGCATCCTAATTGTTGAATTATTACCTAAAATTCCTCTGATTCCAGAAACTGTATTATTCCTGTCAGCCCTAGGATTTATGTAGATGCCCACCCCATTGACCATTTCGTCCTGCCAATATGTTCGATACATTTCAAGCGGCATTAATACGGTTCCAACGTTAGTATTGTAGTCACGAAAAAACCCCAGAATTATGAATGGTTTTTGTCCTTGTATTGTAGGTAGGTAAAGCTCATCACCTGGGGTTAAATTACGGCGAAATGCTAGTGGTTCAGAGATTAGGATGCCTTGGTTCGATCCTAATTTCTCAATTGCCTGCGGGACTTGGTCATTAACCGTGACTCCCCAGCCTTGGGGCCCCGGCATTTGTGCGCGGAGACTTACTTCACCTATCTCTGTTGGTATACGCGTGAAACGCGTAACGCTTGTACCTAGAACTCCTGGAGAAATGTTGATCGCTTCAATTTGAGAAGTGGTAATAGCATTATCTGCTTCTGTACTTAGATATATGTCTGCTGTCAGTGTGCCTGAAAGCCATTCTTCAACGCTAATCCTAAAACTATTCACCATCAAACCGATACCTATAACTGTTGCTACAGCTACGGATAGTGCGGCAGTGGCAACACCTGTACGGCTTAGGGACGTTGATACTCCGCGAGCTGCGAGAGAACCCGCTATACCAAAAATATATTCAAAAATCGGCTCGACTACTTTCGCAAATATTCGGGTTGTGGTTGGTACCAACAAGGCACTTGCTGCAATTATAAAAAATAATCCTGCAAAACCGACGAACAGACTCCTTGTTGAGAGCCCAAGCAACGCCAGAGCGGCGGCCATGATAGGAATGGAAAAAAGGGCAGCCCTATCAGTAAGTTTTAGAGCTGATCGTTCCAATGCAGATCGACTCATTGCGGCATGGGGAGAGGTGCGCGCAGCGTCGAGAGCCGGTGCGGCCGCAGCCAGTAGAGAAGTTCCTAAACCGAGAACTAGACCTTTTGCATATAACCAGGGTGGTGGATTAGCCGCAGCCACATTGGAACGAAAATAAAAATCTCCAACTGTTTGCAGGACTAGATCAACTAAAATCTTTGCTAATTGGTGACCGAGAAGCAAGCCCAGTATCGTAGCTATAGAACCTATTAAAAATGCCTCTACAAGGATTCCCATTAGCAGTTGATTTCGGCTAACCCCGATCGCTCGCAAAACCCCAAAAGTTTTTCGTCGTTGGATAACCGCAAAGGACATAGTGGCATAAATCAAGAATATGCCTACAAGCAAGGCTAAAAGACTCAATGCTGTTAGATTAATGCGGAAGGCTCTCGCGAGCTCATCAAAGGATGAATTTCTATCATTTGCGTTAACTAGTACAACACCGCTTAGTCCAAGAGATGATATTTTTTCTGCCTCTATATCACTTAGGATCAGGTCGATTCTTGAAATAGTTTTCCTATCTAATAGTTCTTGCGCTGTGGCAATATCCATGACAATAGGTGTTGTGGCACCTTCTTCAGCTAAGGATATTTCTGTAACAGGACCAATGATCTGAACAGTTTTTTGAGTGTTTTCAAAGATGAGGTCTAGCTCGGATCCAACCTGAAGACCAAGTTCCAGCATTAAAGATTCTGGTGCCAAGATGGTTGCCGGTTCTGCTATCAATTGGCGAAGAGTTGTTCCATCCCCTGGGACAAAACTTGAAAAACCACGGAAACTTGGCTCTTTTAAAGGGTCAATGCCTATAACTGTGAATTCACGGGATGGAGCTTGTGTAAGTCTGATTTCGTCTTCGATAATTGGAGCCGCTAGTTGCAGGCCATGTTTTAGACGCAGATCTTGGTAGAGCGAGTTTGGAATATCGCCTCCGACACCTACCAGGTGATGAGTAGTTTGCCCAGTTATTAAGCTGGCTGAAAGTTCGAAGGCTCTTCTTGCGCTGTCGTTTGCGAGATCTACTCCTACATAAACTGCAACTCCAAGTGAAATGCCAGTAATCGCCAGAAACAATTGCCACGGACGTTTAAGATAGAAGCGAGTCGCAGCACTACCCAGGAGTCTATTCACATTATTGCCTCGTTGAGGTCTGATCCGTGAATAGAGAAAACACGGTCCGCTAGTCCAATAACTTTTTTGCTATGGGTTGCCATGATGAGAGTTGTTCCACGCTGACGACAAGTTCTATTTAGCAGTTCTAGAACTTCATTTGCCGTATCAAGATCAAGGTTTCCTGTTGGCTCATCAGCGAGGATGATATCTGGTTTGTGAGCAAGGGCTCGGGCTATTGCTACCCGTTGTTGTTCGCCGCCAGAAAGCTCTTCTGGAAATCGTTGATCAAATCCAGACAGCCCAAATTCTTCCAGTAGTGATAAAGCCCGTTCAATAGTTTCCTTCTTGTTTATTCTATTTAGAGCCATGGGCAAGCGAATATTTTCTAAGGCTGTAAGCGTGGGTATTAAATTAAAAAACTGAAACACAAACCCAAGCTTTTGGCGCCGTAATCTTGAAAGTTCTTCTTCGTTCAGGTTGGTTAGAGAGTTTCCCGAGACTTTTATTGTTCCATCTGTTGGTTGTTCTAAACCGCCAATTAGGTTTAGTAAGGTAGATTTTCCAGAGCCACTGCGCCCAACTACAACAACAAACTCGCCATTTCTAACGCTTAGATCACAATTAGATAGAACAACATGGGGTCCATAGTTTTTTTGGATATTAACCAGTTCAATTTGATTTTCTACATGGATCATGTCGAAGAACGCACTATTTTTTATGATGCTCGATGAGTCTGATTTGGGAATATATTCTGGTCTATATGAAGCAGATTGCGAAATCTTTCAGATGCTAGCCATATACAATGAGCGGGTATGTTAGCACTAGGACGCTTTTTGGTTTTGAGCTACCTATCATAAAACTAGCGTTGAGCAATAAAAAAGGAAAATGGATGAAACTGTATTACTTCCCAGGTTCGCCTAGCCCACGCAAAGTGGGTATATTTATTTCTGAGAAAGGACTTGAAATACCTGCTGTAACACTCAATTTACGTGAGGGTGAGCATCTAACGAAAGAGTTTGCCGCCATACATCCTGGACTTACGCTGCCCGTTTTGGAACTGGATGATGGTACGTGTATCACCGAGAGCCTTGCTATCGCACACTATCTTGAGCAAGAAAACCCTTCTCTAAATCTTCTGGGCACGGATGCTAAAGAGCAGGCATTAATTTTGATGTGGCATGACATTGCAACATTTGAGGGCTATCTTGGTATACAAGAATATCTTAGAAATTCGCCTGAATTTGGGGAAGGGCGAGCTCTTCCAGGGCCAATACCCATTGAACAAATACCTGCTCTGGTAGAGCGTGGTGAGAAAAGAGCCACCGCATTTTTTGATAAGGTTGATAAACGTTTGAGCAATAACACTTATCTGGCAATAGAACGTTATACCTATGCTGACATTGTCACCTATGTATATATGGAATTCGCACAACGTGTGATAGGGAAGGATTTATTTCAGGATAGAAAGCACCTTGCATCTTGGGCTGCAAGCATTGCTGCGCGCCCAGCCATTAAAGCTATCGATGGTTGACTGGAGAGGTATGCAAGATGCTTGAGTACGATGTGCGACTTATCGATCTTAATCGCCATCTCTTTGAGGTGCAGTGTCATGTGCCCAATCCAGATCAAGAACAGTTTTTATCTATGCCTTCGTGGATTCCTGGCAGCTATCTGCTCAGAGAATTTGCTCGCCATGTCACTACTATTTATGCGGAGGATGAGGATGGCCCGGTGGGATTGGAAAAACTCTCTAAAAATACATGGATTTGTCGAAATTCCGGGAGAAAGTTGATCGTAACTATGGAGGTCTTTGCTTTTGATGCTTCTGTGCGAGGTGCTTTTTTAGATGCAAGCAGAGGATTTTTTAACGGCACCTGCCTGTTTCTTAGTGTGAGCGGTAGAGAACAGACCCCTTCTAAGGTACGACTTATAAAACCTAAAGATGTTCGCTGCAAAAATTGGCGGGTCGCTACAGCTATGCGCCCAGTCAAAATTAATGATGCAGGTTTTGGTACATATGAAGCTACTAATTATGATGAATTAATTGACCACCCTATGGAGCTCAGCGAGCACTCAGAAATCGCTTTTGAGGCTGCTGATATACCGCATCGACTAGTCATTGCGGGACTTCACCGTGCTGATAAAAAGCGTCTTGCTGAAGATCTTAAACTTCTTTGTGAGGCGCATATTGATTTTTTTGGGGCGCCCCCTCCTTTCAAAAACTACCTGTTTCTGGGCCTAGCGGTGGGAAATGGATATGGGGGTTTGGAGCATCGTGCTTCTTCTAGCTTGATATTTTGCAGAGATGATTTGCCAAAAAATGATCAGGTCGGGATATCAAAAGACTATCAACGCTTCTTGAGTCTGTGTAGCCATGAATATTTTCACGCTTGGAATGTGAAACGCATTAAGCCCAAAGCTTTTATTCCCTATCGCCTGGATCAGCGAAGGCACACGCGACTAATGTGGGTATTTGAGGGTATTACGTCCTACTATCAAGATTTGATGTTATTGCGTAGTAAGTTAATTAACACAGAGGAATATCTAGCTCGACTGGGACAGCTACTCACGCGTGTTTATCGGTCACCTGGTCGGTTTACTCAGAGTCTTGCCGATGCAAGTTTTGATGCTTGGGACAAGTTGTATAAGCCAGATGTAAATTCAAGGAATGCAACTATAAGTTATTACAGCAAAGGCGCCTTAGTAGCGTTGGCACTGGATTTAACCCTCCGTAAGGAATCCTCTTCTACTCTTGATCAAATCATGCAGGTTTTATGGGAGCGTTTTGGGCAGAATGAGGTAGGCCTTGCAGAAGATGAGTTTGAAAGCCTCAGCCAGGAAATCAGCAGTCTTAATCTCAGTGATTTTTTTGATACTAGTATCCGTGGGACAAAAGACATACCTCTGCAAGCATTAATGAAAGAGTTTGCTATCGATTTTCAGCTTCGACATGAAAGTGATGGCGATGCGACTGATTTGCCACGTAAAGCAAACCATCAAAAACTGGACCTTGGTGTGTGTGCTAAGCCAAGCATGAACGGCCTAGAGATCACGGAAGTAATACATGATGGACCAGCTGATCAAGCCGGTTTGAATCCAGGAGACGTTTTAATTGCATTAGGCGGACTTCGCATTGATCAGTCTGGCATCTCTAGGCGACTTGAGCGTTTTAATGCAGGTGAAACAGTTTCAGTTGCGGTCTTCAGAGATGATGAATTGAAAGAATTTGACGTTACTTTAGTTGAGGGAATTAAGCATACTTGTATTCTTCGCTTTAACAATGAATCAGGTGATGAGGCAGTTGATCGTCGAAAATCCTGGATTGGTAATTAATGCTTTAATAGATTTCTACTTAATGTTCTTAGGGAAAGCCGCCTGACAGTCAATAGCCGGTGATAGAATCCGGTTTAACTCAAAGAGTATTCCATAAAAATGATTGAACTCGGTTTGAAGTTCACTATTGCTTATTTGCTTGGATCTGTTCTAGGCAGCCTCGTTGTAGGCCAGGTTCGAGGTGGGGTCGATATTCGTAAGTTGGGTAGTGAGAATGCAGGCGGAACAAATGCCTTGCGAACCCAAGGCAAAGCATTTGCTTTTTGGGTTATGTTGATTGATGTTGGTAAGGGCATTATTTGTGTGTTGTTGTTGCCTGTGTTTGAGATACCAGTTATAGGATTAGATCCCCATCTTAGTCATGAACTTTTACTTGTTGCGGTAGGATTCGGGGCGATTTTAGGGCATGTTTATCCGATATGGTATGAATTCCGAGGTGGTAAGGGGGGCGCAACAGCAGCGGGTGTCATTTGTGTGCTTGAACCAGTAATTGCACTTCCAGCATTAGCCATTTGGTTGTCTGTCATTTTGTTAACACGCTATGTTGGACTGTCAACTATGAGTGTTTCTATTGGTGTATCTGTCTATATAGGACTGACAAGATTTCCTGCTCAGATTGAGTTGTTTATTTTTTCTCTGATAGTTGCAGCATTAATTATCTATACACATAGAGAAAATATAAAACGGATGCTTCAAGGTACTGAGACTCGTTTGGAGATGGTTCGTTTCAGAAAATAACGAAGATATCGATGAGCAAATGCTGCAACTAGAAACCTTAAAGTTACTGGCGGATGGTAAAGCCCATTCTGAACAGGAACTTATTAAAAGCCTTGGTCTGCCGGCCCCGACGTTATCAAAATACATTCATAAGCTTCGGCAGTTAGGAATTAAAGTTGAATCCAGTAGTCATCAATATTATCAGTTATGTTGCCCGATTGATTTTCTTGATGTACAAAAAATTTCTAATAATCTAAAAGTTTCTACAGCAGATAGAATTCATAGGCTTGAGGTTTTTCCCGAGCTTGATTCTACAAATACATATCTTCTTAATGCGCCTAAACCAGACTTAGGTCAAATGACAGTATGTTTGGCTGAGCATCAGTCAGCCGGTCGTGGCAGGTATGGAAAAAAATGGGACGTTCCATTTGGTGGTGGGCTGTGCTTATCTGTAGGTTGGTTATTCAATAAGCTACCCCAGAAAATTTCTGCACTTAGTCTTTCGGTGGCGGTGGTAGCAAGACGAGTTATTGGTGAACTTACAGGCTGTTATCCGTTAGTAAAGTGGCCAAATGACCTGGTTTGGGAAGATCAAAAGCTAGGGGGCATTCTGATTGAAACTTCTGGTGAAAATGAAAATGCTTTGCATGTAGTTGTTGGTATTGGTATCAATGTATCAATTGACCCAACCTATTTAAAAAAAATATGTGATTGGCCGGAAGGCGCAATTGATATGAATTCAATAGTGAAAGGACAGTTTAGTAAAAATGAGTTAGCCAGTCGTCTTATCGAGGGTTTTTTTGAAACTCTTAAGACCTACGGTTCGTTTGGGTTTGGCTTACATCATGAAGAATTTATTTCTGCACATTATCTGAATGGCCGTGAGGTTGTTTTATCGAATGGTAGCTCAGAATTGTCTGGAACTGTTGTTACAGTAGATTTGGATGGAGCGCTTGTCTTGGAGACTGGCTCAGGCGTTCGTCGTGTTGTTACCGGTGAGGTTAGTTTGAGATCATCATGATATTGGTAGTTGACATTGGGAATTCGAGAATCAAGTGGGTATGTTTGGATGAACCTAGTCTTGATGCTGTTGGCGAAACCGTTCACTGTCAAACCTCTATAGATGCTTTCCATGTCATAGGTGAAGCACTGCCTTCTGATATTTCTCGGGTCATAGCAACAAATGTGGCTGGCAAAAGCCATGAGCTTGCTTTGGCATCAGTTTGTGCTGAGCGATGGAGTATTAGTCCTGAGTTTGTGACTCCTGATAAGCAAGGGCATGGTATTTCCTCTGTGTATTCAGACCCTTCAAGACTAGGTGCTGATCGTTGGGTTGCTCTAATCGCTGCTCATAGATTAGAAAAAGGGGCTTCTGCTGTAATTGATGCTGGTACAACCGTGACTTTGGATATGGTTAACGCTAAAGGCCAGCATCTCGGTGGATTGATTATGGCCGGTCCAGATCTTGTGTATTCTGCCCTTAATAAGGAGACAGGTAATATTGGCAAGATCAATCTGACACCTGATGCATCTTCAGGGCTTGAGATATTGGGTAGTAATACAAAAATGGCAGTAGCTAATGGTACGATGTTGAGCATAGCTAGTGCAGTAGATCGAGCCCTATTGACAGTCTCTGCTGAGATTAGGGAATCTCCTACCGTTTATATAACAGGTGGTAACGCATTAATTCTGAGCAGTTGGTTGGAAACGCGTGCACAGTACCGTCCAAACCTGGTGCTTGAGGGGCTTACTTTTATTGTTGCAGAAAATTAATATGAGATTTTTTGTTTTAATTTATTTAAAAAGGGGTAAAAAGCATGACGGTTTCTAATAGAGCGGGATGCTTGCTAACAGGGTTTGTTTTAGCCACAGGTTTTTCGACAACAGTGCTTGGAGAATTTGCAGAAGGATTCAGTGAAGCGCTTGCCTCACCTAACCGTTCGGCTGAAGAGAAAGAGCGAGACGTTTCCAGAAAACCAGCTCAGGTTATGGAGTTTATGGGTATTGAAGCTGGTATGACAGTCTTGGAAATATTTGCAGGTGGGGGGTGGTATACCGAACTGTTGTCGGCGGCTGTCGGGTCTGATGGGATGGTCTATGCTCAGAACCCTGAAGGGTTCAGAGAGAGACTTGGTGAGGCACCAGAACTCAGAGCAGCTCGCCTTGGTAATGTAGAGGTCATCTACACGCTTGGAACAGAGATGTTTGATCCACGCCTTAACATTGAATTACCAATGCAGGCAGATGCAGCATTTACTGCGCTTAATTTTCATGATTATGCTAATCGTGGGGACGAGACGGGACTAGATTTCCTTACAGGTATCTATGATGCATTAGCCCCTGGGGGAATTTTAGGTGTTATTGATCATGTCGGTGCTTTAGGGCAAAACAATACAGATTTGCACCGTATGAGCGAATTGAAGGCGCAACAACTTTTGACTTCGGCTGGGTTTGTTATAGACGGGGTATCAGATATTCTAGAAAATACATCTGATGATCACTCTCTGGGAATCAGGGATCCAGCAATTCGTTACAATACAGACCGAATGTTGTTACGTGCCAGAAAGCCAGAATAATTTATTTGATAAAAACGTGCCGGTATAGCTCAGCTGGTAGAGCAGCTGATTTGTAATCAGCAGGTCCGCGGTTCGAATCCGTGTGCCGGCACCATTCTGGATTTGTTGCCATACGAATTTGATAGATTCAAACCTTAGGCAATACAACGCCTGTGCAGTACACTTGGCTTCAGCTAGTTATCCGTCAGTAAAGCTGATATTCAAGGCCGGATTTACGCGTTGAGAAAAGAACGTCCACAAAAATAAACTGGAGAATAATAGTGGCAGGCTCAAACATGTTTTCGAGCAGTTCTTACCAGATAAGGCAGGATTTTAAACTCGATACAATGGATATTGTTGTAGCTGTCCTCTTAGGAGTGATTCAGGCAGCTATTGAGGTTTTTGCCATGTTGGGCTTTTTGGAGAGAACCTTCTGGGCCATGGGCCCCTACGGGTTTTTATTTTATGCTGCCTACAATGGAATGACCTGGATTCTTTTCTATGCGGGAGTTTATCTTCGCAAACGTGCATGCATAGTAATGCTGGCAGTTGCAGTTACAGCTCTGGTGCGCTGGTTCGCCGGAGATCCTGATGGACCGATTTTGCTTTTTCATGCTCTTTTCCCAGCCACATTTGGTGTGATGGTTATTGTCATGATGCGTTGGCAGGGTGGAAAACTTTTATTTGCTTTAGCTGCTGCCATTACTGCAGCTGCAAATCAGTTTTCGGCTTTATTGTTGATAGGAGGGTTCCAGATTATGGAATCATTCATGTGGGCAATCTTCACACATTTATTTGCCGCCATATGGGGATTGTTGTGGGGACTAGCGGCATGGTATCTGGGTAAAGCCCTCGAGCATGCAGGCGTTCCTTCACTAGATAAGCCACCTGCTATTAGCGGTGGCCAAATCAATCACGCGTGAAATCAAGTTATTCTGCACTCGTTTTGGAAGATTACAATTTCTGGTTCAAGCCACCGGCTGGTCAACCGGAAGGACCGCCCGCTCTATTGGATGTCTCATTCGAGATTGAGGCGGGTGCTTTTGTTCTGATTCTGGGTCGCAGTGGATCAGGGAAAAGTACACTTGCGTTAAACCTTGTGGGCATTTACCCGGACTTTTTTGGAGGTCGTAATCGAGGAAAGGTCTTTGTAAATGACAAGAACAAGGGCCTTATAAATCGTCGGGAGTTAGCGGCGGCTGATAGATTCCGTCAGGTAAATATGCTTTTTCAGAATCCCGAAGACCAGATCGTTACATTGACGGTCGAGGAAGAAGTCGGTTTCGCACTAGAAAATTACCTGATTGAACCTGAAGAAATTCACCGTCGTATAGACTGGGCTCTTGAACTTGTAGGGCTAGTTGAATTTCGTAGACGTCAGATGCTTCAGCTCTCTGGTGGAGAAAAACAAAGAGTCGCGTTGGCTGCTATGCTTGCATTAGAGCCTTCCGTGCTCTTGCTCGATGAACCCACCTCTAACCTAGACCCTGCAGGTACAGCTGATGTATTAGCAGTCATTGATCGCATCAGACGTGATCTTGGATTGACTGTTTTGATGGTAGAACATGAAATGGATGAAGTATTTGATCGGGTAGACAGCGTTTTGCTGGTAGAAGATCAAAAAGTGCTTGGCCCATTTTCTCCACGCCAGTTTATCGAGGAACATGGTTTGTATGTGAGAGACAGTATGGGGTTGTGGATTCCTCAGGCATCTGAGGTTGCACTTGAGCTACGAGAAATGAACCTAAATATAGGATCTGTTCCCCTTAACGGGGATGAGTTAGTTAAAGCCGTTGAATACCTTGTTCCTGATCTGCCAGTCTCAATTGATATAAAGCATCAGTTAGTGGATGAATCTTTAGAAATTAAACTGAAGCAATTGTCTCCGGTCATTGAGTTTCAGGATGTTTCTTTTAGCTATGATGATACTCAGGTTTTGAATAACGTTACCTTTTCTGCGCGACCTCATGAAATGCTGGCTATAGTTGGTCAGAATGGATCTGGCAAGTCTACCCTGGCTTCTTTATTTAATGGGAT
>JAQWRR010000102.1 GCA_029243585.1 Gammaproteobacteria bacterium
CTGGTTTTTCATACCATGGAAAAATGCCTTTTGGATATGCAGCTAATATTCTTTGTGGGCTTAGATCTCCACCAATAGCGAGTAGACCGTCTATTGCTTGATGCGGGTGTGGGAATACATCTGGTGGAGAATCTTCGGGTAACAAGGTAATCACAGTTGCCTGATTATCTATGGTCATAATGAATTCTGCTTCTTAGGCTCTATTGACCTTTGATTGTTTCGATAAGGTACATGTTCCATTAGTTCTTTTATGTATCCATTGATATGCGCTTCCTCTCGATTAACAAATTGTGCAATTGCCTTTTCAAATAATGGGTCATTAATCCAATGATTCGACCATGTTTCTATTGGCGTGAATCCACGGCTAAGTTTATGTTCACCCTGGGTTCCGGGTTCATATCGATTAATGCCTTTTCTAATGCAGTACTCAATACCTTGGTAGTAGCAAGTTTCAAAATGAAGACTATGGAAGTCTGCAAGACTGCCCCAATAACGGCCATATAAAGTGTTTTGGTTTTGAAAGCAAATAGCGGTTGCTATAGCCCGATTTTCAAATCTTGCGAGAATAATCAAAAGACTCTCCGGCATAGTTTGAGCTATTTCCTTAAAAAAATTTTTATTTAAATAGGGAGCGCGACCACGTCGTGTAAAATTAAGAGAGTAGTAATCAAAAATGGCTTCCCAGTCTTCTTCGCTAACCTGGTCACCTAAGAGATGTTCAAAACGTATGCCTGATTCATGAATTCTTCGTCTCTCACGCCGTACTTTTTTTCGTTTAACAGAAACAAATTTTTTGAGAAAATCATCGAAGTCATTGTATTGGCGATTATGCCAATGGAATTGACAATTTTTTCTCTGTAATAATCCTTTGTTAGATAAGAAATTTCTTTCTGTATCTGTAGGAAACAGTATGTGCAGTGATGAGGCGTTAATTTCTACAGCTATTTGTTTTGCTTGTTTTAAGAGCATAGATGCAATTAATTGAAAATCATTATCATTTCTGGCAAGAATTCTTTGGCCAGTTGCTGGAGTAAAAGGAACAGCAGATACAAGTTTTGGATAGTAAGAGATTCCAGCTTTTTCATAAGCATTAGCCCAGCTCCAATCAAATACGAACTCTCCTTGAGAGTCATGCTTGATATATAGAGGTAAGGCTCCTAGTAACTCACTATTTTTATCAGCTATAGTGATATATACAGGCTCCCAAGCTGTTTTATTACCTATGCAGCCAGAGTTTTCTAAAGCACTTAAGAATTCATAGCGTAAAAATGGGGAATCTTTAGCAAGTTCATTCCAATTCGTCTGATCAATTTCTAGAATGCTTGAGTGGTGTTGAAGATGAAACTGCATATTGTTTATTACCAAATTTACTGATCTCAATAAGATTATCTGCTGCCGAGACTGTTATGTTTTAACGGTGGGTCTTCTAATCTCTGGTGTAGTTTGAAATTAAAAGATGTATCAAATAAATCCACAGCTGGTCTAATTAATGTATCTGGCTGTATAATCAGTATGTTAACCCAAGGTATTCGTGTAAAACATGAGCAGGGTAAAAGCTACTAGATCTCAACTTTCCGTATTAGTTCCACGAATCCGTGGACTGAGGGAATCGGCATTATGGGTCTTTATAGGCCTTTCCACTATTTTATTCCTTGCTTTGGCTAGCTACCATCCAGGCGACCCAGCATTTAGTATTTCATCTGATACAGAAGTTATCGAAAATCGTATGGGTCCGGCAGGAGCTTGGTTTGCGGATATAACTTACCTTTTACTTGGACAACCAGCATACCTATTGCCTGTTTTAGTGTTATTAGCTGGAATTTTATTATTTAGAGGTCGTGATAATAAGACTCCAGTAGTTACATCAGTATTATTCATGCGTGCTGGAGGAGTTCTATTATTACTAGCTACAAGTTGTGGGCTAGCAACATTACATTTTTATGCCCCTGAGATGCGTGAGACTGCTGGAGGAATAATTGGTCAGCTTGTGGGAGGAGGTCTTGAACAGGTTTTAGGTTTGCTTGGTGCTACTGTCCTATTATTGGTTTTTTGGCTAGCTTCTGTTTCACTAGCTACAAGCATTTCTTGGTTAGCTGTGATGGATATCATCGGTAGAGGCGTTTTTCGTATCTTCCTTAGTCTTGAAATGCTTATTAATCAGACTCAAATATGGCTAGCAGGAAGACGAGCTAAACAGCATCGACAGGATTTAGTGTCTAAGAGTCGAGCTAAACCTAAAGCTGAAATTACTCGTATTGAGCCCTCATTTAATGCGCTACCATCTAGTGAGCGACTTGAGCGTGAACGGCAAGTACCTTTATTTGAACCTACAGTTTCAAATGAACTTCCGCCCTTAGCTCTTCTTGATGACTCGCCTTCTAGTGTGGGTGGTTATTCTGCTGATGCTCTAGAGGCAATGTCTAGACTTGTAGAGCTAAAGCTTGCTGATTTTGGTATTGAAGTAGAAGTGGTTTCAGTTCAGCCAGGTCCAGTTGTTACGCGATTTGAACTTAAGCCTTCTCCAGGTCTGAAAGCTAGCAAGATTAGTAGCCTTTCTCAGGACCTAGCTCGCTCTCTGTCTACAGTTAGCGTTCGGGTTGTGGAGGTGATACCGGGGAAGCCCTATGTCGGTCTAGAAATTCCAAATGAAGCGCGAGAACTGGTTTCTTTAGGTGAGATCATTAAATCTGAAGTTTATGACAAACTGACCTCACCTCTTACTTTGGCGTTAGGTAAGGATATAGGCGGTCAGCCAATGGTTGCTGATCTTGGGAGGATGCCTCATCTATTAATTGCTGGAACTACTGGTTCGGGTAAATCAGTTGCGCTTAATGCGATGGTGCTAAGTCTGTTATATAAATCTTCTCCTAAACATGTTCGTTTAATCATGATTGACCCGAAAATGCTTGAGTTGTCGGTTTATGAGGGTATTCCTCACTTGCTTGCACCAGTCGTAACCGACATGAAAGAGGCGGCTAATGCACTTCGGTGGTGTGTTGCCCAAATGGAGCATCGTTATGCTCTTATGGCGGCTTTGGGTGTTAGACATATCTCAAGCTATAACCGTAAGGTTAATGAAGCTATAAGTAAGGGTGAGTCAATACCCGATCCTACTTTTAAGCCGGAGGAGGGGTTGGAACAGAATCCCCCTTTATTGCAGCCATTGCCTAATATAGTGGTTATCATTGATGAGCTTGCGGATATGATGATGATAGTGGGTAAAAAGGTGGAGGAGCTAATCGCTAGGTTAGCTCAGAAAGCACGAGCCTCCGGAATCCACATGATTGTTGCTACCCAGAGACCTTCTGTAGATGTAATTACCGGGCTTATCAAAGCAAACATTCCTTGTAGGATTGCTTTTCAAGTATCAGCTAAGGTGGATTCTCGCACTATTCTTGATCAATCTGGAGCTGAGAATCTTCTTGGTCATGGTGATATGTTGTATTTGCCAGTAGGAGCTTCAACTCCAACCAGAATTCATGGGGCTTTTGTTTCTGATAATGAGGTTCATACGGTTGTAAAGAGTCTTCGTGCTAGCGGAGGACCTTCATTTGTCGATGATGTCCTTTCTGGACCTAGCGTGGCTATTCCTGGGATTGACCCTACATCACCTTCAGGAGAATTGGACGGCGAGCAGGATCCGCTTTACGATCAAGCAGTTCGCATTGTTACTGAGACACGTAAAGCTTCAATCTCCGGCGTTCAACGCCGCCTGAAGATTGGTTATAACCGTGCTGCACGGATGGTCGAAACTATGGAGGAGGCAGGCATAGTTGGAAGCCTGCAAACTAATGGATCTAGGGAAGTTATTGCGCCACCACCTCCCGACGGAGATTAATTTTCGTCGATTTCTTTTTGCAGCTTGTGTGGCAGTTTTATCTTCGCACTTAGCCGCACAAACTGAAGAATTAGCGACTGATCTAGATGGCCTAGAATCTTTAGAGGTATTTATTGGATCAATAATGACAATGCGCGCCGACTTTCAGCAATTGCTTTGGAATTCGGAGGGAGAGTTAATCGAACAAGCACAGGGAATGGTTTTGCTGAAACGTCCTAATCGTTTTGTTTGGAGCTATCAGTCCCCATTTGAGCAGCAGTTAGTCGCAGATGGTGAGAATCTATGGGTTTATGATGTTGATCTGAATCAGGTAACAGTTAATCCTTTAGATGAGATTATTGATGCTACACCAGCGATGCTGCTAAGTGGTGGCCAGGACATGCTCGAGGTGTTCGAAGTATTAAATGTTATTTCCATTGGTCAGATCAATTGGGTAGAGCTTCGGCCGAGGAATATAGGATCTGGTTTCAGCAATATTCGTCTTGGCTTTAATAATGGTGACCTTTTTAAATTGGAGCTTCTTGATGGGCTTGGCCAGTTAACTGAGATGGAGTTTTCGAGACTGGAGCCTAATCCTGAGCTTATGGACGATTTATTCGATTTTTCTCCACCCAGAGACGCAGCAGTTATTGGGCAGGAAGCAAATAGGGATGCGGGGTAGAAAGGTGCTATCTCTTCGTTTTCCTATGGCGTGGTGGACACCTGGTATTGGCTTTTTAGTATTAGTTGCTACTGGAAGTCTTATTCCCTCAGGAGGGGTTATAACTGGTTTTGAGCATGCAGATAAATTTGTACATGCGTTTTCTTATTTTATCTTAATGGTTTGGTTCTCCGGACTATATGCGAAAGGAGAGGGAAAAAAAATTGCATTTGTTCTTATTTTTTTGGGGATATTGCTAGAATTTATACAGGCACGTTTGCCTTATCGTTTTTTTGATCCATTTGATTTAATTGCAAATACTGTTGGTATTTTGTTTGGACTGTTTTTATCTGCCATTGCACTAGGTGGTTGGTGTAAACGCGTTGAGAGTTTGATGAAAAGTGATGATTAATATGAGATTTATTTAATGCTAGATCCTAGGTTACTACGTAGTGATTTAATCGGTGTAACAAAAAAGTTGTTGCGACGAGGGTTTGTTTTGGACAATGATTTTTATCAAGGTTTAGAAAATGAACGTAAGACTCTACAGAGTAAAGTTGAGAAGTTGCGGCATAACCGGAATGAACGATCTAAAGCTATTGGACAGGCAAAGGCTGCAGGTAATGATATAGAGCCACTAAAAGCTGAAGTTGAAAATCTTGGTAGTATGCTTTCTGCTTCAGAATCAAGGTTACATGATTTACAGATTGAGCTAGATCGGTTTCTTTCCGGATTACCTAATTTGCTCCATGAATCTGTCCCGTCTGGGTTAGATGAGTGTTCTAATGAGGTTATTAGAAGTTGGGGGGATCCGAGAGACTTTAGTTTTAAGCCAAAAGATCATGTGGTTCTAGGCGAAGAACTTGGCTTAATAGACTTTGATGCAGCTAGTAAAATATCTGGCAGTAGATTCGTTGTTCTTAGTGGAGTGTTAGCCCGCTTACATCGTGCTTTAACTCAGCTGATGTTAGATATTCACATCGATGATCATAGTTATATAGAAAATTATGTTCCATACCTTGTGAATGATGATTCCCTATTTGGAACTGGCCAGTTGCCTAAGTTTTCTGGTGATCTTTTTTCTCTCTCAGGTGAAAAAAATTTACGGTTAATTCCTACCGCTGAAGTGCCTCTTAGTAATCTCGTGCGTGATCGTATCCTTGAGCCTAAGGATATCCCCATGCGTTTAGTTGCACACACACCATGTTTTCGCTCTGAAGCGGGTTCTTATGGTCGGGATACGCGAGGAATGATTCGACAGCATCAGTTTGAGAAAGTTGAACTTGTCCATATTACTTCTGCAAAGGACTCATATCGTTCTTTAGAAGAACTCCTATCACATGCAGAGGTGATTCTTCAGCGACTAGAGTTGCCCTATAGAGTTATGAGTTTATGTGCGGGTGATACGGGGTTTTCGTCTGCAAAAACCTACGATATAGAAGTCTGGTTACCCGGCCAAGAAAAATATCGAGAGATTTCTTCCTGTAGCAATTGTGAGTCATTTCAGACGAGACGTATGCATTCTAGATGGCGTAATCCAGAGACGGGTAAACCAGAGCTTTTGCATTCATTAAATGGATCTGGTGTTGCTGTAGGACGCGCCCTTATCGCAGTGATGGAAAACTATCAGCAGGAAGACGGTACAGTAATGATCCCAGAGGTGCTGAGACCTTATATGTCTGGTCTCGAAAAAATCAAAAGTTGAGAGACATTTAAAGTCTCTGAATTTGTGCATTTCGAAATCGAACTATACCACTGCCATATTGAAGTGTAAGTGGGCCATCAGAAAAGGTGTCGTTATCTATATCTACTGTAATTACTCCATTCATCATGACCAAAATTCGGCTACCTTCGGCACGAATTTCGAATGTATTCCACTGGCCGCCTGCATCGATTTGCACAGCGGGAGCAGCAAAATATACGATTCCACCGGTGCGGTAAGTTTGATCGGGTCGTTGGTCAAAGATATTGACTTCATAGCATGTATCAGGGGTAATCATTTCTGGGTTCTGGCAACGAATAAATATGCCACTATTTGCTGAATCATCAACCCAAAAATCTACACTGAGTACGAAGTTAGCATAGGAGTTTTGGGTGACTAGATGCCCGCTACCACTATTTGCCTCAACAACATCTCCAGAAATATTCCAGTTAGCATCACCTAGTTGATCAAAACTATCTAGGTTTGACCCATCGAATAGTATTGTTTGTGCAAAAACTGTGTGACCGTTTAGCAGAATTGCCGTTAATAGCGTTATGGATACAAACTTCATTACTTTCCCCTACACAATTTAATAATTATAGTTCTATGATCTATGATACTTGGAGTAGAACTATAGAGTATATGATCTTGGACGGCTTACTACACCCTTAACAATGACCATAAACTAAAATTTTCCTGAAGCCGTTAGACTGTTTATTCAACGAGCTAGTGTAAGTTGATAGGCAACCAAATAAGAACTTTTGCAGCTCTGATGAGATTTAATAACTGTAATAAGAACAGAAATAGAAATAACGTTATGAAAACATGGGGCACAGTAATTATTGGATATGACTTAGTTTTTATATATGAAGCATAGAAATTATGATGTTGTAGTAGTTGGAGCAGGTGTTTTTGGTATCTGGTCAGCTTGTAAATTACACAATGCAGGTAAGCGAGTTGCAGTTATGGATTTTGGAAGTCCCGCTCATATTCTTGCGTCATCGGGGGGTGAGAGCCGTGTTACTCGATGTAGTTATGGTGAGGACGAGACTTACACTGATTGGGCATTTCGTTCTATTAGTGATTGGCAAGCTCTTTCGGCAAAAACTACAACGCCAATATTTCACCAGGTAGGTGTTCTAAGGTTACACAAAGAAAATGATGAGTCTATTAAAGCAAGCAAACGTTTATTAGCCCAATATGACATACCTTTTACTACATTATCGCCTAGCAAGTTAAGAGATCAGTTTCCGGTAATGCAGGTTAGAGATGATGAAGCTGGGTTTTTTGAGCCTCAGGGGGGCGCACTGATGGCTAAAAGATCAGTGCAGCTTTTAGCTGCTAATTTAGCTGAATCCGGTGTAACGTTCCTCTCAGGGTTAGTATCGCCTATTAGTATTCAACAAGGACACCAGGGAGTACTACCTTCGGTTGAGACGGTTGATGGTCAGCAACTTGAGGCTGAACAGTTTGTTTTTGCATGTGGTCCTTGGTTAGATCAAGTATGTCCTGACGCAATGTCTAGTCGATTATTTATTACCCGACAAGAAGTTTTCTTTTTTGCAACTGATATTGATGCTGCAGGTGCTTTGCCTGTCTGGAGTGATTTGCCTTTCTATGGTTTTCCAAGCTTTGAAGACCGAGGGTTTAAAGTAGCAAATGACACACATGGGCGTTTTATCAACCCGGATACTGAGGACCGGAATGCTAGTAAAAAAGGTGAAGCAGATGCTAGGGCCTATCTTCGTGATCGCTTTCCTATATTTGCTGATGCTCCTTTAAGCGAAACTAGAGTCTGTCAATATGAGAATAGTTCAAATGGTCATTTTCTTATTGATCGGCACCCAGGATTCGATAACGTTTGGCTCGTTGGGTGTGGATCCGGGCATGGGTTCAAACATGGGCCAGCAGTAGGATCTTATGTTGCTGACCTCATTAACGGTACAGCGGAACCACGAGAACCTTTTTTGTTAGGGTCTAAAGGATTACAACAAGATCGTATCGTTCTTTGAGAGTTAATGTTTTCTATGAAGTGGTTTTATCTAACAACATGGTACGATTTCATGCTATCAGAAAATATATTTGGTTTAATACAGACATAATTTTATTTGTCTTAAGGTTGGTATTAGAGGGGGAACATTATGAGGCAAGGAATTTTAGTATCATTGTTTATGCTCGCCTGTGCGTTGACGCAATCAATATTCGCTCAGAGTGAAGATTGGCCGATTGCTATGGATGAGGCGCCGTTTCATGTTCCGGCATTTTCCAATGATTACATGACATTGATTAGTATCAATTACCCACCTGGACGCACTACGGGTATGCACACGCACCATTTTGATTCGGTATCCGTGAACCTATCACCAGCCTTACGCACAAGCCAGCAATACGAGTCGTCTGAAATAATTGGGCCATCAGCCAGTCAACCTGTTCCAGGTCGTGTGAATTTTGCTAATGTGACCGAGAGAGGGGTCTACGCGCACAAATCAGTGAACGTGGGGCCAACACCATTTCATAGCATTGCGGTCATCCTTAAAGATCGAAGCGGGGGTGGACCCGAGGTTTCAGATAGATCTGGTATCGCCGGCTACACTCAGATCATAGATAACGATCGAGTACGAGCCTGGCGCGTCATCTTAGCTCCAGGTGAGGAAGCTGCTCAGCTGACCCAAACTGCGCCTGGACTCAGAGTTTATGTGCGCGGTGGTGTTGTGGATGAGATAGTGCCAGGATCTGCTGCGCGTGGCATGGCGCCATACTCGGGGGAGTTCATCTGGCAGGATGCCGGACAGACGAGAGCTGTTACGAACACAGGGTCCACTATCGTTGAGTTCGTTGAGCTCGAGTTCAAGTAAATTTACTTGGTTAAAGCAGTAGACCTGACACGACTGCACATTCTCTTTACCGACGCCACGTTGAATTTAGCCACGGCTGTCAGTCGTTCTTAAGGTCCAGGAGATGGCATGTTCAGTAAGCTAGTCCGCTTGGTAACCAGCTTGTGTCTCGCATCGGCGGCGTCTTCTTGTGTTCAGGGTGAAGATGAAGCAATCCTGGAGGAAGGCCCCGAAAGGGAAATCATCCACATTGCTGGAGATTTATACGAGGTACGGGACCCCGTCCACAACACCGTGTTCCTTGTTACCTCGGAAGGTGTGATCATGGGCGACCCGATGGGCGTCGAATCGGCACAGTGGATCAAAGAAGAGATTGCTGAACGATTCAATGCGACTGTCGAGTATGTAATCTACAGTCACCATCATCCCGAGCATTCCACCGGCGGCAATGTGTTTGCCGACACGGCCACGTTTGTCGCGCACGAAAATACGATCGCTGCACTCAACGCTCCCTTTCCTAGTAACGCCGGTCAGATGGATCATGTTACTCAGTGTTAAAAAGGCGTGCTGAGATGTCACCAGGACCGGGTGCGAGGTGCCCCGACTCGTTTAGCGACTCTTCAAGACGTAAACCCCAGACCGATATGCTCTCATCAGTTGCGCTGAGTTTTTCAAGCCCAGTCTTTGAGGCAAGAATCGTTAGGACATGAATATCATTAATTCCGAATTCTTGAAGGCGTGAGACTGAAGCACAGATTGTGTCACCAGTAGCGATAATAGGGTCGAGCAATACAACCGAACTGCCTTTTGTGTCTTTTGGTAATCGTAAGAAATACTCAACAGTACTGTCTAGATCACGATCACGATAGATGCCAATGTGCCCTATAGGGGCTAAGGGTAAGGCCTTAGTAACGCCATTTATCATTCCATTGCCAGCTCTCAAAATAGAGACAATCGTGGGATAGTTAGCTAGCCTTGGTATTATGTCAGAGCCGTTTGGAGTTGCAACTTCTATCTCTTGTGTAGGCCAATCCTGCAAAGCTTCATAAGTCAGCGCATAACTAATTTCGTTCATTAGATGACGAAAGTTAGGACTATCTGTTCTAGAATCCATCATTAAGGAAAGCTTTTCCATAAGTAATGGATGATTTATTGTGTGGTGGTTTTTTTGTTTATTCATACTTAAAAGACTGTACCGTCAATATTGATATTTAAAGGAGACTCGCCCAATGGACTGCGTTCATATGCAAGTTTACGTCCTGCATGCCACGTGCCGCCCTCTAGTACTCTTGGGAGCGATAGTTCTTGACCCAAGATATTTGAAACGTGCTCTGATATTTGATCTAGTAGGTATACAGTAAGCGCACGCCATTCAACTACAGTCCGACTTTCTATAGGATAGCTAGATTGAACAAATTCATCTTTTAATTCTAATATGCCGGTGTCTATAAATAGACCGCCATTCCTATATTCTGCTAGACCAGTTAGTTTTTCAATATCACATACAGCATTACCGCTACGAAGGAATGTTTCTGCGATTGAATAAGTTAACCATTGAGATAATTTGTGAAAAGGCACAATTTTTTTATCTTTGTTCTTTGGGTGAGAATAATGCCACGCATCACCAAGGTTTATGCCTGAAATAATTATACGTTGAGGCCACATTGAGCCGAACAGGCGCAAGACAGTTGATAGTATGTGAGTTGCACTAATTTCTGCGGTAGAGTTAGTCATGAAATGATCTGCAAGATCTCCTAGTCGACCAGTAGGAAACACCTTGGGTTCAAGTAGAATTAACTTTCCAAGCTGTTGTAATAAAAGCAGACGATTGTTAAGCCCCACTAGTGGGTTTTTTTCAGAAGATTGCATATGGCCGGTAAAATTAACAAGGTTTAGCTTTGCTAATGCCTCACCATCGGTGCGAAGTGGTTGGGTAGGATCATTAGAAAAAAAGCCTGACAAAAACATCTCAAGTGATGCTATTCCGAGACCTTCAGATCGGGATAAAACTGTTCCTGAATCAGTCGTGAAGCGCCAGTTAGGTCCAGCTCCTGCATCGAGTAACACAGAAGGGACTATAAGATCGAGACCTGTTCTGGCAAGGTCAAGACTGGAATAGTCTTTAGTCGCAGTATTAAGCCTTTGCAGGCTGTTAGTATTTTTAACTTCAAAATGCCGCCAACGGGAGTGAAGCGGAATTTCATTGGTTGGATATTTTTGATGAATAGAATCTGCAACGAGTGCGCTGGCTATTTCAAGACGAGATTCATCAAGCTTAAAAACCCCATCACCGCAACTCGTTAAATTCCTGATCTGCATGGCACAGTCACGAATTGATTGAGGGTGCATCAGGTAATCTAAAGATTCATTCATGCATAAATTTGTCACGTCAAATCGCGACCTTTAACTGATTTTAGAGATTCCAAGTCTGGCGTTTTTTCATCAGAGAAATACCCAGCAGCCTTCTTAGCTTCCATCTCTACAAGTGCATCAGCTGGAATTAACTCATCTGGGATTTGAATCCGATTTTTTACAGAAATACCTGATGACGTGATCGCGTCATATTTCATATTGCTCATTGAGTGAAGATTATCTATTTTAGTGATGCCAAAATAGTTCAGTACGTCGGGCATGAATTCCTGAAACCGTGCATCTTGAACTCCAGCAACACATTCAGTTCGATGGAAGTATGTTGCGGCACTATCTCCATCTGGTTGACGTTTCCGTGCATTGTAGACAAGAAATTTTGTTACCTCTCCTAGTGCACGTCCTTCTTTGCGAAAGTAGACAACGATTCCAACTCCCTCTCGCTGCGCTGTTCTAACCGCATCTTCAATGCCAAAGGCGAGATAGGGTCTGCAAGTGCATATGTCAGAGCCAAAAACATCTGAACCATTGCATTCGTCATGAACTCGACAGGTTAATTCTTTATTAGGGTTTGCTAGGTCGGCAATATCACCGAATACGTAGGCTGTTGAGCTACCAATTGGTGGAAGCCATACATTAAGGTCGGGACGAGTTACAAGTTCTGGACACATTCCACCCGTTTCACTGAATAGTTTTTTTCTCAGTGTGCTTTCTTTAATGTTGAAACGATATGAAATCGAGGGTAAGTGCCAGACTGGGTCAATAGCAATTTTAGTGACGCGAACATCCTGGTTTTCAGTAATAATTTTTCCATCAACTGAAAGTCTTTCAGCTTCAATGGCCATGTGGATTTCTGGCAGAGTCAAGTGTGCTTGGGTAACTGCAATAGTTGGTTGTATGCTAATACCTTGGTCTAGATAGTTACGAAAGACCATATTTACATGAGCTCCCCAGGGGTCTAATGAGACAATACGTCCTTCCTCAAACCAAGATGGCTGAGGTTTAACTGTAACAACAGGTTCTGTGTTATCTAGATCAGGACGATGGCCACTTGGAAAATGACCTGAGGCTATCGAGAGAGCACGGTAAACTGTATAGCTACCACCATGAGTTCCAATAACATTCCGATCTGCTTTGTTAGAAATTGTTCCAATAATTGGACCCCTTTCTAGGGGTTCTCGCTTTCCCCAGTTTATGGGTAGTGCAGGTTCGGACTGCTTGCTGTGAGAGCTTAGAATTACATGTGTACTATTATCTAAAGAATCTTGCGAAATCATAATAGTCTTTGCCTTTAATTCTATTAAAGATTATCTGCAGAGGATGCCGCAGGCTACCAGAATTAATGTCTAGTAACCACTAAAAGTGGTTAATTTAAAGAGAATTTTTAGGACTCGTTGTAGGTGATATGAGCCAGTTTTGGTGGGTTGATAAAGGTGCTTCTAATGTTTTAAGAAATGCTAATAAATCGCGGCGTTCAAAAAGTGACAAATTAAGAGGTTCTGCTTCATTATGGCCAATCATTGAAAGTGGTGCGAGATTATAGTGTTCTATCACTTCAGCTAAGGTTTTGATCTGGCCGCTGTGCATGTATGGAGCAGAAGATTTTATATTGCGTAATGATGGTGTGCGAATTGCTCCAAGTAACTCAGGCATATTATGCCGAGCATACTGAAGTTCATCACAATTTTGATTTAGATCATCACTATAAGCTCCCATGCAATTAAAAATATCCTTTTTTACTATACGTATACCGTCTATACGACCTTTATCTGGTGTATCTGTTGGAGAGGAGATAACCCCTGTATTATGAAATTCATTGTTAGTGAAAAGCGGACCATTATGACAGTCTATGCAGCTAGCTTTACTAATGAATAGTCGTAGCCCGCGAATTTCTGAATTATTAAAAGGTTGTTCCTGGATTTTTAAACTATTTTCTGACACCGCTTTTACATAAGAATCGAACCTTGAAGGTCCTGGAACTAATAAACGCTCATAGGCTGCGATTGCTTTACCTGTATTGACAAAAATTTCAGTAATAAGCTCTCGGTCTTGCTCAGACATTGATTGCCACGCAGTCCCAAGTTTTCCTGGTAGTGGGGCAGCGTTTGCTGGATAACGCTCTGGATTAGAAAGATCAGGTAAAGGGCCAAACACTGATTCGTAGGTGGGTCGATAGTACGGATCATTAGTTAATAGTTTTGCAATTTGGACACGGTTACTAGCGTGCTCATTTGGATCTTCCAATGGTGATAGAGCTTGAGACCATAAGCTGTCTTTTCTGCCATTTGAGTAAAGCCAAGGACTATATGCAGAGCCAACGATACTTCGTGTGTTAAGCCTTGAAGAACCAATACCCATGCCTTTGGTTTTTTTGTCTGTAAAAAAATTATTTGGTTGATGACATGTCGCACAAGATACTTTGCCATTTGCACTTAGCCGAGTATCGAAAAATAAACTATGGCCAAGTTTTGCAGCTAGTGGGTTTTCTGATATGGAATTGGATAGATCTTGTGGTACAAGAGCTAAGCTATCTATCTGGAGTGTTTCTATTATTTTTATCTCATCGGCTGTCCATGGATAAGGAGGCTTGTTACCAGAATAAAACCAAAGGCAAAAAACTAGTATTAGTAATCCTAGTAAAACGCTAATTAATTTTTTTTTCGTGAGCACTGTCTTATTTACAGTTCTAAAGGGATGACACATAAATTTTGAATATCATTAATGGTT
>JAQWRR010000103.1 GCA_029243585.1 Gammaproteobacteria bacterium
ATTTAGGGCCGCATCATTTAACCTTAATTTCTCTAGCGCCTCCCTAAAATCTTCAAAGTCATCAGAATCAATTGGAAACAATCCAGCAAAAACTCGAGGCTGAATACGTTCAAACCCTGGCAAGGGCTGAGTATCCCCAAAACCCTGTTCACGAATGGTGTCTCCAACCGGAGCAGCATCAACCTCTTTTATACCAGCTATAACATATCCAACTTCACCCGCTTCTAAACACTCATGATCTGTCATTTTCGGAGTAAAAACGCCAACACGATCAACCTTATAACGCCTTACAGTAGAAAAAATCTCGATCTTGCTCCCTTTAGATAACTTACCATTCACAACCTTAACCAGTGACACAACACCGACATAACTATCAAACCATGAGTCAATAATCAGAGCCTGTAGTGGAGCATTTATATTGCCCTTTGGGGAAGGAATGATGTTTATAATCTCTTCTAACAGAGCTTCAATGCCTTTACCGGTTTTAGCACTGATATGTAGAGCATCTTGGGCACTCAGACCAATAATTTCTTCAATCTCATTAACAACACGATCTGGGTCTGCAGAAGGCAAATCAATCTTATTGATAACTGGTAATACCTCTAAATCCAGACTAATTGCTGAATAACAGTTTGCGACGCTCTGAGCCTCAACACCCTGAGCTGCATCGACAACCAATAAAGCTCCCTCACATGCAGCAAGAGAACGTGAAACCTCATATGAAAAATCCACATGTCCAGGGGTATCAATGATATTAAGCTGGTAGGTTTTACCATCCTTAGCGCAATACTCAAGAGCAACACTTTGCGCCTTAATAGTGATTCCACGCTCTCGCTCTAGATCCATAGAATCAAGAACTTGATCGGCCATTTCTCTATCTGACAAACCACCACACAACTGTATTAACCGATCAGCAAGGGTAGATTTGCCGTGATCGATATGAGCAATTATTGAAAAATTTCGGATCCGTTCCATGGCCGAACACGAGATAGAAAAACAAAATACATTATACCCTGCTTATGCTGCAGTCCTCTTCTATCTTGAGTTCAATTATCAAACAATATGTTTAGTAATCACAGAATCTTTAATGACTCTTCGTAATAAATAGCAAAGAATAAAGTCAGACTGTCTTAATCAGACAAAACTATGGGCGATACATGGATATATTTCTCGCAATAGCGGCCTAATAAGGACCCAGTGACAAGCCCACCTAATGACCCAATAAAAGTTCCAAAATCATTCCCAAAACTGCTTATACCTAGCACAGCACCAGATAAAAGTCCTGCCCATGGTAATCCATGTAAAAAAAGCGTTCCAAGCATCAAAGACCGCGAACTTACTGAAACAGTCACAAATTTATTCACATGAGTCTGTAACGAGTTTTTTACCCGTAGTGGCGGAGCAGACCTCCAACGCCAAAGGCATCCTCCATCACAACCACTACATGCCTTACCACCTAATAGGTCAAGTTCCATCAAACCACCACTGCAAAGTGAACTTACGCGAGCACGTACGCTAAGATAATTTTCTGGCGATTGGGAAATAGTTTTATTACTCTGCACCACATTTCATAAATTAATTTAATCTGTACTAAATACTCTCATACGTTGAAGCAGTTTTTCCATAGTAGGATCACATTCGTATTTTCCTAAAAGGTGCGCGTGAAGCTCGGGATCAGGCAGTTCCAGCAACTCAGAAAAAAGTTTTTTTTGCTCGACAGGTAAGCTTTCATATGATTGCGTAAGAAAAGTAATGAGTAGAACATCAAGCTCTCGCATGCCACGCCGACAACGCCAGCGCAGTTTTGCAGTCTCAGTTGATAAAAACTCCGTCAAAAGCCACCTAGTGCCGACGATGAGCAATCAATTTCTTAATTTCAGATATCGCTTTAGCGGGGTTAAGGTCCTTTGGACAAGCCTGGGTACAATTAAGAATCGTATGACATCTATAAAGTCTGAATGGATCTTCTAACGAATCCAAACGTTCTCCTGTGGACTCATCTCTACTGTCAACTATCCAACGATATGACTGCAGTAAGGCTGCTGGCCCAAGATATCGATCCGAATTCCACCAATAACTGGGACATGCAGTAGAACAGCAAGCGCACAGAATGCAGGCTGATGGTTCATTAATCTTTCCCTGGTCTTCCTTGGACTGAAGTCTTTCTCTATCTGGTGGAGGTGGTGTCTTAGCTTCAAGCCATGGCTTTACGGATGCATACTGAGCATAAAAATTAGTCAAATCTGGCACTAAATCTTTAACTACAGGCATATGAGGAAGCGGATAAATCTTAACCGTACCCCTTACCTCCTCCACTGGCTTAAGACAAGCGAGTGTATTAACCCCATCAATGTTCATCGCGCATGAACCGCATATGCCCTCTCGACACGAACGGCGAAAGGTTAGCGTAGGATCAATCTCATTTTTTATCTTAATCAAAGCATCTAGAACCATAGGTCCACATTTATCCATGTCCAAGTCATAAGTATCGAGGGTTGGATTTGTGCCCGCATCTGGGTCATAGCGGTATACAGAGATTTTTTTTACGTTCTTTGCCTGGTCATCCCCAGCAAAGGTCTTCCCAGGTTTTACCCTTGAATTAACTGGAAGTCGGAACTGCGCCATTAGTTATCCTCTGTTATTCCTTACTTAATAAGTTCGCGCCTTAGGTGGAATTGGCGCAACATCATCTGTTAGCGTATTCATTTGAACTGGACGCTCACCAAATTGAGCTTCACCTGACTCATTGATCCATACGAGGGTATGCTTCATCCAATTCTCATCATCTCTATCTGGATAATCTTCCCGTGCCTGAGCACCGCGGCTCTCTGTTCTATGTGCAGCAGACTTAATAGTACCCATCGCCTGTGTCAAAAGATTTTCTAGTTCAAAAGTTTCCATAAGATCGGTATTCCAGATCAAAGAACGATCAGCAACCGACACATCTGAAAATCCTAAAAATATAGGCTCAAGAAGATTAATACCTTCCTGAAGGGACTCCCCTGTACGAAAGACCGCCGCATGATTCTGCATGACTCTCTGCATTTGCAAACGCAGTTCTGCTGTTGAAGTACTACCCTTAGCATTTCTAAGACGATCTACACGATCAACAGCCACTTGACCTGCATCCTTTGCAAGGGCTGAAAATCTATCGCCATGCTTAATTAACTCACCACAACGGATGGCTGCAGCACGTCCAAAAACAACCAAATCAATCAATGAATTTGAACCAAGGCGATTAGCCCCATGCACAGAAACGCAACCGGCTTCGCCCACGGCCATTAAACCAGGCACTACATACTCTTCATTTTCACTATTTGCACTGACTACCTCTCCATAGAAGTTTGTGGGAATACCTCCCATGTTGTAGTGAACCGTCGGAATAACTGGAATTGGATCTTTAGTAACATCAACTCCAGCAAAAATTTTTGCCGTCTCTGCAATACCCGGTAGACGTTCGTCTATAACATCTGTTCCAAGATGCTCTAAGTGCAGATGAACATGGTCTTGCTCTGATCCAACACCACGCCCTTCACGAACCTCCATAGTAATTGAACGACTTACGACATCCCTTGATGCTAAATCCTTAGCATTGGGAGCGTAGCGCTCCATAAATCGTTCTCCTTCAGAATTTGTGAGATAGCCTCCTTCTCCACGAGAGCCCTCCGTTATCAAGCAACCCGAACCATAAATGCCCGTTGGGTGAAACTGGACGAACTCCATATCTTGCAGCGGGAGTCCGGCACGCTGCACCATTGCATTCCCATCTCCTGTACAAATATGAGCTGCCGTGCAAGAAAAATAAGCTCGGCCATAGCCTCCTGTAGCCAATATCACCATCTTTGAACGAAACCTATGTAAGCGCCCCTCTGCAAGGTCCAGAGCTACTATTCCACAACAAACTCCATTTTCCATAATGAGATCAATTGCAAAATATTCGATGAAAAATTCAGCCTCATGTTTTAGCGACTGTTGGTAAAGTGTATGCAACATTGCATGACCCGTTCGGTCTGCCGCTGCACATGTTCGCTGTGCTGTGCCCTCACCGTAATTTGTTGTCATGCCCCCAAAAGGACGTTGATATATAAGCCCATCCTCAGTTCGGGAAAAAGGCACACCATAGTGTTCAAGCTCTACTACAGAAGCTGGCGCTTCTTTACACATATACTCAATAGCATCCTGATCGCCCAACCAATCAGAGCCTTTAACAGTGTCATACATATGCCAACGCCAATCATCATCTCCCATATTGCCAAGGGCTGCACTAATGCCGCCCTGTGCTGCAACAGTATGACTTCGGGTTGGAAAGACTTTTGAAATACATGCAGTACTAAGACCCTGCTCAGCCAAACCAAGTGTTGCGCGCAGCCCAGAACCTCCAGCCCCTACAACAACCACGTCATAGGTGTGGTCTATGAACTCATACTCTTTGGTCATACTACCGCCCCTAAAGCCACCTTTAATATCGCAAAAATCCCAGCTACTGCTACTAGGATATGAGCAAAGGAAACGGCCACAATCGTAATAATCTTTAAGCTTGAGGAATGTACATAGTCTTCCACAACCACCTGTACTCCCAGTTGAGAGTGATAGGTCAAAGTAATCAATGCAAGAACAAGCAAAATACTATTAACTGGATACCTAACAAATTCCACTACGGAACTGTAATCCAGTTGATCCATGGCACCTAAAGCAAACGAAAACCATAAACCAAGGGGTATAAGCGCAACAGCTGAGAGTCGCTGCATCCACCAGTGTTCTGCCCCCTCTTTAGCAGAACCAAGCCCTATAACTTTATTTAGCGGACTGACAAGACTCATCACCAAGCCCCTATAAAATAACCACTAGTGAGTAACTTACTGAAGCAATCAGAGAAAAAATAACCACACACCATCCACTCATATGATAATGAGCTCGATCAAGCCCAATACCTACATCCCAAACTAAGTGACGTACACCATTACCAAGATGGTAGAAAAAACAAAAACACCAGCCAATATAAAAAAGCTTAAAGAGCCCACTGCTTAGAATAGTATGAGCGTTGTCATATGCCTGCTCTCCCCCTGCAATTGAAACTAGCCAATAAAGAAGTACAAAGGTACCTAAAGACAAAGTGACCCCCGTACCCCGATGCATAACGGACAACACACTGGTGATCTGAGGGCGATAGACCTGCAAATGCGGCGATAAAGGCCGCTCAACCCTTTTCATAGTTTTTAAGTTCCTTTTTAGGGCAATACAGTAGCGGTATGAATGTATCCGCTTACCTTAGAAATCAATGCAGCGGCCCGCCCGCTCCCAATCACCAAATCGGGTTGGCTCTGGCCCTTTAGGTCCATCGACCTCTTGCGGCCTTTCTGTTTTCCCGCTGTCGGAAGCCGACGAGACACCACCGTCGCTCCCATTTTTGGTTTCCATACCGGGCGCAACTCCTTTGTCCTGACACTTATCTGCTTTTTGAGGTCTGCGCATTTATTAAGTCTGCCAGAAACCATGTTTTTTCGCACTATCTAAGACTACAAAAAAAGAAGAGACTATGTTTATAGACTAAAATAGCAATTGTGACTAAGACTATGCGACCAATATTTCACCTACTTCCCGCTATTCGCTTTATTAAAGTGACGGGTGCTGATGCAGAAACATTTCTCAATGCACAACTAAGCCAAAATATTGATTTAAAAGGGCCTGATAGGGCTACTCTTGCTGCATGGCATGACTCTAAAGGCCGAGTACTTGCTCTGTTGCATGTCTTTACATATGACGATGGCTGGCTTCTCATGGTCCATGGAGAAAATTCTGAAAAAATCACCCAAAAATTAAACTTATTTGTATTACGGGATAATGTGGAAATTTGTGACGTTTCCTCAAAATGGTTTGGAGCCATCCTACTAAATAATCTTAATCTACGGATTGAAGATCACAATAAAGCCCTAGATCATAAATATAAAAATATCGTCAGAAAAGACGACTCTTTAATGTTTAAATTAAACTCTCAAGCTACTTATCTAGTAGCGCTAAAGGACAGGCAAAATCCAACTAAATCAGAATTTGAAACCACTACTGATTTAGAAGGAGAACTTGCTGAAATTCAAACAGGATTAGTTAATATTCCACCTGCACTAAGCCAACGTTTCACACCCCAGATGCTAAACCTGGATAAGCTTGGGGCGCTATCCTTTAAAAAAGGCTGTTATCCAGGACAGGAAGTGATTGCACGCATTCAAAATCTTGGAACAGTTAAACGTCGTGTGTTTCGATACTCAGGCTTTCTGTCTTGTCCACCAAGCATCGGTAGTTTGTTAGTTGACCCAGAAGGAACCCCTATGGGCGAAGTTATACGTAGCGTCCAAACAAATTCACAACGTGTAGAGCTACTAGCAATCATAAGGATTGATGCAGTTAAAAAACCTTTGAAGCTTTCTGAAGAGCCACAGAAACCCTTAACATGGGAACCTCTGCCTTGGGATAATCTTTAAGATTCAGGCTTTAGGTGAGGAAATAGAAGGACATCACGAATCGATGGAGAGTCCGTCATCAACATTATGAGTCTATCAATGCCGATACCTAAACCAGCTGCTGGGGGCATTCCATACTCTAAAGCTCTGATGTAATCATTATCAAAATACATAGCCTCATCGTCACCTTTTGCCTTCGCTTGTGCTTGTTCTTGAAACCTACTCGCCTGATCCTCTGGATCATTTAGCTCGGAGAATCCATTTGCTATTTCCCTACCAAATATAAATAGTTCGAATCGGTCCGTAAGGAAAGCATCATCATCTTTACAGCGTGCTAGCGGAGAAACCTCTGCTGGATAATCAGTAACAAATACGGGGCCTGCCAAATGCCTCTCTACGGTTGCCTCAAACAATTCAATCTGTAGCTTACCCGCACCATCATCATCCTTATACTTAATTTCACGCTTATCACAAACAAAACGTAACTGCTCAAGATCCCTAGAGTTACCAGCCAAATCAGGATTATGCTGAATAAGCCCCTCCTCAATCGTCATAACCTCAAAGTCACTTTTTAAATCAATAATTTGATCTTGATAGTTCAACTGGTCAGTACCAAGCACTGCACGCGCTGACTCTCGAATAAGAGTCTGGGTAAGGTTTATAAAATCCCTATAGTTTGCATAAGCTTGATAGATCTCAAGCATCGTAAATTCAGGATTATGTTGGGTTGAGATACCTTCATTACGGAAGCTTCGGTTAATTTCGTATACACGATCTAATCCTCCAACCAGCAAACGCTTTAGATAAAGTTCAGGAGCTACACGCAAATAAAGTGGCATGTCCAATGCATTGTGATGAGTTGCAAAAGGTTTGGCGAGAGCTCCGCCTGGTATTGGGTGCATCATTGGAGTTTCAACTTCCGCAAAACCCAAGGAATCAAGAGATGACCTTAAAAAACGTATGATTTCCCTGCGCATTTGAAATACATGGCGAGTTTCTTCGCTAACTATTAAGTCCAAATAACGCTGCCTAAGCTTTAGCTCTTGGTCTACAAGACCATGCCATTTTTCAGGCATCGGACGTAGAGATTTTACAAGCAACCGTAAGTTACCTGTACGTACCGACAACTCCCCAGTTTTAGTCTTAAAAAGTTCCCCCTCAGCCCCTAAAATATCTCCAACATCCCAAGACTTAAAGGCTTGGTAAGTCTCTGCAGAGACCTGATCACGTTCAACATAAAGCTGTATTTGGCCAGAACTATCCTGAATTTTAACGAAGCTAGCCCTTCCCATCACTCGTTTGGCCATCATACGGCCCGCAACGCGCACAGAAAGAGATTCCTCATCAAAAGTAGATGCCTTTCGCTCTCCATAGGCAGAAAGCAGCTCGCCTGCTAGCGAGTCACGACGAAAATCATTTGGAAAAGCATTTCCATCACGTAGCCTACCAAGCTTCTCACGCCTTTCAGTGATAAGTTTATTTTCACCTTGTGAAGTTTTCTCTATTGATTCTGACATTTCTTATAAACCTTGTTTCAAACTTTCCTCAAGAAAAGGATCAAGATCGCCATCCAGTATGGCACTAGGGTTTCCACTTTCAAAACCCGTACGCAAATCTTTAATTCTTGACTGGTCAAGCACATAGGAACGAATCTGACTACCCCAACCGATATCTGCTTTACCTTTTTCCAAAGACTCTGCCTCTTCTTGACGTTTTTGTTGCTCCTGCTCATATAACCGTGCCCTTAGCTGCCCCATTGCTGTTGCACGATTTTTATGCTGAGAACGATCATTCTGACATTGAACAACGATCCCAGAAGGCAAATGTGTAATCCGCACGGCTGATTCGGTCTTATTGACATGCTGCCCTCCAGCCCCACTTGCACGATAGACATCAACCCTAAGATCGCTTGGGTCTATCTCAACATCCACCTCATCCTCAATTTCAGGCGAAACAAAAATGGCAGCAAAAGAAGTATGTCGTCTATGACCTGCATCAAAAGGTGATTTTCTCACTAAACGATGAACACCAGTTTCAGTTCTTAACCAGCCATAAGCATAATCTCCGCTTAATAAAACACTGGCGCTTTTAAGTCCTGCAACATCTCCAGGGGAATACTCAAGTATCTCTGCTTCAAATCCACGAGACTCTGCCCACCGAAGATACATTCGAAACAACATCTCAGCCCAATCCTGCGCTTCAGTACCACCAGACCCAGACTGAATATCAAGATAAGCATTATGCGCATCCATCTCTTTAGAAAACATACGAAAAAACTCTAAGCGCTGAACTTCTTTTTGAGTTTTTATAACATCATCAGAAATATCCTGAAGAGCCTCATCATCGGCCTCCTCACGCGCAAGCCTAGATAACTGATCTGCATCAGTCAGAAATAAACCTATCCTATCAAGAGTAGTTATTATTGATTCAAGACTAGCGCGTTCCTTTCCAAGACCTTGAGCTCGACTTTGATCCTCCCATACAGCAGGATCTTCAAGCTCTCTATCAACCTCCTCAAGTCTTTCAAGCTTGCCTTCATAGTCAAAGATACCCCCTAAGGGCAATACAACGTCCCTGAAGCTCAGAAATCTTTGAATTAAGCTCACCAAATTCCATATTCTATCCAGATACCAAGGGGCGCTGAATAATAGCGCAATCAGGTCCCACTCACATGGCTAAACTTCAAGGGTTGGATATGTTCAACAATAAGCTGAATCTTAGGCAATGCGTAATAAGTATTTACATTTAATCGATAAACAAGATGAAGTAACTCGCCTATCTGCAAGTTTTCTGGAGAACAGTTAAATGCTATTGCATCTAGAGGTTTCTTATTGCTATCAGTCTGTATGGACATTTTTAAATGCTTATCACCTAGTACACGTTGACTGAGCAACAAAAAAGAGCCTTCAAAAAGAGGTTCTGGGAAACCTTGACCCCAAGGCCCAATATCATTGAGTAGAGATGCAACTTCCAGAGTTAACTCACTATCAATCAAGACACCATCAGTCATAATTTTTTCGTCAAAGTCTTCTGGACCAAGACTTTTCTCACCAAATGACTTTATAGCACTCTGGAATAAATCATACCCGGTAGACTCTAGTGTAAGACCTGCTGCCATTGCATGCCCTCCAAATCGACTTATCAGTCCAGGGTGTTGAGAATCAACAGCCACAAGCGCATCTCGGAGATGGAATCCAGCAATAGATCTACCAGATCCTTTCAAAAGCCCGGATTCTGTAGGAGCAAAGGCAAATGCTGGACGGTTATATTTATCCTTAATCTTAGACGCTACTAAACCTACTACTCCCTCATGCCAATCGTCTCTTAACATGCAAAGAATGGGTGATAATTCTCCTTCTGCTATAAAGCCCTCAGCATCCATAAGATCTACCGCCTCAGCATGCATTCTTGACTCTAATACTTGCCTATCTTGATTAAAGTTATGTAGTTGTTTTGCTAGGCTTAAGGCTTCTTCCGGAGAGTTCGTCAACAAACAACGAACCCCTATTGACATATCATCTAGTCGGCCAGCGGCATTTAGTCTTGGAGCAATTTGATAAGCTAATGTTGTTCCCGTGACTGTATGATGAGGTATCTTAGCTATCTTGCATAAAGCTAATAGCCCAGGACGACAGCATCCTGCACGTATTCTTGCAAGACCTTGTTCAATCAATATACGATTACTATGATCTAGTTTTACAAGATCAGCTATCGTTCCTAAAGCAACTAAATCTAAAAAATCAGGCACAATCGAAGAAAGACTAAGGCGACGCCCTAATGCTGCTAGAAGGTAAAAGGACACTCCTACACCAGCAAGATTTTTACCTAGGAAATCATTATCCACAAGATTTGGATTAATGATGACATTTGCAGCTGGCAACTCCTCTCCTGGCAGATGGTGGTCAGTAACTAAAACATCGATACCTAGTTTACGAGCTGCTGCAACTCCTGCCACACTAGTAACCCCATTATCTACTGTCACAATTAGTTCAGGGGCTTTGCTCTGTATCTGTTCAACTAGTTCAACCGTTAGGCCATAACCAAGCTTAAAACGGTCTGGAATAAAAAATGATACATTCTTAAAGTCAAACGACCGAAGACAAAGAAGCATTAGTGAGGTACTAGTCGCACCATCCGCATCAAAATCACCAACTATAGTAATTTTATTATCCCTATGACGAATCATTAGATCTACTGCCTTGTCGAGGGATTGGAATTCACCTATAGGACGCAATCCTTTCAAAGATAAATCAATTTCTGATGCCGACTTTATTTCTCGACGAGAAAAGACCTGTCGAATCACACGATGTGTCCCTTCAGGCCATGACCAATGATCTGATCCCGGTATTTTTGAACGTTCTTCGATTCTTAGCACAAGATATACGCTTATAATCCAGTCTGGCCTAATCGGGGAAAGCTTATCAAGTTTATCAGGGAAAGTTCAGATGCTAATTTAATTTCCGCATGGGAAAAAGGATGCGTGCAGGTAGGCGAACAATGGATACATAGTCATTTAATAATATCAGCCCAAAATCTACTAATTGATTGGAATGTATCAGACCCTAACTCCCTCACCTTTGCAGACCTTGAGCTAGCAATAGCTTTTGAGCCAGAGCTTATAATTCTTGGAACTGGTAACTCCGTATGCATCCCAAATCTAGATTTAATGGCCGAGGCAGCTAACCAAGGAATTGGGTTAGAGATTATGGATACACCTGCAGCATGCAGAACATACAATGTTTTAGTGCATGAAAATCGTGCTGTAGTCGCTGCATTATTCCTTGCACTATAAGAGACTTCCTTTGTTATCTAGGAAGTAAGCTTAGAGGATCAACAGATGCACCATTACGCCGAATCTCAAAGTGAAGTTGAGGTTGTTGTCCTGGCCCTAAACCCATAGCTGCAATCACCTGTCCCTGCTCGACTAAGTCACCCTCAGAGACTATAAGACGGTCATTATGTCCATAAGCACTTAGATACGTGGGGTTATGTTGAATGATTAATAACTGACCATATGCAACTAGTTCATCCCCCGCATAAACTACTTGACCCGTTGCTGCCGCATGAATGTCATATCCTAGCTCCCCCCCTATTCCAATCCCCTTTCCAGTACCAATATCAGAGCCATAAGTATTTAATAATGGACCTTTAATAGGCCATAACCAGTCTGGGGACGGTAAGATAGGCTGATCAAAAATTTGCTCTGAGTCTTGAGAATCTCGCTGCACAGAAACAGTTCTAGACCTGACGTTAGGAGTCAGATTAAGTTGCTGATTAACAAAGATAAGGTCTGGGTTATCTATAAGATTCCATTGGGCAAGGTTCCTAGCGTCCAAACCATATCGCCATGCAATTATTTGTAGCGTCTCTCCCGCTTTAACCACATGAACACGAGGACCATATTCAACAATTGTTGGTGTACAGCCAAATAGCAACACCATCACTAAAAGAATGCTATACAGCTTATAAATTCTCATGCTTGTTAAATACTCAGACGTAGCACAAGATAAAAAATCACACCCATTACTAGTAAAAACCACCCAATCTTCTCAATATGGTTCCGTATTTTTTTTTCCATGGACACTCCACCCCAGAGCAGAACCCCGGCCACTAAAAAAAACCTGCTTCCTCTTCCTATCAGGGAGGCTAAAACGAATACCGGTAGGAGCATATTCAATGCTCCAGCAGCAATGGTAAATACCTTATAGGGTATTGGAGAAAATCCAGCTATAAAAACAGCCAAAAAACCCCATTCTAGGAACCAGTCTGTGGCTTCAAGATAACCATCCCAATATCCAAACTGTACTAGAAAAGGTTCTATTGTATCTAATGCAAGTAGGCCTATTAGATAACCGAATAAGCCACCAATAACTGATGCAATAGTAGTTATAAAAGCGTAACGCCATCCACTCTTAGGTTTGGCAAGCGTCATAGGTATAAGCATAGCGTCAGGAGGAACAGGGAAAAAAGAAGATTCTGCAAAACTAAGAGCAAAAAGATAACGCTCTGCTTGAGGATGCCTGGACATACTTATAGTGCAATCATATAAACTAGTGAGCAACTTCAACTTTCAGTTCCTTCCAAAAGAGGAACAAAGCTTACAAGCTCTAATTCTTCAGTCTCAAAAGCATTTCCACGTCTAGTAATACGCTGTAGTCGCTGACTGCTACGAGTACCGATTGGAATGACTAAACGACCACCCTCATCCAGTTGATGCAGAAGGTCCTGTGGTACCTCGGACGGTGAAGCTGCAACGAGAATTCCCTGAAAAGGAGCCTGGCTAATCCAACCACGCAAACCATCTGCATGTCTTAAGGTTAAATTATGAACCTTAAGATGAGAAAGTCTTTTTCGAACACGCGGGATAAGCATTTTTATACGCTCAATACTATAGATGTGCTGAACGAAGGGCGCGAGTACTGCTGTTTGATATCCGCATCCAGTACCAACTTCTAATACTTTGACTAGTTTTTTACTAGAACCTAATCCTTCAATCAGAGACTCAGTCATCAAAGCAACAATATAAGGCTGAGAAATAGTTTGTCCAAATCCAATAGGTAGGGCTGTGTCTTCATAAGCACGACTCGCAAGAGCCTCATCTACAAACAAGTGCCGTGGAATATTACGAATTCGTTCAAGAACAGCTTCATTTTTAATTCCATCAACCCTAAGTCGGTTTATTAATCTATCTCGAGTCCGAGCAGACGTCATTCCAACCCCGGAAATATTTTGTCCGTCTTTCATCTTAACTTTTTCAACCAAGTGTCAAGAGTTTCAAGTACACCATAATCAGTTGAATCAACCTTAATAGGAGTAACAGAAACGTACCCTTTAGCGATTGCATCAAAATCGGTCCCAGGCCCAGCATCCTGACCCTTACCTGCGGGTCCAATCCAATAAACGGGACGATTCTTAGGATCTCTAGCAATCACAACGGGATCCGAACGATACCTCCCGCCAAGACGTGTTGCTTTTATCCCACAAATATTCTCTTCAGAAAGATCCGGTACATTAATATTTAGTATTGTGTCACTAGGAAGTGGGTTATTCTTCATGCCCTCTATGATCTGATAAACCACGGATACAGCTGTCTCAAAATGCTTATCTTCTTCAGCAACCAAAGATACAGCAACTGCAGGTAGTCCTAAAAACCTTCCCTCTATTGCAGCCCCAACAGTGCCAGAGTAGATTACATCATCTCCTAGATTAGCTCCGTGGTTTATACCCGAAACAACCATATCTGGTTCGGTATTTAGTAATCCAGTTATAGCAATATGGACACAATCAGCTGGAGTACCATTAACTGAGTAGGTGTTGGGATCTACCTGTTCAACCCTAAGCGGAGCATCAAGAGTAAGTGCATTGCTAGCACCACTACGATTCCTATCAGGTGCTACCACAACCACATCTGCTATATCCCCAAGGGCCCTCGCTAGCAAACGTAGGCCTGAAGCTTGGTATCCGTCATCATTTGAAAGCAAGATTTGCACTTAATTAAATAAATATAATGTATGGTCTATGGCAATAGGAGTTGTACCTTGAGCAATAGAAAAGATACAGAAGTATTTAGAGATGCGATGAAAGACGTCAAGCCACTTGAGTACGAAGAACGCATTCAGGAACGAAAACGTCCCCTCGCAAAAGCTCGATACTCTAGAGCAGATAAAAAAAATGTTCTCCATGAAAGTCTTGGTGGTGATCTCAATCAACGTGACGCCCTTGAACAATCTGGTGAAGAAGCGGCTTACTGCCATCCAAGCTTGCCTCAACGTACCTTTAAAAAACTACATCGTGGGCACTTCAGTATAGAAGCTGAGGTAGATTTGCATGGGCTTACAGCTACTGAGGCAAAAGAGCACTTACGAGAATTCATCAGGGAATCAAGAAACCGGGGTCTTGGCTGTGTTCGAGTGATTCATGGTAAGGGCCTACGTTCAGGGCCCGAGGGACCCGTTTTAAGAGGTTACGTCCATCAATGGCTGGTTCAATGGGAAGAAATACTCGCGTTTGCTTCCACTCGAGCTCGCCATGGAGGATCTGGGGCAGTATATGTTCTATTACGCCCACTATAATAAAGCATAGAACCAGTATGCAACGCTCTATTTGAAAAGCCATAAACCTTAAAAGGTAATCAAACAACCTGGTTACTACTCTTCCATCATGGATGATATTGGCATTGATAAAGGAGTATTCATGTTCTTTTTTTCAAGGTTATTGCTTTGGGTTTCCTGCCTAATAACCATATAAAATGTCTCGTCTTCAGCGATCATGCCTAGATCAGTTCGCGCGCGTTCTTCTGCCGCTTCTACTCCTTCCTTGAGATTAAAAACTTCACCTTCTAACGCAGAATTTCTTATAGCAAGGCGATGATTTTCAATAGTCCTTTCAGAAATTTGTGATTCCAATCTCCATACCTCACGCATTCCCTCATCAGAAAACCACAGTCTTGCCTGAAGAAATAACAACATTGAAAACATCAAAGACAATAATATTCGCATAGTCTTACTTCGCTTAAAGAATCATTGGAAAAGCATTAACACCCGCATAAGAGGTTTTACCCTCTAGCTGTTTTTCGATTCTAAGGAGCTGATTATACTTCGCTAAGCGATCAGAACGACTCGTAGAACCTGCCTTTATCTGCGTAGCATTAGTCGCAACTGCAATATCGGCTATAGTTGAATCTTCAGTCTCACCAGAACGATGTGAAATAACAGCAGTGTAGTCTGCAGCATTTGCCATATTAATAGCACTGAGAGTTTCCGACAAAGTGCCAATCTGATTCGGCTTGATTAAAATGCTATTACCTATATTTTTTTCTATCCCCATTCTAAGAATCTCTGTATTTGTAACAAATAGATCATCTCCAACTAGTTGTATACGATCTCTTAGACGTTCACTTAACAGTGTCCAACCATCCCAATCATCCTCTGCCATACCATCTTCAATGGAAATAATTGGGTAACGTGCAACAAGATCCTCCAGATAATCACAAAACTCAGAAGAGTCAAAAGATCTATTCTCTGACTCTAAGTGATATAGACCTTGAGAATAAAACTCTGAACTAGCGGTGTCGAGTCCAAGAAAAATTTCTCTCCCTAGGGTATAGCCGGCTTCTTCAACAGCTTCTTCTATGATTTGTAAAGCTGCCTCATTCGATGCCAGATTGGGTGCAAACCCACCTTCATCCCCAACTGCCGTATTTAAACCGTTCCTATCAAGGATATTTCTCAAAGTATGAAATATTTCTGCCCCATAACGCAGGCCTTCTGAAAAGTTAGGCGCACCTACAGGAAGAATCATAAACTCTTGAATATCAACGCTATTGTTTGCATGCGCTCCTCCATTAATGATATTCATCATCGGCACAGGCATTTCATAAGCATCCGCTTCCACAAGAAATTGGTAAAATGACTTTCCTGCTTCCTTGGCTGCAGCTTTAGCAGTAGCCAAGGATACAGCCAGCATTGAATTAGCTCCTAGACGACTTTTATTCGAGGTACCATCAAGATCAATAAGTATCGAATCGAGTCCCAGTTGATCTGTTACATCTAAACCAACCACTGCTGAAGCGATATCATTATTTACGTTTCTCACAGCTAGAGAAACTCCCTTACCCAAATACCGGGATATATCACCATCACGCAATTCAACCGCCTCTCGTGAACCAGTTGATGCTCCAGATGGTGCAGACGCACGGCCACAAATCCCATTCTCAAGAATAACCTCAGCCTCAACAGTAGGATTACCCCTAGAATCTAGTATCTCGATCCCGCTAACTTCCCTGATACGGCTCATCCTTACTCCTTAACTCCTAGTCAAGATGCTCTTCTAAACTACCGTCCTTTACTGCAATATCAATAGCCTTCAACCGAATTAGCAATGCTTTTAAGTTACTTAAAGCCCATGAATTAGGACCATCACTTTTTGCTTCATTTGGGTTTGGATGGGTCTCAAGAAATAATCCAGCAATTCCGGTGGCCACTGCAGCACGAGCTAACGGAGGTATAAGTCGTCGATCACCTCCAGACATATCACCCTGACTGCCTGGACGCTGAACCGAATGACCCGCATCAAAAACTACTGGGCACCCTGTTTCACGCAATGCAACAAGAGAACGCATGTCGGCCACCAAATTATTATAACCAAACATATACCCTCTCTCACAAACCATAATATTTTCATTACCTGTGGATTTAGCTTTATCTACAACATTAATCATTTCCCAGGGTGATAGAAATTGTCCCTTTTTAATGTTTACAGGTTTACCGCACGAAGCTACCGCCAGGATAAAATTTGTTTGTCGACACAAGAAAGATGGTGTTTGCATAACATCTACAACCGAAGCAACTTCATTTAAAGGCGTGTCTTCATGTACATCTGTCAAAACAGGCAAACCAAGACCTGTCTTTACTGCCTCTAGGGCCTTTAACCCAGATTCGACACCAGGCCCTCTAAAGCTATTCATAGATGAACGGTTTGCTTTATCAAAGGAGGATTTAAAAATCAGGGGTATATCTAGCTCTGTAGTAATCTGCTTAAGCTCTGCGGCAATATCCAGCAAAAAAGATTCGCCCTCGATCACACAGGGCCCAGCAATCAGAAAAAAAGGGCTTAAGTTATCAGCGTCAAAGGAACAGAGTTTCATGCACTATTCATCTTTTTTCGCATTGGCTTCCTGACATGCACGCGCTGCAGAAACGAAGCTAATAAATAAGGGATGTCCATTTAAGGGATTAGAGGTGAATTCTGGATGAAATTGACAAGCAAGGAACCAAGGATGTTCTGGTAGCTCAATCACCTCAACCAAGCCATCTTTTGATACTCCTGGAAACAATAGGCCACTTTCTTTCAGCTTATCAAGATAGTTATTATTAAACTCATAACGATGACGATGACGTTCATAAATACTCTCTTTTTTGTAAATAGAGTGGATGAGGCTATCTTCTGCAAGCTGGCAGTTTTGGGCGCCTAATCGCATTGAACCTCCAAGATCTGAGTCCTTACTTCGCTCCTCAGTCAAACCAGTTCGATCTCGCCACTCTGTAATTAGCCCTATCACAGGATGGGGCGTTTCTGGAAAAAACTCCGTCGAGTGAGCATCATTCAAATATGAAACGTTACGAGCAAACTCAATAACTGCAATCTGTAACCCCAAACAAATTCCAAGATATGGAATTTTTGTTTCACGCGCTAATTTAACAGACTGAACCTTGCCCTCTATACCTCGTTCACCAAAACCACCAGGAACAAGAATTGCATCCATATTATGTAATTTCCCAATACCTTCCGACTCAAGGTCTTCAGCCTCAAAATAGTGAATATTGACGCGTGTTTGTGTATGAATTCCAGCATGCATAAGAGCTTCGGTAAGAGAGATATAAGCATCTTTTAGATTGACATATTTTCCAACCATGGCTATGTCGACCTCAGCTTCTGGATGCGCCTTAGCATCAACTACTGATTGCCATTTAGAGAGATTTGCGGAAGGCACCTCAAGACGTAACTTATCAACAACGATCTCATCAAGCCCTTGCTCTTTAAGCATTAGGGGAATTTTATATAAATCATCTACATCTACAGCAGAAATAACCGCTCGTTGTTCTACATTAGTAAATAAAGCAATTTTTGCTTGCTGGTCTAGAGGTAAAAACTGTTCAGATCGACACACCAAAACATCTGGCTGAATACCTATTGATCGTAATTCTTTAACCGAGTGTTGTGTGGGTTTAGTCTTAATTTCAGAAGAGGCTGCAATGTAAGGTACTAAAGTAAGATGGATATAAACCGCTCGATCACGGCCCAACTCCACACCTAGCTGTCTAATTGCTTCAAGAAACGGCAAGGATTCGATATCACCAACGGTTCCGCCTATTTCAACCATACATATATCAGCATCACCAGCGCTTTTTATTACACTCTTTTTTATTTCATCAGTGATATGTGGGATGACCTGCACAGTCGCTCCCAAATAATCCCCACGACGTTCCTTAGCAATAACATTGCTATAAATCCTTCCGGTAGTAAAATTACTATCGCTACCCGTTTTAGTACTAACGAATCGCTCATAGTGCCCAAGATCAAGGTCCGTCTCAGTTCCATCCTCAGTAACAAATACCTCACCATGCTGGAATGGGCTCATAGTGCCCGGATCGACATTGATATATGGATCCAACTTTGTCATTCGCACAGTAAGCCCACGCGCTTCCAAAATTGCACCAAGAGAAGCAGCGGTAATCCCCTTCCCTAAAGATGAAACAACCCCACCGGTAATAAAAATGAATTGCGTCATTCCCCATCCATATTCATTTAATAAATGCCAGGGCTAAGAAATCGCCCAAAATGGCCTTACAAACTACCAAAAGAAGCCTGCCACGGCCACCCTAATTTAAGTCAAAGGGGGATGATTAGTCCATAAAACCTGCCATCTAGGCTTGGTTTCTTGGAGTTCCTCAGCCAGAGCAGAAATCCATAAATCACCTACCGCAACTAGCTTATCACCTTTATAAATCAGTGGAATACGGTCTCTTAACCAAGGAGGCACTCCAGTTTCCTGAAACCATTTCTTTAGTGGACGATTATATTTATAGCGTAGAGGCTTGAAACACTCACCACCCATACGAAAACGTATATTGAAGCCCTTTTTTACCCAAATATCCGGAAGTCCTTTTCCAGTCGTTGGGATAAGAGCAATATGGCCTTCAGGTCCAGACCAAGGCTTGTCCTCTGTAAGTTCACCTATATAACCATCTCCCGAGCTCCGCATAAAAGGTGCAAAAACATGCAAAGTACCTCGATAAATACGTCCTTCCCCACCTGGCCACTTAACTTGAGTCTCGGCATCAATGCGCTGAACCCTTAGGCCTTTAATTAATGTATCCATTTGAGCAGAATCAGGTAGAGGTAAACCAACCTTCCTAATCAAATGACGAAGCATGTTTCTCTGCCGGGATGCTGGAAGTGCAAGCAAGGTAGCCTGAGGTATTCGGGCTGGATCAAGAATATCAGCACTATCTGTCTCCGCTACACCATCAAGAATTTCCTGAGCATCAACCATCTGACGGGCCAACCTCTCTGCAGTCTTACCACCTGATGGCCAACGAGTGATAACCTGTGATAAAACTTTTTTTCGAAGAAAGTTACGATCAAATCTCTCATCTATATTCATAGGGTCATCAAGCCACTTAAGCTTCCAGTTAGCTCCAACCTCTTGAATTTCTCTACGAGTCATATTAAGCAATGGTCTTCCTAAAAAACCATTTCCAAAATGACGAAAACTAGCAATACCTCTCATACCCTTAACACCACTTCCGCGAAGCAACCTAAACAATAATGTTTCTAACTGATCATCTGCATGGTGAGCAGTTAATAAGATCTCTCCAGGTAATAATAAACCCTTAAGAGCCTGGTACCGGGCCTCTCGAGCTAAGGCCTCGAGACTATGACCAGATTGATTTTTTATTTGAACTCTAGAACTTAAATATTTAACCCCCAACGCACTTGCAGTTTCACTACAGTGTTCTTCCCATTTGCATGAATTCACATGAAGGCCATGATCAATATGCGCTGCGCGAACTGAACAAATAGGCCCCAATCGCTGCATAGCGGCTAGGAGAACTGAGGAATCCAATCCACCACTAAAAGCCACTAAATAACGCTTTGAATTCGAAGGAAATTTAGAAAGACTCTGCCTGAAAAGCTTTAAAAACGTTTCCATAGGCTCCACTTGAATCATAACCACAAGCCAAGAAAGGCTATAAACCTACTAGGCTCAGGGCTAACCCTCTTTATACGTTCCGTAATCTGCTAGCCGACGTCGACGTTTTTTTATTAAAGCACTGATTGAAAAAGACTGTAGTTCATTAGAGGCACTAAGAAGATGACTCTTAAGTGATTCCGCTATTTCTTGTGTATCACGATGAGCCCCACCTAAGGGCTCTGGAACTACCTCATCAACCAAACCAAGCTTTAAAAGTCGCTCAGCTGTGATTCCAAGAGCTTCGGCTGCTACTTCAGCTTTCTCTGCGCTCTTCCATAAAATAGACGCACAACCTTCAGGTGAAATAACAGAATAAATACTGTATTGAAACATAAGCACTTTATCAGCCACACCGATTGCTAATGCACCACCTGAACCTCCCTCACCAATTACCACACATATAATTGGCACCTTGAGACTCGCCATATTTAATAGGTTTCGGGCAATTGCCTCGCTCTGTCCTCGCTCCTCTGCTCCCATCCCAGGATAAGCACCTGGGGTATCCACAAATGTAATCAAAGGAAGTTTAAATTTCTCTGCTAAAGTCATTAACCGTAGTGCCTTACGATACCCTTCGGGTCTTGCCATACCGTAATTTCTAAAAACCCGTTCTTTCGTATCACGTCCCTTTTGATGGCCTAGCACCATAACGGGTTGTCCCTCTAACCTCGCCATCCCACCAACTATTGCAGAATCATCTGCATACATTCGGTCCCCATGGAGTTCTTGGAAATCCGTAAAGCATCGAGAAATATAGTCCAGAAAATATGGGCGTTGAGGGTGACGTGCTAACTGAGTTATCTGCCAAGAAGATAAATTAGAAAAAATATCGCGCGTTAATAGTTCGCTTTTTTTTCTCAACCTGCCAATCTCTTCGCTGATATTCACCTCAGAATCATTACCAACGAACTTCAACTCATCGATCTTCGCCTCAAGCTCAGCAATAGGTTGTTCAAAATTAAGAAAATTAAGATCCATTGAACGACCTTACCTGTAAGAATATAAACCTGACAAGCAGAGAACATATAAAAATATAAAATCCAAAATAATCATCATAAAAATTTTATGACACAAAATGCTTTGGGTAATGTATGGAGTAACTTTCAGAGCCAAACAATAAACCTAATCTTTCACGTAACTCACGAGTTGGCCTGACTGTCCAATGATCGCCAAATGTTAGAGATGCGCGTGCAGTTGGTCCAGCATACTCCAGACAAACCTCGCAGTGACCATTAGTGAATGGCTGTAGAGTCTCCTTAAGATCAATTAAAAAATCGGTACTACTGTTTTCTGGCCATTGAATAGTGATACGCTTTGCATACTCTTCTATCTTATCATCCACTAGCTTTATCCGTTGGGCTGTCACTTGCCATGCGTTCGAGAACTCATCAAAACGAAGTTGACCTTCAACAACCAATGCAACATCTTTAATAATTAAATGTCTATACTGATTATAAACATCATCAAATAGCACAACTTCTAGTCGATCAGTATTATCATCTAAAATCATACACACTCTACTGCGACGGCGAAAAAAATCGACAACCAGTCCAGCTACAATAATTTCTTTTCGCTGCCCATTCATATTTCTACTATTGCCACCTTCCGGAAGAGCTCTAATTAAATTTTCAATCGAACCATGTGTGAAATGCATACAATGCTTCGTATAATTATCAAAAGGGTGGCCTGTCAAATAAAGGCCTAAGCTATCTCTTTCAGCACTCAATCTTTCGCGCTCACTCCAATCAGGAACCTTTATTAGAAATTGATCGAA
>JAQWRR010000109.1 GCA_029243585.1 Gammaproteobacteria bacterium
GTGGCTATGAAGGTTTGGAGGTTGTTCAGCTCAGAGATTTATGTCATGGGATTGATATCTCAAGAGTGCGAAAAGATTTGGAAATAATGTTGAGAGCGAGTCTTTCATAAGCTAGATATGAGAGTTATAGCCAAGAAAAATCATGCTGAGAATTTGCTTATGGGAAACAAAGAGATTGTTTCTAAGGTTACTAAAAAACTACTCAAGCTAGCTACAAATAATTTTGTGGAGCGTCCATGGGGAGGCATGAGTATTAGAGAGTTTAAGGGGCTTTGCCCATTGCCAGATCAATTTGCAGTCAACGGTATGGGGTTGGGTGAGTCTTTCGAGCTTTCAGCGTGGGATGAGGATGATGAATCCAAGATGCACCCAAGTCTACTTAGATTTGCTGATGATTCGGAAGTTCCACTATCGCAACTCTTGAGGGTGAGAGCTGAAGATTTCCTTGGAGAAGAGTTTGTAGAGTCCTATGGTAAGGCGTTTCCGCTATTAATAAAAACCTTAGATATAAAGGAACTACTGTCCGTTCAAGGACACCCTGCGGGTAATACCGAGTTATACATAATTATTGACGCTGAGCCAGGAGCTACCCTACGACTCGGGTTTAGGGAAAATATAAACCTGAAACAGTTGGAAACAAAGCTTTTAAAAGGTCGATTGCAGCAGGAAGATCTGTTAAAAAAACTCGAGCCTATTATTAGTTCATTAAATCTTCAGAAGGTTTTAAAGCCTTGGATTTCAGAACGAGAAGTGTCTTTCTCTAATTTAATAAATGGTCCTGATATTCAGGATGTCGGGCTTTGGTTGTCGGTAGAAGAGCTTTTAATTGAATTAAAAAGGTTGTACTGGCATGTCCTGGATATGATGAATGTTATTCCAGTTAAGCCAGGCCAGGTTATTTACAATGCTAATCCACAACCCTTGCTAGACCAAACTGGGAAGCTAGTAACAGCCGAAGTACATGCGCTTGGTAATCCAGAAAATAAAGAAATTCTTGCGCTTGAGATTCGGAGACCAGGGCCAACCTATCGAGCTTGGGATAATGTTAGGTTTCCTGTACGAGATCTAGATATTTCATCCGCTCTTGAAGTGCTTAATTTGCAGAGAACAGATCCCAGTGAGTTTATCGTCATACCTAAAAAAGTAAATGATCGACCAGGTACTTTTTGTTCTCTCGATAATGATATTTTTTGTGTGGAGCATCTAAGACCTAATAGAAAAAAGTCTGTTTTAGTGCCTAAGATGCCTCCTCACTTTTTATATGTTATTCATGGTCATGCTCGATTTATCAATATTAATGATGTTGAGATTGGCATTCTTCGGCAAGGAGAATCTGCGATTGTCCCTAAAGCTCTAGGTCCATATCATGTGGAAAGCATAGAGCCTGAAACAGAAATCATAAAAGTTAATTTGCCGGTTGGCGTCTAGGCCATAATACGAAAATAGAGCAAACTTGTATGGCTTTAGTGTAGGAGGTATTTAGTGATTAATTTTGAGAGTATGGCTAATGTTGATGGGGTGATAACTAGCGCAGCTGATGCGCGGGTTCCAATTATGGACCGAGGATTTCTTTATGGAGATTCCATATATGAAGTATTTAGGACATACCGGGGCATTCCACTCTTTCATGATGAACACTGGGCACGTTTTGAACGTTCAGCAAAATTAGCCCATTTAACCCTTGCTATATCTAAAAATCAGATAATAGACGAGATTCGTAGGACAGTTCAGGCAACAAATGCGGCCGAACAAAATCGTGACCTTTATGTCCGTTACATCGTTACTCGAGGAGAAGGTCCAGTAGACCTTTTCCCTCGCCCGGAACTTACCACTCGCTACGTTATTATTGTCAAAGAGCTACCAGAGTGGGACCCAGAGTTTTTGCGAGTGGGATTGCGATTGGCGATTCCTGAAACCAGACGTAATGCAATAAATTCACTTGACCCAAATATTAAGGGTGGTAATTATTTGAACAATGTTCTTGGGATTATTGAAGCACGAATGCTGGGGGCTGATGACTGTGTGATGCTAAACGATTCGGGTCTGATCACTGAAGCATCTACCAGCAACATTTTTTTTGTGATGCACGATGAGAAAGTATTAGTAACGCCAGCAGAAACAGCAGGTCATCTTAGGGGGCTTACAAAAGCGGCTGTAGAAAAATTGTGTGTGAAACATGATTTGCAGTTGTCCGCAAAGGACATAACTACGGACCTTTTACTGCACACCACAGAATGCTTTCTGACTAGTTCAACTCGTGAAATTATGCCTGTATCAAGTCTACGTTTACCTAGTGGTGATGTTTTAAGGTACCCTGACGGAGGTGGAAGTATCACCAAACAGGTTATCGGTCACTATCAAGCTTTTATTGATGATTATCTTAAAGATTATGAGCACCTATGTCTTTTCTGAGAAAGAACCTGTTCTAATCAAATAAATGACTACACCTGAGTTGTAAGCCAGGGATAAGATGGCGCGCCCGGAGAGATTCGAACTCCCGACTTCCGGCTTCGTAGGCCGGCGTTCTATCCAGCTGAACTACGGGCGCGTACAGGTGATTGAAGTATATGGGAACGATACAATTTGCGCATCCTACAAAACAATAGTTTTCATGAGCTTTTGTAGAACGTTATTTTTCATATGAAGCTTTTTAGACTTCAAGCTATAAAATGGAGGAGTTGCAAGAATGAAGGTTTGTGTAGCAGGGCAGGGGGCATTTGGACAAAAGCACCTTGCCGGATTATCACGTATAGACGGAGTTGAGGTGGTATCTCTTGCTGGTGGGTCACCTGAAACCACAGAAGCTGTTGCTAAAAAGTTTGGTATTCCGCATTGGACTACTAATCTGTCCGAAAGCTTGGAACAGCCTGGTATCCAAGCCGCAATCCTAGCGTCCCCGACCCAAATGCATGCTAACCAAGCTGAGCAATGTATGCGTGCAGGCAAGCATGTAGAGGTTGAGATTCCAATGGCTGAGAATCTTGCAGACTCTCAGAAGCTATTGCGTGTCCAACAGGAGACGGGTTTGATTGCGATGGCAGGTCATACCAGACGGTTTAATCCAAGCCATCAATGGCTTCATAAAAGGTTCGAGTCTGGCGAGCTAAAGATCCAACAAATGGATGTGCAGACATATTTTTTTCGCCGAACAAATATGAATGCTGCAGGGCAGCCAAGAAGTTGGACTGATCATCTTCTCTGGCACCATGCGTGCCATACGGTTGATTTATTTCAATATCAGACTGGAGAAGTGGCTTCAGAGGTGTTTGCACTTCAAGGGCCAAAACATCCAGAACTTGGTATTGCTATGGACATGAATATTGGAATGAAAGTAGCGTCTGGGGCCATTTGTACTCTTTCATTATCGTTTAATAACGATGGACCTCTTGGTACATTTTTTAGATATATTTGCGATAACGGAACCTTTATAGCTCGTTATGATGATCTTTATGATGGTAATGAAAAACGTATAGATGTTTCAGGAGTGGATGTGTCTATGGATGGCATTGAACTTCAGGATCGTGAGTTTTTATCAGCTATAGAAGAAAACCGTGAACCAAATGCGAGTATTGCCCAGTGTTTGCCAGCTATGGAAACCCTGGACCGTCTTGAAAAAAATTGTGGTAATTAATTAAGGTAATCTTAAGAGAATCGTATGAGTGAATTTGAAGATATCCCCGGAACCTACTTATTTGACAAAGATCGCTGTCATGATGGTTATCAATTCAACATGTTCTGTATGTCGTTAGTTAAACCTAAAAATAGGCAAGCCTTTCGGTCTGATGAAGCTAGTTATATGGATAAGTGGTCACTTACTGAGTCGCAACGTCGGTCTGTGCTAGAGAGAGATTGGCTAGGGATGATAAAGGCCGGCGGTAATATTTATTACACTTCAAAAATTGCTGCTACCGATGGGCGATCATTTCAATTTGTTGCTGCTGCAATGTCTGGCGTGCCCGAAGAAGAATATCGTTCAATGATGATGGCCGGAGGTCGTCCTGTCGAAGGTAATCGAAGCAAAAGGGAGGCTGACTAATGGCCAGGGTTGTCGCTGGTCTAGCCACCTCTCATGTTCCAGCTATTGGCGCAGCGATGGATCTCGGTAGAACCAAAGAACCCTATTGGAAACCACTTTTTGATGGTTATGAACCGGCAAGAAAATGGTTGGCAGATCTTAACCCTGATGTGATTATCATAGTCTATAACGATCATGGTAGTGCCTTCTCCTTGGAGGTTATCCCAACTTTTGCAATCGGTGTAGCAGAGAAGTTTCTGCCTGCTGACGAAGGGTGGGGGCCTCGACCTGTACCTGCAGTACATGGCCATCCGGGGCTTGCATGGCATTTGGCGGAGTCGCTTATATTGAATGAGTTTGATATGACGATTGTTAATGAGATGACAGTTGATCATGGCCTCACAGTGCCGTTATCAATAGCTTGTGGTGAGCAAAAAAACTGGCCATGCCCTGTTATCCCCCTATCAGTTAATGTAGTTCAATATCCGCCCCCTACAGGCAAGCGCTGCTTTGATCTTGGACGTGCAATACGTAAGTCTGTAAAAACTTATGATAAAGATCTGAAGGTTGTAGTGTTTGGTACGGGAGGAATGTCTCACCAGCTTCATGGCGAGCGTGCTGGTTTAATAAACTCAAAATTTGATAAAAACTTTCTTGCTGACCTCACGCGAAACCCGCAACGCCTGATAGAGTTGCCGCACATAGAGTATGTTCGGGAAGCTGGTGCTGAGGGAATTGAGATGGTTATGTGGTTGGTTATGCGTGGAGCGCTTGATGAGAATGCAGTTGAAATTTATCAACATTATCATGTGCCTGCTTCTAATACTGCCACGGGATTGATGATTTTAGAAAACCAACCCCTTACAGTTTAGTCGGGAATTACTCGACCTATATTTAATATTCCTTTAGGGTCTAGTACTTTTTTCATTCGGCTCATCAAGTCAATCTCTTCATGGGTTCGTGAGTGGTGTAGATATTTTCTTTTTAATGCCCCAACGCCATGTTCGGCAGAGATAGCTCCCCCATACTTCCCGGTAAGGTCATAGCCAAGATCATATATTGCATCAATATCTTCTTGGCAGTGCGTAGTGACAAATAAATGCAAATTATTGTCGCCAAGATGACCAAAGACTAAATTCATGGCATTTGAAAATGATTGTTTTAGCTTGTTATCAAATTCTTCTAAGAACTTAGGCATATTGGCAATGTCCATGCTAACGTCGAGGCTTGCATAGGGCATTAATGCTTTCGTTATTTCGCCTACTCCATCTCTGATCCCCCAAAAATCTTGTCGATCCTTTTCTGATTGTGCGATGACTGCATCATGAATGATGTTGGAGTCTAGGGCGTGCTCGAGAGTGTTTTCAAAGCGACATGTATCAGAATTCTGATCTGTACCTTCAGTTTCTATAAGAACATATAGAGGAAAGTTTTTATCAAATGGAGATTGTAAATCATCTATATGACCGACAACGCGTTCAAAATAGGGTGCCCACATAACTTCAAAAGCGCTCATAGAGGCACCAAGTTTTAATTGCATCTCTCGAAGCAGTGCAACGGAGTGGGAAAAATTTTCTACAGCGCAAAGAGAGGTGCATCTACTTGGGAGAGGTGGAAATAGTCTTAGTACTGCTCGGGTCACGACGCCTAGTGTTCCTTCAGTGCCTATAAAAAGATGCTTAAGGTCATATCCAGAATTATTTTTTAGCATTTTATTCATTGAGCTAATAATAGTCCCATCTGCAAGCACAGCCTCTAAGCCTAGGACTAGATTGCGTGTCATTCCAAAACGTATTACCTGATTGCCACCTGCATTAGTTGCAATAGCACCTCCTATATGACAAGAGCCACGAGCGCCATAGTCTAAGGGCAGCAGTAGACCAGCATTTGCTGCCGCCTCTTGAACAGTTTGTAAAGGTGTACCAGCCATAGCAGTTAGTGTCATTGAACCGACATCAACTTCTTCAATGCCGGAAAGTCTTTCAAGTGAAATAGCAATCTCATCTTGTTTGGGTGTAGCCCCACCTGCAAGGCCAGTTAGACCGCCTTGTATGACAACCCTTTGGGCAAGTGCTGAGCAGGCTTTTAATACTAAAGAAACTTCTTTTGTTGACTTAGGCCTAACAACTGCAAGGGGTATTTGGCGATTTTCGCCTGTGAAGTCGACGCTATACTTCTCGCCAATATCCTTACCGGTTAGGAGTGGGATGTCCCCTAGATGTTGACGCAAAGCCATGATTCTCTGTTCGCTTGAAATCATTTAATCGACCTTATGAAATTTAACAAGATATTTTCAGATACAGTACGCATCTTGGGTATAAAGAACCATTATTTCTGGCCTTGCAGTTTTATATATCTATTCTGGTGAAAGCATAAAGCACCCCATGGCAATATAAAAACCATGGCAGAATACGAACCTAAAAGTGCAACAGACTGATTTAGAAAGGACACATATGATTGATTTGTATACTTGGACAACCCCAAATGGGAGAAAGATATCCATAATGTTGGAAGAGCTATCTCTGCCCTATAAAGCTATTGGTGTAAATATTGTTAAAGATG
>JAQWRR010000048.1 GCA_029243585.1 Gammaproteobacteria bacterium
AATCTTACGGGCACATGAAAAATTTCTTCTGCTAATTCAACTGCACCCTCCATTTTTGCGCTGCCTCCTGTTAGCACTAAACCGGCAGCAATCAACTCTTCAAACCCTGATCTTCTCAACTCATCTCGTACAAGAGAAAAAAGTTCTTCATAGCGAGCCTCAACAACCTCCGCAAGAGTCTGTCTGGCAAGTCGTCGGGGAGGGCGATCCCCAACGCTTGGAACCTCAATCGTCTCATCCAGATTTGCAAGCTGGGAAAGTGCACAGGCATACTTGATCTTTATCTCCTCTGCATGCTGTGTAGGGGTACGCAATGAGATAGCAATATCATTTGTGACCTGGTCACCAGCGATTGGTATTACTGCGGTATGTTGGATAGCACCACCTCGAAAAACAGCAAGATCTGTAGTGCCTCCACCCATATCAACTAAACAAATTCCAAGCTCCTTCTCGTCTTCTGTTAGTACTGAAAAGCTAGACGCAAGCTGCTCTAGAACCACATCCTCCACGTCTAGCCCACATCGTTGAACACACTTAACAATATTTTGTGCGGCACTTACTGCACCCGTAACAAGATGAACCTTCGCCTCAAGTCGAACACCAGACATTCCAATTGGCTCACGAATCCCCTCTTGAGAATCAATTAGAAATTCTTGCGGTAAAACATGTAGTACTTTTTGATCTGCTGGTATTGCTACTGCGCGAGCTGCATCTATAACCCGATCAATATCCCCAGAACTAACCTCTTTATCACGAATTGCAACGATTCCATGTGAGTTAAGGCTCCGTACATGACTACCAGCAATGCCAGCATAAACCGTATTAATTTCACATCCTGACATTAACTCAGCTTCTTCAATTGCTCGTTGAATCGATTGAACAGTCGACTCAATATTTACAACAACTCCACGCTTGAGCCCTCTGGACGGATGAGAGCCAATACCAATAACCTCAAGCATGTTTTCAGACGAAAGTTCGCCAACGATAGCAACAACCTTAGATGTGCCAATATCTAATCCGATCAATAGCTTCCGTTCTTCGCGCTTAGCCATTGCCTAAACCCTCGTTCTCTTGTGCTAGTTGTATACCTTGATCTGAAATCCAGCTAACAGAAAAACCGTTCGTGTAACGAAGATCTATATGCTGAATACGATGAAACTGATCAGCGAGTGAACGTGTAACAACCTGAAACAAGCGATCTAATCTCTCATCCACATCACGTCGCCCTATACGGATTTCCTGGCCACCATCAAGTTTTATTAGCCAAGACCCCCTGTTATCCATTACCAATGATTTAAGCACTAGATTAGCCTCAACTAAACGGCTCCTTAACCCAAGGTATCTAATTGCAACCTCCCTCTCTGTACCAGTGGGACCAACCAACCTAGGGAGTTCTGGAAATGCGTAACGCGAATTCTCTGTGAAAAGCTCGCCATTAGTATTAAGAAGCCCTGTTTGTCCCCAACGTGCCGCCGCCTGATGTTCCTTCACACGTACCACTAATTTTCCTGGCCACCTACGAGCAATCTCTGCACTTTCGACCCAATCCAAAGACTCTATTTGGTCCTGTAAACTGCTAAGCTTAGCTGACAAAAATCCACCAGTTAGCTCAGAAACTATTGCCGCCTCTACTTGTATCGGTGTTACACGTTGAAAACTACTTTCTATCTCTAAATGCTGTACTGGATGGTCAAGCAAAATTTTTCCGCCTAAACCAATCGCGACAAAAGCACTTAAAAATCCTATTGGCATAAGCACTCTTGTCCAGTTGAACGATGGCATATACAACTTTCTAGATATCCTCGTCACTTTACGACGATTAACTTTTGTGTTTTTCACGCGAGTTTTTCACCTAAAATTTGAACCTCAAGCTCAAGCATAACGCCACAGGCAGCTTTCACCCTTCTACGAATTAACCTAATTAAGCGTTCCACATCATCAGCGCTTGCACTGCCATTATTAATAATAAAATTAGCGTGTTTTTCAGATACAACTGCATCTCCGATATGAGCACCCTTAAGACCCGCTGCTTCTATTAACTGTGCTGCAAAACCATCTGGTGGATTACGAAAAACCGACCCGCAACTCCTCTTCCCTAGTGGCTGAGTGCTACTACGGTGTCGCATCAATTCTGAAATACTAGAGAAGTCGGCATTACTGTCCGTTTTAAACGCTAGTAATGCGCCTAGATACCATTCATCAATTGGACCCGAAACCGAACGGTACCCCACCTTAAAGTCAGCTGCGGTTCGACTGTGAACCTCACCACTACGATTTATGGTCTCAACAGTGCCAACAAAATCCCAAGTTTCTCCACCAAAAGCTCCCGCATTCATTGCTAAAGCTCCACCAAAGGTTCCAGGAATGCCGGCAAAAAACGCGGCTGAACTTATCTTCCATCTCGCACATTTCCGGGCAAGGGAAGTACAGGGAACTCCTGCAGTGACCTTAACTTGATACTCACTTATTCTTTCAATTTGCTTTGGAAGATCACGCGTACAAATTACAAGGCCTCGAATTCCACCATCCCGAACCAACATGTTTGACCCTAAGCCTACCCAATGGATATTAATTTTTGGATCCTGTTCAGAAAGGAATCGAGACAACTCCTCCATACTCACTGGTTGATAGAATAAATCGGCTAACCCCCCTATTCTCCAAGAAGTATGGGCGCTCATAGGCTCATCCCTAAGCGACTGCGTTGTCTTATTTATATTGCCCATCATGATGCTCATTGTTTCACCCCAATAGGGGCCATAACCGCAAGCTGATCTGGTAAGCACTGTGCTAGCGCTCCAATATTTCCAGCCCCAAGCATCAATACTATATCGTCCGCTTCAATGACTCCTTCAAGAACGCTAGGCAATTCCTTTAAGTCCTCTACAAAAACAGGTTCCACTCGTCCTCGACTGCGCACTGCCCGGGCTAGCGCACGTCCATCAGCACCAATGATCGGTTCTTCTCCGGCACTATAGATATCGGTTAGTAACAACACATCAGCCCCTGAGAGGACCTCAGAAAAATCATCTATAAGTGCATACGTGCGAGTGTAGCGGTGAGGCTGAAATGCAACTACTATTCGATTACCTGGCCAAGACTGACGAGCCGCCTGTATAGTGGCGGCAATTTCTGTAGGATGGTGTGCATAATCATCTACAAATGTTACAAGACCATTGCGAGTTGTGACTGTTCCAAGAACCTGAAATCTTCTATCAATTCCCGAGAACTCTAACAATGCTTTTTTTATTGCCCCATCGGAAATCCCAAGTTCCGTAGCAACACTAACTGCCGCTAATGAATTCAACATATTGTGGAACCCTGGGAGATTAACCTTTAGCTCTAATGGCTCATGGCCTGCCCGATGCACTAAAAATGAGCTCGCTAATCCAACTGATTTGACATCTTCTGCTCGGATATCTGATCCATCCGAAACCCCATACGTGAGTACACGCCGCCCTACTGCTGGAATAAGTGTTCTGGCATTTAAATCATCATTGCAAATTACGGCTAATCCATAAAAAGGCAGATTATGCAAAAAGTCAGTAAACCCCTGCTTTAATCGACCAAAGTCACCTTCATAGCTTTCTAGATGATCAGCGTCTACATTGGTAACTATTGCAATAACAGGCTGTAAATGCAGAAATGATGTATCACTTTCATCAGCTTCTGCTACTAGATACTCACCTTCACCTAATTGCGCATTGGCATTAGCACTAGCAAGTCGACCACCGATAACGAATGTCGGGTCAAGCCCTCCTTCAGCAAGCATACTTGCTATGAGGCTAGTAGTAGTTGTCTTTCCATGTGTGCCAGCAACTGCAATGCCACTCCGAAATCTCATTAATTCGGCTAGCATTTCTGCTCTTTGAATAACTGGAATACGTTGTCTTGTTGCTTTAACAATCTCGGGGTTATCAGGTGCAATGGCACTACTTACCACCACCACATCAGCTGTTCCAATATGATCTGAATCATGACCAATAAAGATTTTAGCGCCAAGGCTAGCAAGCCTCTCTGTGATGAGATTTTGTCTTACATCTGAACCTTGAACAGCATAACCAAGGTTAATTAATACCTCGGCAATCCCACCCATACCCACGCCACCAATCCCCACAAAATGAACGTGATGAATAGCGCCCATCTGACTGTTCATGAATGAGTCCCCGCAAGCTGAAAACAAGCTGTTGCGAGACTTTCAGCAGCCCTAGGTCGTGCTTGAAAGTGTGCCCTTTCACTGAAACGAGATAGAACATTATTAGAATGTGAAAATATTCGCTTCAATTCTTCAGAAAGCCTGGCGGGAGTAAATTCATCTTGTTTGATTATTATCCCTGCACCACCTGACACGAAGTGTTTAGCATTATGAAGTTGATGATTATCAGTAGCATATGGATAAGGAATCAATATTGCCCCCAGCCCTGCAACCGTCAGTTCGGAAATGGTTAATGCCCCTGCTCGACAGATAACTAAATCTGCCCAGGCGTATGCCGCTTTCATATCTTCTAGGAACACGCTCAAACGTGACTCAATATGATGCTTAGCATATGCTTCTCGAGCCTCTTCCAAGCCTTGGCCCGTCTGGTGCCATACATCTAGATTCATAGTTTTGGGCAAGATCGCTAAAGCCTTTGGAACATTCAGATTCAACGTCCTTGCACCCTGACTCCCACCAACAATTAACAGCCTATGCGCTCTATCAGAGTCGGCAAATGAACGAGGCAAACCCTGTTCACTTGAATTATATAAACCCAGTATCTCTGACCGCACCGGATTACCTATCAACTCCACATCAATATTTTTTGGAAAACTACCAGGAAACGCTTGAAAAACTCGCTGAGAAAAACGAGCTAGAATACGATTTGTTGTACCAGCTACTGCATTTTGTTCGTGGATTATAAGTGGGCTCCCTGCTAACCAGGCTGCTATACCACCTGGCCCTGATACAAAACCACCAAAACCCAAAACTGCCGCCGGGCGCTGACGACGTAATGCTGTAAATGCCTGAAAAATAGCTAGTGACAACCGAAATGGCGCAAGCATCCATGCCAAAACACCTCGGCCTCTAAGTCCAGACACCGATATCCACTCAATTTCAATACCTGCCTCTGGTACTAATCTTCCCTCAAGACCCTTGCGCGTACCCATCCATACTACTGAACCTGAACGTTTATTTATCTCCTTTGCCACTGCTAATCCAGGGAATACATGTCCACCCGTACCCCCAGCCATAATCATGATTGGTCTCGTGCTCATCGTGATTTTTTTCTCGCTTCACGTACAGACATATCCTGTGCGGCCAGATGAAGTTCATGATAGCTACGTACTAGAACACCAAGCATGATTAACGTTACAACAACGCTTGTGCGACCATAACTAATTAAAGGCAGCGTTAGCCCTTTCGTAGGAAGCATTCCCGAATTAACGCCTATATTAATAAAAACCTGGAACCCTAGCGAAAGCCCTATTCCAGTGCTAACCAAGCCTTGAAAAGGAAGCCCTACTTTACTTGCCTTCAACCCCATCGCAATAGCTTTAAAAATAATAATTCCAAACAAGACAATTGTTAGAGTCACTCCTACGAACCCAAGCTCTTCTGCCATCACCGCAAAAACAAAATCCGTATGCGCCTCTGGAAGATAGAAAAGTTTTTGCACGCTATCGCCAAGACCAACGCCAAACCAGTCACCCCTTCCAATAGCTATTAATGATTGCGTGAGCTGAAACCCACTTTCATAAGGGTCTGCCCATGGATCTAGAAATGTGGTTAACCGCTCTAACCTTTCCCTCGTAGTCAGTGCTAAGCCAAATAAAATCGCTACAGAAATTACAAAACATCCTAAGAAATCTTGGAGACGAGCACCGCCTACAAACAATAAACACAGACTCGTTGCCGTCAAAACAACTGTTGCACCAAAATCAGGCTCTTTTAATAACAGACCGCAAGCTATCGCAATTAATGCCATCGGCCTCAGAAATCCAAGTAGTGTCGTTTTAAGCTCGACTTGACGTCTCACTATATAACCGCATAAATAAAGTAGCAGGCAAAATCTTGCCAACTCAGATGGCTGTAGTGTCACCGGTCCTAAATCTAGCCAACGAGTACTATTATTTACGGTGTGCCCAAGTCCAGGAATAAATACTGAAATGAGCAATGCTATTGCAGCAAGAAATAACAGTCCATTTAGCCGAAACCAAAATTCGGTTGGAATTGCTATGGCAATACTAGCCCCTACCAAACCAATAGTTATGGCGCCAAAGTGTCTAAATAGAAAGAAATGGGGATCACCAATTGTATTATCGGCTAGCGTTATGGATGCAGAGCTAACCATTATCACCCCGAGAACCAGCAAGGCAACGATAGCCGAAAATAGAGCTGGATCTAGATTAAAGCTCCTTATCCTAAAGCTCTCATTCATTGCAGTTGCTCCTTTACTGCAGCAATAAAAGCTTCACCACGCTCTTTATAATCAGTAAACATGTCAAAACTTGCACAAGCCGGGGACATTAACACTGTGACAGGGAACTCCTTCGCAGCTTCAGCAAACTGAATAGCATAGACGACCGCTTCTGACATCTTGGTTGCCACTAAAACGGGGACCCTTTTTGAGAAAACTTCCTTAAGCTCAAAAGCTGCCTCACCAATCGCCACTACAGCAACAAGTCTATTTTCAATAGCTTCTAATAATGGGTAAAAATTAGCTCCTTTAGACTTTCCACCCGCAATTAGCACAAGTGGTCCTGGAACCCCCTGAAGGGCAGCTACTGTTGCTGCAACATTGGTACCCTTGGAATCATTAACAAACACAATCTCTTCAGTCTGTGCAACTCGCTGACATCTATGGGGTAGACCCGAAAATTCTCGAAGTGCTTGTAGTTGGAGTTGAAGCTTCGATTCCTCAACAACACTAGAAAGGGCTAAAGCAGCCAGAGCATTAGCTTCATTGTGCTTTCCAGGGAAAGGAAGCTCAGCTACTCGTAAAAGTGGAATACCATCCTTACAAAGCCAACGCTCGCCTTCAAATTCTACAGATGAGTATCCGCACTTTAACTCTTCGCATACTGAAAAAGGTATAGCCCTCGGGTGGGTCTCCGCCATTTTTCTAACCAAACTATCATCCCAGTTAAAAATAAGCGTTTCAGCAAGACGTGCAAGCTTAGATTTCAAATAGACATATCGGTCAAAGCTCTTATGTCTATCAAGATGATCTGGTGATAAATTCAATACTGCAACTGCAATAGGATTTAATGTCTCCGTAGTTTCCATTTGAAAGCTTGAGATTTCGAGCAAGTAAGTCTGAATGTTTGTACTTAGAAGATCGAGAGCTGGTGGTCCAAGATTTCCACCGGCTGCAATCTTTTGTCCTGCTGCTGACAAGGTGCTCTCCAGCAAGGAAACCACCGTACTTTTTCCATTTGAGCCGGTTACAGCTATGACGGGTGCATTAACATTTTGAGCGAAAAGTTCGATATCACTAATGACGGGAATACCCAGACGTCTAGCCTCTATGACAATTGGCGTGTCTAGACTAAGTCCTGGAGAGAGCACAACTTGTGATACCCCCCTCAGCCAATCAATATTCAAACTTTCTGTAATTATCGGTATTTCAGGGCAAGAACATTGCAAATCAAAAAGCCCTGGTGGACGAGAACGGCTGTCTATCACAAGGACATCTTTGTCACCTGAGGCCAAAAATCGAGCAACTGAGAGTCCCGTGGCCCCAAGACCTACAACTAATGTTCGGGAATACCCAACCACAGTCTTTATTTCCTCTTCATTTTGTTTTTCTGCAGGCCTCATAAAAATCTTAATTCTATCCTTAGTTTTTATCTGATTTTCAGGCTAGCTAAGCCAATAAGAACGAGAATTACCGTAATGATCCAAAAGCGCACGATAACCTTTGGCTCAGCCCAGCCTTTTAATTCAAAATGATGGTGTAATGGGGCCATACGAAAAATGCGCCGGCCAGTCATCTTGTAAGAGGCAACCTGGATAATTACTGAGACGGTTTCAATTACGAATACACCGCCCATAATCAGTAATACCAATTCCTGCCTTACTACCACAGCAACCAGACCAAGAGCAGCACCTAGGGCTAAAGCCCCAGTGTCACCCATAAAAA
>JAQWRR010000055.1 GCA_029243585.1 Gammaproteobacteria bacterium
TTTAATTATCCAAATTTTGTTATGCCTGAAAGGGGACTTCATATTCGTTGGCCCGATTCGCCAAATGAACAAGAAAATCGTCTCCAGCAGCATAAGTTAGCGGCAGTTTTAGCCTTTTCTGAAATAAACAATACAAATAGAGTTGTAATTAATAGCCCTAATCCACGACTTGGAATTGTATCCACGGGAAAAGCTTATTTAGATGTTTTTCAAGCTTTGGAAAACCTTGGAATAAATCAGAGGCGGGCCAGCAAATTAGGAATTAAATTATTCAAAGTGGGGATGAGTTGGCCTTTAGAGCCAGAGGGTATTAGACGTTTTTGTGAGGGCGTTGATGAAGTTTTTGTTATTGAAGAAAAACGTCCGGTTGTTGAGACTCAGCTTAAGGAACAGTTATATAACTGGAATATAGCTTCTAGGCCTTTGATCATCGGAAAATCTGATGAATTAGGTAAACCACTGCTTTCTAGTACCAGTGAGTTAACTCCAGTAGTTATTGCCCGTGCAATAGCAAAAAGATTGAGCCGCCTGATGATAGCTCCTGATATTGAGGAGCGGCTGCAGTTATTAAAAGAGCATGAAAAACTTATAAAAGAGTCTGAATCAACGACAAAAAGGGCGCCTCACTTTTGTTCAGGTTGTCCCCATAACACCTCGACACGTGTGCCAGATGGAAGTCTCGCTATAGCAGGAATAGGGTGCCATTTTATGGCCACCTGGATGGACCGTGATACGTCCGGTTTTACGCAGATGGGGTGCGAGGGTGCGGGTTGGTTTGGCCAGGCACCTTTTACAGATACTGAGCATGTTTTTCAAAATTTAGGGGATGGAACTTATGCCCACTCTGGGTTACTTGCTATTCGTGCCGCAGTCGATTCTGGCGTTAATATAACTTATAAAATCTTACATAATGACGCTGTTGCAATGACTGGGGGTCAACCAACTGAAGGGGGCTTTAGCCCAGCTCAAATTGCCCAGCAGCTTGTGGCTGAAGGTGTCAAAAAAACCATTGTAGTTACCGATCAACCAGAGCGATACCGAGAGCAGACTAATGATTTGCCGCCCCAGGTCACTGTACATCACAGACGAGATCTTGATTCCTTGCAGAAAAAGCTTAGAGAAGTTTCCGGGGTCTCTGCATTGATATATGACCAAACATGTGCTGTTGAGCTTAGACGTCGTCGAAGACGTGGTACAGCAGAGGATCCAAAACGATGGGTAACCATCAATCCTTTGGTGTGTGAAGGTTGTGGTGATTGTAACTCAGTATCTAATTGCCTATCAGTGGTTCAATTAGAAACAGAGTTAGGACGTAAACGGACTATTAATCAGTCTGCCTGTAACAAAGACTTTAGTTGCATAGATGGGTTCTGTCCAAGCTTTGTTGTACTCGAAGGCGTACAGAAAAAACAAAGAAACGTAGAATTGATGGAACAGATTGAATTCCAAAAACTTCCTGATCCAGAGGTTATTCAAGGCTCAACATACAATATTTTAATTGCTGGGATTGGTGGTACAGGAGTGAGTACTGCTGGAGCGATTTTAGGAATGGCAGCTCATCTTGAGGGACGTCGTGTGATGGCTTTAGACCAGACTGGCATGGCTCAAAAATTTGGCGCTGTACATTCGCATATCCGTATTGGATCTGATCAGTGTGATATGCATGGGGGACGTGTTCCCGCAGGCATGACGGACTTATTGCTTGCTGTGGATCTTATGGTTGCAACCAGTGTTGATTCCCTCGAGAAACTGTCTCCTGACCGTACTAGTGCAGTGATTAATACTCATGAGGAAATGCCGGCTACATTTATTTCTAACCGCGATCTGGATTATGGTAAAGGTTCGATGTTATCGATTCTTGCTCGTGTATGCTCAACAGAAAAACTTTCGACTATTGATGCTTCGAGTGTAACGGCCGCGTTAATGGGAAATAGTATTACCGCTAATCTATTTCTGTTGGGAGTGGCAAGTCAGAAGGGGCTACTTCCTGTTTCAGTTCGGGCTATTGAGAGAGCACTTGAGCTTAACGGAATGGCAGTTGAGCCAAACAAAGCAGCTTTTTTATGGGGTCGATATGCAGCTGTAGAACCTGCTGTTGTAATGCAGCATGCAGGGTTAGCTGGTCACTCGGAATCATTAGCAACCAGTTTGGATGATGTTGTTATATATCGAGTGCGGTTTTTAGTGGAATATCAGAATTCCAAATATGCAGCCCGCTATAGAGCCGCAGTAGAACGGGTGCGACAGGCAGAACAGCGTGTTCAACCTGGATCAAACATTCTTGCTAATGCAGTTGCTAAAAATTATTTCAAACTTCTTGCCTACAAAGATGAATACGAGGTTGCACGCCTGCATGTAAAGACACCCTTTTTAAAGGATGTAAGCGAGAATTTTTTAGGGAAGGCTAGACTTAAGTTTTATCTTTCTCCGCCAATATTTTCCCGTCTTGACCCTGCAACTGGACGTCCTAGAAAGTATGAATTTGGAGGTTGGATTTTGCCTGTATTCAGATTGCTTGCAGGGTTGAAGTTTCTTCGTGGGACATTCTTTAACCCTTTTGGTTACTCAATGGAACATCGTTCTGCTCAACGCCTTATATGTGAGTATGAAGAGCTGATGGATCGTTTTGTGAACGAACTTGACTCTACTCGTATGGATCTAGCCATAGAGCTGGCTCAGTTACCACAAAAAATACGAGGTTATGGGCCCGTAAGAAACGCTTCAATTCAAAGTGTTGATATGATTAAAGAGGAGTTAGTAGAGTTCTGGAATAAACCAGAAAAATTTAATCTTTCAAAGTCAAAAGCGGCTTAAGTACTAAACCAAGTTCTAAAGGGTGATTATTCCTATCTAGGTATTGTTATCACGATACCCGCTAAGCAATTTAAATTTCGAGAAATGTCTGATTGCTGCTTTTTGATTGCCCTGATTTTCATATAGACGAGCTAGGTTGTAGTGAACATCAGGAAGTTCTGGGTCCAGTGTGAGTGTGTGGAGATAAAGTTCTATTGCTTCATGGATGGAGCTTTGATCTTCCAGAACGACACCAAGATTGAACGCCGCTATCGAGTTGGTTGGGTCTATTTTTAGCGCTTCTCTATAGAGATTTTCTGCCTGTTGGTATGAGCGCTCATTATGTAAAAGTCGCCCCAGGTTTATTCGGGCATTAACGTGTGTGGAGTCAAGAGATAAGGTTTCACGATAGGCTGCTAGTGCATCCTCTTTCTCGCCTACTTGATCAAATTCTAGTGCTACCTCAAACCACTCATCACTTGTATTAGCCTGTTGACGGGCGATTGGTCCTGAGGCCTTCACTAGCGGCGCTACTTTTTCAGCTAATTCATCTATCTTGAAGTCCAAAATAGTTTGTCCTGATTCCGCTTCCCAGACTGTATTGTGTTCACGAACAAGCACTTGGTCAGCTTGTGCAAGAACCTTCACGGAACTTAAAGGCCTACCAGTAGGTAGTTGATCTTGGAGAGCACGAAGTGCGCGACATATGCGCCGTGAATCAAGCCCAGCAAGCACGAGTTCTTTTGCCGTTCGAAGTAGAACAAGATCTTGAAAAGAAAACCGGAAATGTCCGCGAGCAGCCCGAATTGGCAAAACAAACTGCTGTCTTGCGAAAGACCTAATTTGGCTGGGAGAAATTCCGAGTAGCTCAGCTGCTTCTCGAGTTGTATAAGCTCGCATAGATTTATTTGTTTTGCAGTGAGTTGACTATCTGATATCAGTTTTTTCTTGAATCGCTTGGTCTAATCATAAAAGTGCATAGCACCTGTTTGGCGAGCATCCTTATTTTCAACCTTAGCAACTGTACTGATTTTATGCTTCTAGGCATATCGTCTCAAGTTGATCGCATAAGATAGTGTTGTTTTTGCTTAAGTGTGTAATAGCTGAACACTGATAAGTTTATCTGTAAGTTAGGGTATATTTGGAATTTATGTAGCAGTTCGATCTATATATGGCGCTGTGGGTCGAGGTATAGTCAACCCTCATTTTCTTGGAGAAAAAATATGCGTGGTGGGATGATGTCAACTCCTTTAACGATTACGGAGATAATGCGTTTTGCTACTCGCTTGTATCGGGATACCGAAGTAATTTCAGTTACGGCTGATGAAGGCGTGCATCGCAGCACCTATGGAACGGTTTTTAAACGAGCGAATCAAGTCGCTCATGCGCTTGGCCGTTTAGGAGTTGAGTCTAGTGATCGCGTTGCAACGCTAGCCTGGAATGATCATAGGCATCTAGAGCTATATTATGGGGTTTCATGTTCTGGAGCAGTTCTGCATACGATTAATCCGCGACTTTTTTCTGAACAGTTAGCCTACATAATTAATCATGCAGATGACCGGGTTGTTTTTTTCGACCCAATGTTTCTCCCTCTGATAGAAGAATTGTCTGATAAGTTATCTTCAGTAAGTCATTTTGTTGTTCTAACCTCAAAGAACAAAATGCCTGAAAGTAGCTTGCTTAACCTCCACTGTTACGAGGATCTTATTTCTCAAGATTGTTCACCATATCCATGGCCAGAGCTAGAGGAGACTACCGCAAGTGCACTTTGTTATACGTCTGGTACAACTGGCAACCCGAAGGGTGTGCTTTACGATCATAGATCAACAGTTCTTCACGCTTATGGGAGCTGCATGGCGAACGTATTAGGGTTATCCCATGATGATGTTGTGATGCCTGTAGTACCAATGTTTCATGTGAATGCGTGGGGAACTCCTTATTCATGTCCTATCGCTGGGTCGAAGATTGTTCTGCCCGGACCAAAGATGGCAGACGGTGAAACCTTACAGTCACTAATTGAGAATGAGGGCGTGACGATTGCACTAGGCGTGCCAACTGTCTGGTTAGCACTATTGGCTTATTTGAAAGAGACAGAAAAGACCATAGATACGTTAAATCGAACTGTCGTTGGTGGTTCTGCTTGCCCTATATCTATTATGGAGGAGTTTGAAAAACTGCATGGCGTCTATACACATCATGGGTGGGGTATGACTGAAATGAGCCCCTTGGGTGCTGTCAATAGATTGATTCCAGGCATGGAAAAACTTGAAGAGTCAGATAGAAATGAGGTGAGAGCTAAGCAGGGCAGAACCCCTTTCGGTGTCGACATGAAGATTGTTGATTCTGACGGAAAGGATTTGCCGAATGATGGCGTCGCTTTTGGAGATTTAAAGGTTAGAGGATGGTGGGTAGCTGATGGCTATTATGGAGAAGATGGTAATAGCGGGCCGCAAGATGAAGCTGGTTGGTTCTCTACCGGAGATGTTGCAACCATTGATGAGCATGGTTTTTTGGGTATTACTGATCGAACTAAAGATGTAATTAAATCTGGTGGAGAATGGATTAGTTCAATTGAACTAGAAAATTTAGCTGTAGCCCATCCACATGTAGCGGAAGCTGCTGTTATAGGTATCAACGATAAAAAGTGGGGTGAGAGACCCCATCTAGTGGTAGTTTGCCCTGAAGGAATAACGCCAGATGAATCGAGCATTCTTGCGTCTTTTAAGGGTAAGGTTGCAGACTGGTGGATTCCTGATTCGTTGAGTTTAGTAGACTCGATACCACATACAGCTACTGGCAAAATATCTAAGGCTATTTTACGCAAACAGTTTGCGAGTGCCGTATTTAAGTAGAATTTTTTTCACCGATCTCGTTCTATGATGTAGTTTGCAACCCAACGCAAACCAGCTGCGTTTTCTCCCAGAGATTCTAGATAATCCATGGCGTTCTCATATAACTTGTCAGCCCGATTTCTCGTTTCACTAATTCCTAACAAAGAGGGGTATGTAGACTTATCTTTGCGAATATCAGATTGAGCATTTTTGCCTAGTGTGGCGGTGTTCTGTTCTGCTTCTAGCAGATCATCCATGATTTGAAAAACTAGACCAATTTTACTAGCAAACTTATCAAGGTTTTTTATGGTATTTTCAGAAGAATTAGCTAGCTTACTAGGCATCATAATGGCGGCTTTTATCAACTGACCGGTTTTTCTTTGGTGAATATTTTCTAATGATGATTCATCTATCATATGGCCTTCAGCTTCTAGGTCTAGTAATTGACCTCCTACCATTCCACTAGGCCCTGCAACCCTAGCTAATAATGAAATAACCTGAACTTGAGTGATTGGGTTTTTAGATAAAAATGGATCTGTGCATAGCACTTTAAATGCAACAGCCTGTAGGGCATCTCCAGTTAGAATTGCTACCGCCTCACCAAATTTTTTGTGAGTTGTTGCCCTACCCCGACGAAGATCATCATCATCCATAGCAGGGAGATCATCATGTATCAAAGAATAAGCATGAACTAGTTCTACTGCTGTTGCGATTGGATCTGCCAGTTTCATATCTAGTTGGAAAAGCTCAGCGGAAGCATAGGTTAGGAGAGGTCTGACCCGTTTCCCAGGCCCAAGCAAGGCATATCGCATGGGTTCAATAAGTCCATCAGGAGCACCAGGGTTATCTCCCATAATTTTTTTGAGGTAAGTATTAACTCGTTGAATATAGAATTCGAAGTTCTCTTGAAGAGAGTAGGGTTGAGACCGTGTTATCATATTTTTTATCGTACCATTGAACCAACGCGTACGGCCCTTATTTGAGCTTTAAAACCTGCATTGAGCCGACCAATGGCCTCTAGTCAAGACGATTTTCAATATCAGATCCGAATTCTTCCGGGAGTTTCTCGTACTTTTGCTATAACAATTCCTGTGTTGCCCGATTCTCTTGCAGTAGTGGTTTCTAATGCATATCTCTTGTGCAGGATTGCCGATACAATCGAAGATGATTCTGCTTTAGATCAAGAGCAAAAATCCAAATTTCATCGTTTGTTTATATTGGTTGTAGAGGGTAGCTATGATGCCAAAAGTTTTGCAAATGAGCTTAGTCCTTTACTTTCTTCGGATGTATTAACAGACGAGCTGGACCTCGTAGAGAATACCGCTAGGATTGTTCGAGTTACCCATAGTTTTTCAGTTCGAGAGCAAGCGGCCTTATTACGATGTGTCACGGTTATGTGTTCCGGTATGCCAAAATTTCAACGTAATAAGAGCTTGTCAGGCCTCGATGATCTTGGGCAATTGCAGGAGTACTGTTACGTTGTTGCTGGTGTTGTAGGCGAGATGCTGACAGAACTGTTTTGTGTGTATTGTTCAGAACTTGAGGAAAAAAGAGACAAGATGATGAAACTTGCGGTCTCTTTTGGACAGGCTTTGCAGATGACTAATATATTGAAGGATATGTGGGATGATAGGCGGCTTGGTACTTGCTGGTTGCCTCGGTCTGTTTTTTCCGGAAGCAAAGTGGAGTTTCAGACGTTAGATCAGTTTCGTGATACCCAAGTATTTCGTGATGGTATGGATGAGTTAATTGGTATTGCACATAGGCATATGCGGGAAGGCCTTGAATATACGTGTCACATTCCCACTAAGGAAGTTGGTATGCGAAGATTCTGCAGTTGGGCGCTTGGGCTTGCGGTACTTACACTTCGAAAAATCCATGCTAATCCAAGTTATACATCGGCAGGACAAGTAAAAATATCTAGAAAGGCTGTTAAAGCAACTGTATTTACGACTAACTTGTTTCTTGGAAATAATCGTGTTTTACGTCTGCTTTTTAATCTAGGCTCGGGCAGGCTACCATTAATTGTTAAAAGTGTTGATTAGCCTTCTACTAATAGGGTGTATAAAACATGAAGGCGACAGCTAAAGCCCGAGCGAATATCGCTCTTGTTAAGTATTGGGGTAAATTAAACACTGATCTAAACATACCTGCTGTTGGTTCAATTTCAATTACTCTGGATAAATTATGGACAGAGACTGAAGTAGAGTTTGGCAAGTCCATTTCTGCTGATACATTTTTTCTTAATAATGAAGCTCGCAAGGATCAGTTGGATCGGGTTATAAGTTGTCTTGATATTTTACGTTCTCTTGCCAAAGTGAGTTATGCGGCACGAGTTGTAAGTCATAACAATTTTCCTACCGGAGCTGGTTTGGCGTCATCCGCATCTGGGTTTGCTGCTCTTACAATGGCTGCTGTTCGTTCTCTTGGTTTAGATTTTTCACCAAAGAAGCTAAGCATAATTGCCCGACAGGGTTCCGGATCTGCCGCAAGGTCGATTTTCGGGGGGTTTGTTGAGATGCATGTGGGTTCAAAAGGTGATGGTTTAGATAGTTTTGCTGAGCCTATTCTTTCATCGGACGATTGGCCGCTTGATGTGGTTGTTGCTATTACAGAGCGAAAAGAGAAGGAAGTTAGTTCGCGGATTGGTATGGCAAAGTCTGAATTAACGTCTCCTTACTATGGTGAATGGGTGAAAACTAGTCCCATAGATTTGAATTCTATGCGTGAGGCTATTCAGGCACAGGACTTTGAGCAGTTAGCTGAAGTTGCGGAGTTAAACTGTTTGAAGATGCATGCGGTTGCAATTGCATCGCAACCTCCTCTGGTCTATTGGAATTCCGCTACGGTTGCCTGTATTCATGCTGTAAGAGAGCTTCGTCGTTCAGGTATCCCCGTTTTTTTTACTATTGATGCTGGTCCGCAAATAAAAGCTGTATGTACTCCAGGGGTTAGCAAAGATGTGGAGGAAGTTCTTCGTGATATTCCAGGGGTGCTGGATACGCTAGTAACTGGGTTAGGCCCAGGTGTCGAGGAGATTTAACTTGGAGATGCCTCGAATAGTCTCTAAAACACCTGGCAAGTTGGTAGTTTTAGGCGAGTATGCTGTTTTGCATGGTGCTCCTGCAATGGTGCTCGCAGTTAACCGATATTGCCATGTTGCCATCAATCCAAGTAAGGATGACTATTGTCATTTGATTGCCAGGACATATGAAGATCAGGCGGTTAAGTTTGAGCAAGGCATGACTAGTGGGTTTGAGATAGTAGACACTGTTTTGAGGTTTTTGCCCGGGCCTAGAATCTACTCTGCAGTGCTAGACACATCCGAACTATTTAAAAACGGTATTAAAATTGGTCTTGGTTCTAGCGCAGCAGCATTAACGGCTTGGGTTGGGGCTTGGTTAGCTTTCTCTGGTAAAGATCGGGTAGAAGCAGATAGCAAAAGTCTTAGGACTTTAATTGGTTTGCATAGAGCTATTCAGGGAGGTGCTGGGAGTGGAGTGGATATAGCTGCAAGCCTATGTGGAGGAGTAACTCGTTTTCAGCTAGACGGGTGTGCAGAGCCTCAGACACGTGCGGTTGCACTACCTAAAGGTGTAGTATTTGCTGGTGTTTTTACTGGTTCTGCTGCTGCGACACCTGACTACCTTAAACATTATCAAAAGTGGCGGACCGAAGTGCCTTATGAGGCTGCTATGCATCAAAGGACAATGACCGAGATAGCAGAAAACGGGATCCATACAGCCGATACTAATGATGGTGAGGGGTTTTTGAAAACAATTATTGAGTATGGAAAATCCTTAGAAATGCTGGGTTCCGAGATAGGGGCAGAAATTTTCAACCAAGATCATTGTAATGTGAAGAAGATAGCTGACCTTTTAGGTATTTCCTATAAGGTAAGTGGTGCTGGCGGAGGCGATATGGGGCTGGCATTTAGCCTGGACGCAGGATTGTTAGAAGAGTTTAAAAGACAAGTTAATAAAGATTACAGTGTGCTCGACCTTGATATAGATACAAATGGATTAACTGTGGAGATGGTTGAATAGTGGACGATGACCAAAGAAGAATTCCTAAGTTCTATGATTTGAGCGTAGAAGAGCGTGTTCGGGCCGTTCATGAGAGAGGTATTGTGACACTCGACGATTTCCGATCTCTGGCAACTGGCAAGCATACTCTTGCCCTCGAGGCCGCCGATAAGATGGTCGAGAATGTCGTTGGTGTAATGGGATTGCCTCTTGGATTAGGGATGAACCTAGTCGTTAATAAAAGGCGTTATGTTATTCCGATGGCAGTCGAAGAGCCCTCTGTTATTGCAGCGCTTGGTTCAGGATCAAAGTTGATTTCTGAGCATGGGGGGGTAGAGGCAAGCTCTACAGACCCAATAATGATTGGACAGATTCAGGTGGTTGATATACCAGATATAGATGTTGCAAAAACTGCTCTAATGGAGAACAAGCAAGATATTTTGAACCTTGCTAATAGTTTTCATCCGAACATGGTGGCTAGAGGTGGGGGTGCCAAAGATATTGAATTATTTTCCCATCCGCTTCTGTCTACAGGGAAACGAATGTTAGTAATCCATCTTCTTGTGGATACCCGTGATGCCATGGGGGCTAATCTAACTAATGGAATGTGTGAAGGTGTTGCTTCACTTATTGAGTCTATTACTGGAGGCCAGGTCTTTCTTAGAATTCTTTCTAACTTGAGTGATCGTTCATTAGTCAGAGCTAGCTGTAGCATTCCAGCTGAAGCTTTGGTGGGCGATGATTATTCAGGAGAGCAGGTTAGAGATGGAATTATAGTTGCCTCTGATTTCGCCAAAGTAGACCCTTATAGAGCAGCAACACACAATAAGGGAATAATGAATGGCATTGACCCAGTTGCTATAGCAACTGGTAATGATTGGCGTGCCATAGAAGCTGGGGCTCATGCTTTTGCAGCAAGAGGTGGCAGGTACACTTCTCTTACCGATTGGTTTGTAGATGAGAAGGGAAATTTATGTGGCAGTATTGAGCTGCCTATAAAGGTTGGCATAGTGGGTGCGCCAATAAAATCCAATCCCACTGTAGCGCTGAATATGCGTTTACTTGATGTTGAATCGGCAACTCAGTTAGCTGAAGTTATGGCGGCGGTTGGGCTAGCTCAGAATTTTGGGGCAATCCGAGCGCTCGCGACAGAAGGGATTCAAAAAGGACATATGACGTTGCATGCCCGTAGTGTTGTAACTGCAGCAGGAGTGCCCAAAGAGCTATTCAATGAGGTACTAGATCGATTAATACTCAGTAATGAAATAAAAGTATGGAAGGCTAAAGAAATAGCCTTATCACTGCAGAATAAACATTTCGGTAAAAATGATCGAAATCCTACTAGGATAGAAGAATCTGCCATGGGTGTAGGTTACGGCAAGGTTGTGTTGCTCGGAGAACATTCAGTCGTTTATGGAAGACATGCCATTGCAGCACCTGTACCTATGACTATTAAAGCTATAGTTGAAGATTGTCCCGAAGGTATTCATCTAATGATTCCTCGCTGGGGAATTGAGTATCAGCTTGCAACTAGTCCTAAGGATCGTCGTTCCTTTGAGGAGCCGGCTGGTGTCATGCTGGATGAACTAGGTCTAAGCGGTCGTGGTATGCGCATTGAGGTATTTCCAGATGTTCCACGAAGTATGGGTTTAGGTGGTTCTGCGGCTATGGCAGTAGCAATAGTGCGAGCTTTAGATAAGCATTTTCAATTAGGACTGTCTGATGAAGAAGTCAATCGATTAGCATTTGAGTCTGAGAAGGTTGCTCATGGTACGCCTAGTGGACTTGATAATACGGTCGCCTGTTATGGCCGCGCCCTAGTCTACCGTTCTGGTGAGCCACCCTTAATAGAATCACTAAATATAAGCAAACCAATTCCAATTGTTATCGGCATGACAGGCTACGAAGGGTTAACTGCAAAAACTGTAGGGAAAGTCAGGGAAGCTTGGAAGAAAGAACGCAAACTCTATGACCGAGTTTTTGATCAAATAGATTCTCTTGTGCTTCAGGGAGTTCAGGCCATACAAGATAATAATCTTGTTGCACTAGGGGAGCTTATGAATGTTTGCCAGGGCATGCTTAATGCACTACAGGTATCCACACCTGAGCTTGAACAGCTTGTTGGTATTGCAAGGGATAATGGAGCGCTTGGGGCAAAATTAACAGGTGGTGGTGGTGGTGGTTCTATTATTGCTTTACCCGATGGTGACTCAGAACCCTTAGTTTCTGCTATTAAGGCCGCCGGTTATAACGCAATACCACTTATTTTGACGAGCGAGATCAATGGCAGTTAGTGAAATTGTTTCAAATACTAATGAGAGTCTAATTCTTGTCGATGAATTAGATCGAGAAATTGGATCTTGCTCGAAAAGTGAATGCCACGAGGGTAGTGGCAAACTGCATCGTGCTTTTTCTATATTTATTTCTAATAAGCATGGAGAAATGTTGCTTCAGAGACGCAGCGGCAAAAAGCCGTTGTGGCCTGGTTATTGGTCTAATGCTTGTTGCTCTCATCCGCGACGGGGGGAAGAAATGGAAGATGCAATATACAGACGCATTAACCAGGAACTAGGTTTTGAATGCCCATTAACCTATCTGTATAAGTTCAAGTATCAAGCCCAGTATGATGAGGTTGGATCAGAGAATGAATATTGTTGGGTATACCATGGGATATACGATGGTGAGGTAAAAGTTAATAGAAATGAGATTGCCGACTGGCGATTTGTTGATTTAAAGGGGTTTGAGGCTGATCTTAAAACATCTCCGGAGAGCTATACGCCCTGGTTAAGGATGGAATGGATGGAAATAAGAAAAAACTATTTAGAAAAATTCGTCATTCAAGATTAGGTGTTTCTAGATCGCACAAAAATAATTTATTTGCGTTTATTCTATAAACCTGTAGTACTCAATGCCTTCATCGCTAAAGCTAGGGTTAGAGCTTTGTCCGACAGATTCAATTACAAAGCCATTTTCAGGTTCCATTAGGTCTTGAGCTAGTCCAGTATCGTGGAGGCTTTCATACTGAAGTTTTGTAAGGGTTTGACTTGACTCTAAAGCCTCTTTGAAACCAATCTTCAATGCGGCAGTTTCCCATCCTTTTACTAAGCATGCAGGAATTGCCTCGGCAGCATCACCGCTACCATAGCCTACTGCAAGAATATTTCTATTGGTTAAATCTTTACCTGTTTCTGCTGCTTCTTCTAGGCCTGCAGCAATCCATGCAGGCAGCGCTGCACAATATACATTACCAATATCTTTCATGGACTCTGATCCTAGTGACATTTTTGATAGCACTAGTTCCTTAAATACTGCGCTATTGCGAAACTCTTTTAACAACCTGATGCTCAAAGGGTAAACATCGTCATCAATGTTGCCATCTTTTACGAGCTGCAACACATCAGGCTTTGAGCGCATCTCTGCAATTACTGCATCTGGATCAAGGTTGACTTGCCTGCAATGAGCCTCTAGTTCTGTTCTATCAGAGGCTGTGTTATTTGCCAATCCAAAAAGGTAGCTCATTGCAAAAGAATTCATAGGCATTTTGTGATAGGGCCGATGCATAAAAGCTGATGCTAAATTGTGATAATAATCACTTGAACTTACTTTTAATCGGCGCAGCATGTCGTTTAGAGCATGAAGAGTCTCATCCAAATAACAAGTTGTAGAATATTTTCCATTAAAGACAGGTAAATCCTGAAAATGACAATTCAGGGTGCCCCGAATAATGTTGCGTAAGACAGGTTTACGGAAATCAACTGCGCGATAAGCAGACGCACTTCCGATGGACTTAAGATCAATAGAAAGCATCTTCGGATTACGTTCCAGTAGCATAGCAACTGCACCTGCGCCCTGAGTGGGTTCTCCAGAACTGCCACGGGCATATTCTGCAATATCTGCACTGACAACGATTGCACAGCGATCATCATCTTCCAAGGCTAGATAACGAAGAGCTTGCTTTAACGCATAGATGCCTCCTAGACAAGCATGCTTTATTTCTGGCACTTCGCAATTACGCCCTATGGGCGTTAGTCCTCGGATGCCAAGGCCTTGATCAAGCATGCCCTTAATAATGATAGCGCCAGCTGAATTATCAGTACTAGATTCTGTTCCAAGGCCTAGAAAACCTACCCTTTGTGGGTCTATATTGTATTTTTCAATTAAATCCATCACAGCAGTCGCTGCTATGGTATAGACGCTTTGATAAGGTCCACGCATGCGAAAGCTATGACCGACAACCGCACTGGTTTTATCCCATGATGAATTAGTCCACTGGCACCAGTCCTTTAGATCTACCCGATAAGGTGGTACGTAGACCGCGCATCCACTAATACCGATAGATTGATTCATAAAGAGCACCTGGGGTTAAGGCTGGTATTTTTCCTGAAAAGCACTGATCGGTATCCAAGGGCAGGTTATACCGATTATATGACAACAATCTATGAATCACCTCATTCATAATGCAAGTGATTCAAAATTTGATATAACTTTATAGAGATTGTTATAGGTTAAGCTTCAAGCTGAGATAATATTTGTATGCTCTTCTCATTGGGATTGATATGAAACTCCGTATTCGCGGTAATTCAGTTCGTCTTCGACTCTCACAATCTGATATGACTCAAATTGTGGATCATGGGCTTGTTATAGATTCAGTAGAGTTCGCGCCAGGCGAAAAATTGGAGTACCGATTAGAAACAGTGCCTAGTGGAGAGGTGCGAGCTGCCTATAAAGGTAATAGTATTTCTGTGGTTTTACCTCAAAAATTGTTGGAGAAATGGGCTCATACCTCTGAAGTGTCTGTTGAGGGCCTAACCCTTTTGACTAATGAGAGTTATCTCAAGATCCTTGTTGAAAAGGATTTTACATGCCTCACCCCTCGAGATAATGAGGATGACAAGGACTTATTTCCAAATCCAAATAAAACAAAGTAATAATCATGTTTTTAGTGTTTGGTTGTGGTTTAGCATGTTGTTTAAAATGATTTTCCTTGAAATTTAGCTGTTAATTCCCACTCAGCTGATAAAATGACTTTTCTGTCAGAGCTTTGGGGTCTTTGTTTTGAGTGATCAATCGTCCGGTAATGGACAAGATTCAGATGAGGCATTGGTTCGTAAGATTGCTGAGAAGTATGCTTCTCAGCTTGGACCTTTGCTTCCAATTTTACATGCAATTCAGGATCAGTTTGGTTTTATTCCCAGTTTAGCTGTGCCCGTTATTGCTGAGATTCTTAATCTGTCGCGAGCTGAAATTCATGGGGTCATTACTTTCTACCATTTCTTCAGAGAGACTGCTCCAGGGAAACAAACTTTGTATCTATGTCGGGCTGAGGCTTGTCAGGCAATGGGTGCTAGAAAGCTAGAACGTTACGCAAAAGAAAAGCTTGGGGTGAATTATCATGAAACAACCTCTGATGGACGTTTCAGTCTTGAACCCGTTTACTGTCTTGGTAACTGCGCATGTTCTCCGGCTTTGATGATTGATGACTTCGTTTATGGACGGGTAACTCCTGAGCGATTCGACTCACTAGTAGATGAGGTTTAGGTGGTGACTGAAGATAGAGTGAAAGTTTTTGTTCCAAGAGAAACAGCCGCACGTTCTTTGGGGTCAGAGGATGTGGCTTTAGCTATTGAGCAGGTCGCCCTTGAACGGGGAGAATCTGTGGCATTAGTGCGCAATGGTTCTCGAGGGCTATTTTGGTTGGAACCACTGGTAGAGGTAGAAATTGATGGGGTAAGGCATGCATTTGGGCCTATCTCGGCAGATGAAGTTAATAGTTTATTCGAGGCTGGGTTTCTTGATGGTGGTAATCATCCCAAAGGATTAGGGCCTACGGAAGAGCTACCTTATCTTGCAGAACAAAATAGACTTACATTTGCTCGCGCAGGTATAACAGATCCCCTTTCGCTTGATAGTTACCGGGTACATGGCGGTTATGAAGGGTTAGAGAAGGCGGTCAAACTTGATTGTGAAGCAATCGTGGATATTGTCACAGAATCC
>JAQWRR010000084.1 GCA_029243585.1 Gammaproteobacteria bacterium
AATCTGCCAAATTATATATTCCTGTTCATAATCTTCACCTAGTGACACGCTATACAGGCGCATCACCAGAGCATGCACCATTGCATCGACTTGGTTCAGACCAATGGCTTAAGGCTAGAAAAAAAGCGGCTAAACAAGCACGAGATGTAGCGGCAGAATTACTATCCCTATATGCAGAACGAGCTGCTAGAAAAGGAATTAAATCACCTATAAACGATGATATTTATCAACGTTTTACTCTTGGGTTCCCTTTTCAAGAAACCAATGATCAGTTAAAGGTCATTGAAGAGACGCTAGATGATCTTTCAAGCGAAAAACCAATGGATCGTGTTATATGCGGTGATGTGGGATTCGGCAAAACTGAGGTCGCTTTACGTGCCGCATTTATTGCAGTGCATGCTGGGCATCAAGTTTGTTTATTAGTACCAACTACACTGCTTGCACAACAACACTACCGAACTTTTTCAGATCGGTTTGCCGATTGGCCAGTTCATATAGAACTACTATCTCGATTCAGAAGTAAATCAGAAAGCTCAGCAGTTCTCTCAGAATTATCCAAAGGCACAGTTGATATCGTTATTGGCACTCATAAGCTTCTAAGTAGTGATGTTAAATTTAATCAACTTGGATTAATCATTGTTGATGAAGAACATCGATTTGGCGTTAGACAAAAAGAACGCTTAAAAAAACTACGTGCTGAAGTTGATATGTTGACACTTACTGCAACACCAATACCAAGAACGTTGAATATGACACTTGGTGGTCTCCGAGACTTATCACTTATCAGTACACCACCAGTTGATCGTTTATCAGTTAAAACATTTGTAGGTGAATGGCGTAATCAATCTATTCGAGAAGCCGTACTTAGAGAGCTTAAGCGTGGTGGACAAATATATTTTATTCATAATCGGGTACAGGATATTAAAAAAATTGCTGTAACTTTAGAAACGCTTTTGCCTGAAGCAGATATTCAGATTGCTCATGGTCAAATGCCTGAACGAATGCTTGAAGGAGTAATGCTTGATTTCTATAATCGAAAGTTCAACCTACTTGTCTGCACCACAATAATTGAAAGTGGAATTGATATTCCCACTGCTAATACCATTATTATTAATCGCGCAGATAGACTAGGATTAGCTCAATTGCATCAGCTTAGAGGAAGAGTCGGAAGGTCTCATCATCAAGCATATGCCTATCTAATTGCTCCACCCCTAAAAGCTTTAACACCAGATGCTGCTAAACGCTTAGAGGCAATTGAGGCACTAGAGGGACTCGGCGCAGGATTCACATTGGCTACTCATGATCTTGAGATCCGTGGTGCCGGAGAACTTCTTGGAGAAGAACAGAGCGGTCAAATTCACGCTGTTGGTTTCAACCTATACAATGATTTACTAGCTCGTGCTGTTAATTCTTTACGCGACGGGGTGGAACCACAACTAGAATATGCGCTTGAACATGGTCCAGAGGTAGAAATTGGCCTACCAGCACTTATCCCAGAAGATTACATGCCAGATATTCACATGCGCTTAGTACATTACAAGAGAATCGCTAGTGCTGAGTCTGAAGGGGTTTTACAGGAACTACAGGTAGAACTAATTAATCGCTTTGGTCTGCTTCCAACTGTTGCACAGACATTATTTGAGTTAACAGAACTAAAGCTTATAGCACTATCTTTAGGTATAAAAAAAATCCGAATTGATAATGCGGGTGGTTACCTGGGGTTCGGAAAAAATGCAAATGTTAACCCTGAAAAAATCTTACAACTAGTGGAAAAAGAACCCGAATCCTTCCGATTAGATGGGCCATTCAAAATCCGTATCAGATGGAAACTAGCAACTGACGAAGAACGCCCTGTAGCAGTCAAAAATCTTCTCGATAAACTCATCTAGTCAAATCTTTAGGATTAATCTAATTATTAATTTAACTACCAAATTTCGGACGACGCTTTTCTATAAACGAAACCATTTCTTCCTGACCATCCGGTGATTGAGAAGTTTTTGCCATAACGTCCGTTGCAAAATCATAGGCGGCCGCAATATCTAAATCCATTTGCCGATAAAGAGCTCTCTTACCTTCTCCCTTAGAATATCTGCTACCACGAGTAGCTCGCTGTAAAAGTTCACGAGCTTTTTCTGGAACCTCATTATCCGGTACAACTTTATTAATCAAACCCCAGTCAGCTGCTGTTCTGGAATCTATTGGATCACCGGTTAATAGCATCTCAACAGCTCGTTTACGTCCTACTGCACGCACAAGCGCAACACCAGGAGTATGACAAAACCAACCACCTCCACCACCTGGCATTTGAAAATGAGCAGACTCTCCCGCTACAGCAAAATCGCAAGAGGCTACTAACTGACAACCCGCAGCCATTGCTAAACCCTCAACCTGAGCAACAACAGGCTGAGGTATTTGCTGTAGAAACTGCATAAACTTGCCGCACAAATCGAGAAGCTTCTTCATTCCATCCGTATCACGACCATACATATCATTAAAATCATGACCAGAAGAGAAAACAGGTCCTTCAGCTGCTAATACAACACCCCTAGCATCACTATTAGCTATAACTTCAAATGCGTCAAAAAGCTCACTAATATGATCTTCACTTAGAGAGTTGCGGCGGTGTGAACGAACCATAGTAATGGTAGGAAACCCTTCCACCTGATCCAACTTTATGTGTTCATACTGCTTAGCGCTAAATTCCAATGCTTGTGACATTTTTACCACCCTTCATTAAACCCATATCCTAAAACTCGAAGCATATACTTTAGGGGATCTTCACAATCTCTTCAGAATTTTTATGTTTCTTCCATAAAACCATCATCACCGAAACTAAAATAAATCCTAATGCAAAAAGATCCGTTAAACCTGTTGGCATAACAAACAAAATTGCAGAAATCGCCGCACATACTCGCGAAACCCAACCCAATTTATTTAAGCCAATTATTCCTTGCAGGCTAACTCCAAGTGCAAGTATGCCCACTAAGGCTGTAATTGTTGCATAACTGACCGACAGCAGTGACCCGTCCATAAGAAGCTGTGGCCCATAAACCCAAGCATAAGGCACCAAAAACCCAGCTAAACCAAGTTTGAAAGCCGTAATACTGATGCTTAATGGGTTAGCCCCAGAAATCCCACTAGCCGCATAGCACGCTAACGCTACAGGTGGCGTAATGTTTGATAGATTAGCAAAGTACAGAACAAACAAATGTGCCCCTATAGCTGTTACCCCCATTTCGACTAATCCTGGGGCAATAATAGTGGCACAAATAATGTAAGCAGCCGTAGTAGGCATTCCTATACCCATCACAATAGCTACTACCGTGGCTAACATTAACGCTAAAGGCAGAATTCCCATCGAATAGTTCAAAATGATGTTAGCTATATTTAAACCAAGTCCTGTAAGACCTAAAACTCCTAAAACTATACCCGCAACTGTGCAGGCTGCTGCTACCAAAATAGAGCTCTTCATCGTCACATAAAGCGCATTTACTATAGCTTTGAGGCTAAGACGCGGCCGTGAAGAACTATTTTTCTTTCCTAAACACCCCACCACTAAACAACTGAGCGCACCTATCAAGCCAGCTCTTAAAGGTGAAACTTGAGCAACTAACAAGGCATAAAGCAAGATTGGGATAGGGATCAGCAAATAGCCGCCATCTCTCAGCACTTCTCTCGCACGCGGAATTTCGTCTTCCGGAAGACCCTGCACACCGGTTCTTCGAGCCTCCAAATCTACCATCCAAAAAACACCCACGTAATAAAGCAAAGCGGGGATAAGAGCTGCCTTTGCTATAGAAACATAGTCAGAGCCCAAAATGTCCATCATGATAAACACTGAAGCTCCCATAATTGGAGGTAGTATTTGACCTCCAGTTGATGCGGCAGCTTCCACAGCACCAGAAAATGCTGGTTGATATCCAGTCTTTTTCATCAGTGGAATAGTAAAAGCTCCAGTAGCAGACACGTTGGCAACGGGGCTTCCATTTAAAGTTCCAAAAAAAGAACTCCCTACGATGGCAATTTTTGCACTACCTCCCCGTGATCTACCGGTTAAACTAACCGCCACATCAATTAACACCTTTCCACCACCCGTTGCCTCCATCAAAGCGCCAAATAAAACAAAGACAAAAACATAGGTGACGGTAACCGAAACAGGAGTACCAAAAATCCCATCAAGGCTATAGATATAACTAATAAGACGATCAATCCCAAAACCAGGATGACCTAAAATACCTGGAAAGTATGGGCCGCCCAAGGCATAACCCATAAGAAGCACGGCAAGAATTGGAAGTGCCGGACCCATGGTACGCCGTGCAAGCTCAAGAATTGTTACGCAAATCATACCGCCAGCGATAAGATCCGGTGTAATCCAAAGGACCCCAGCCCTTGCTGCTAAACCATCGTAATTAAAGATTGTATAAAGATAAGCTAGAAGACTGATGCAAAGTAAGCCAATATCGTAAACTCCAAGATGATCCTTATCAATCTTGCCGGCAGGGTAGATAATAAATGCAATGACGGAGCATACAAACAAGAAGGTAGGACGCAAAATAAATGCATCAACGGGATACAAATTTAAACCAATAATGTTAAACAGAGCCCCTACGACAGCAATGATAATGGCAAACCGATACAAAGGTCCGGTTCTAGAAAGCCAACGATCTCTTACTGAGCTCTTACTCTGAGATAGGTGAGGTTTATCAGTCACAAATTCTCTGCGCTTTATGCAACTAATTTATCAGGAATCATAATACCTTTATCGCGGTAGTATGCTTCTGCTCCTGAATGTAACGGTGCAACTAATGTAGAGATAAGATTAGGATTTATATCTGCCGAGGAATGTGCACGTTCAATCGAGTCCGCACCAGAGTAACAGGCATCCAAAATATCATAGACTACTTGATGGTCAACGTTCTTGTTCGCCATAAGTGCGCTCCATGATGAAAAACTTTTTACTGGACTTTCTGCTCCATTATAAACTGGCGCAATCGAATCCTTTATAAGCCAGGGAGCTCTATTTCCAACAAGAAAATATTCTTCATCCGTAAACTCAAGCAAGCGCAAGTTTAGTGAGGTCTGCAATTCTAAGATTGCTGGCATCGGAACAGCGCTTGTAGCAAAAAAACCTCGAAGCAACCCATCCCTCACCATATTGTTTGTATCACCCTTACCAGCATTTTGAACTCTTGGTTTTATACCAAGGATGTTAAAAACTTGTCGGGCTGCAACATCATGAGTACTACCCCTATTCCCAAGACCAAATGGCTGACCTTCAAGATCAGACAAAGTATGTATAGGATAATCAGCATTAACTACAAAATGATGTGTTCCATTAAAAATTGGCATTATGCTTCTTACGTTAAAACGATCATCTTCATAAAGCGCTTTGGCAGCATCTATATTATTCATAATTCCAATATCAAGCTCGCCTATATCCAATAAAATTGCGTTCTGAGCACCCCCTCCTGTCGTCTGTACCCGTGGATTCATACCTGCCGTATCCAATAACGTACTAATAGCCCCTGCAAAAACAAAAAAAGCCCCACCAGGATTACCCGCTCCTATACGGACATAGCTTGAGGTTTTACATGAAGTCGTTAATACACCTAAAGCCGCTAGAGAAAGACCACAAAAAGTTCTTCTTTTCATTTTTACTTATGAGTGACTATCAATGGCCACTACTTCCTCCAAATGTAACAACGGTCTCAATCATTTCTCCTTCACGCTCATAAACAATATTACCTTGTTCACCAGGTTTAACCTCTTGAAGGATAAACATAAGGTCATAAATGTCCCTAACCTCGCGCCCAGCAAGCTCAGTAATTAGATCACCTCGTTGAAGCCCTGCATCTTCTGCAGGACCTTCGGCACGGACACCAGATAAAAGCATTCCTGGGCGACTTTCGGAAGAACCTGCATAGTCAGGAATGGAGCCGAGCGAAGCTCCATAACCTCGCATATCGCCCATGGGAGCTGGAGCTGCCGAAGCACGATAAGTTAATGTATCAATTCCACTTAGATTAGCTGCAACTTCAGCTGCTAGATTCGCAATTTTCACTCCACCAGCAGCATTTATAAGCCCTATATCATCTGAAGGTTTGTGGTATTCGGCATGTGTACCAGTAAAAAAGTGAAGGACTGGAACCCCCGAAGCATAAAAAGGTGTCTGATCAGAAGGGCCGTAGCCGTCCCCACCTAGCTGGCACTCAATTCGTAATTTGTCACAAACAGGTTGAACAACCTCATCCCATTCCTCAGCAGAGTCACTACCTAGAACTGCAACCCGGTTATTGCGCAGCCGGCCCACCATATCCATATTAAGCATTGCCACTAACCCAGCTGGGGCAGTCCCAGCAGGTGGATTCTGAGTTAAATAGCTTGAACCAAGGAGGCCAGCCTCCTCACCAGTAAACGCAACAAAAACCACGTCACGTCTTAGCGTATCAGATAGATTTGAAAGCACTCTTGCCGCCTCAAGCAATGCGGCAGTACCAGATGCATTATCGTCTGCGCCATTATGAGCTTCAGATACCTCTGGGGTAAGAGAACCTGAACCACCGAAACCTAAGTGGTCATAATGAGCACCTATCAATACTGCTCCAGGAATCCGGTCAGTAGCTGATAATCGTCCAACAATATTGTCTATCTGCCGGGTACTTACAATTAACTTAGCTGTAAAATTAATACTTTGATCACTGTTAATTAATGGCTCTGCCCAATCACGAGTTATAACTGCCACTGGAATACCCGCACTACCTTGAGGGTCTATTCTTAAATTAGGGAGTGGTGGCTCTTCCTCATCACTGTTTAATGGCAAATCCACCACCAAAAGACCAATGGCACCATGTTCACGAGCCATAAATGCTTTATAACGCAAGTCACCAAATCGCCTTTGTAAAGAGGGATCTTCAAAAACTCCTTCATCAGGTGTATAGCGCCTAACTAAAACAATATGCCCTTCAACATCTAAACCCTCATAATCATCAATTTCATGTTCATCTGATTTGATACCCCAGCCAGCAAAAATAACTGGTGCGGAAAGCGTCGAATTAGCAGAAAAACCAGGAATCACAAAGTCATCAGATGGTACCGATTCGCCATCAACAACCAAAGATGAACTGATACCTCTTTGAACCTCATAAACTGCATCAAAGCTCTGCCTATAACTACCATCATCACCTGCTGGCTCTAAACCAATCTGCTTAAATTGCTCTTCTAACCAATCAGCAGATGCGGCTAATCCTGAAGTACGTATGCCACGACCTGTCCTATCATCATCCGCCAACCAAGCCACATCTGCTATGTAACGATCTACTGGTCTTTCAGCAAGTCTTGTCTCACTATCATTCCAATTAGCAAGGTAAATATCTGTTTCTCCTGGCGCACCTTGGTTACGGTTTGAAACAAAAACTAACGATTCGCCGTCTGGAGAGAACATGGGAAACCCATCAAAGTCTGGGGTAAAAGTAACCTGCTCTAAACTCGTTCCGTCTATATCTATAGCCCAAATATCAAATTCCCGACGACTGGGATCATGATGATTTGATGAAAAGAGTACCCGCTCACCATTAGGAAAGAAAAAAGGCGCAAAATTTGCTCCTCCAAGGTAAGTAATCTGCCTAGCCTCTGAACCATCTGCATTAGCTACCCAGAGTTCCATATCACTAGGACGCACAAGACCCTCTTCAAGTAGCAACTGATAATCGGTAAGTGCATCTCCAGTAGGTCTCGAGGCTCTCCAAACAATACGAGAACAATCCCTGGAGAAAAATGCACCTCCATCATATCCAGATGATTCGGTAAGCCGTCTAACATCCGAGCCATCTGCTTCCATTCGGTACAATTCTAGGTCGCCATCTCGAGTCGAAGTAAACACGATGGAACCATCCACCGAACAAACTGTTGCCTCAGCATCGTAGGCATTAGTATCGGTAAGAGGTATAAGATTAGAACCATCAGGTTCGGCGCTATAAATCTGAAAACTATCATATAAAGGCCAAACATAACCTTGAGAACGATCTGGTGGAATTGGACACTGCCCGTTATCTGCATGTGTTGAAGAAAAAATAATTCGTTCGCTATCAGAGGTGAAGTATCCACAAGTTGTCCTACCCTGACCCGTAGAAACAAGTGATAGCGCTGAAGGGTCAGTAATTGGCATACGAAAAATCTGATCGCACTCGTATGGCTCTCGAGTCGACTGAAAGACTAATTCTTTGCCATCAGGTGACCAGTAAGCCTCTGCATTTTCACCACCAAATGTGAGTTGTCGAACCTCAGTCAAATGCACCTCACGCTCATCATGTAAGACGCCTTGTCCATAAGAAACTAGCGGCAAGTAAGC
>JAQWRR010000091.1 GCA_029243585.1 Gammaproteobacteria bacterium
CGCTCATGAGCTGCATGCATATCAACAATAATTAATCCATCCGCATTCTCCGCAAGTATATAAATACCAAGTAGTTGACCAAGAGCGAAACCAAGTGGTGGAACGTCAGCATTTTTTACAGAGGAATCTATAGTTGTCTGAGGAACTTGATAAGCATTGCTCCTATCATTTACACGGCTAAGAGATGTTCCTAAATGCAAGGAGGTCTGAGAGTGCTCAGAGCCCATTGATCTCATCCCGTCATCGGTATTTATAGTCAAACCATGAAGACTTGCTGGTGGCTCAGTAGTCTCACGCTCCTGTGATTTCAAGGTGCTAGCTAAAACAGATTCAACAGTACGAAAAACAAAATCATGAACAAGACGGGAATCTCTAAATCGAATTTCTAATTTTGCTGGATGAGCATTCACATCTACACGACGCGGATTTGACTCTAGAAACACGACATAACAAGGATGTCGACCATGGAAAAGCACATCCTGATAACCCAAACGAATCGCATGCCTTAAGAGCTTATCGCGCACATACCTCCCATTAACAAAGGTGAATTGCATGTTAGTTTGACCCGATGAAAAAGCTGGTTCAGCAAGCCATCCACTCAGACGAAATCCCTCTATTTCTTTCTCAAAATATCGAGCATGCTCCAAAAACTCTTCGCCACAAAGACGTTTCAAACGATTTTCCTGTCTCACTCGATCTGGCGCGGATTCAAGCGTTAAAATCGAACGTTGGTTGTTTTTTAATTTCCACTCAACATCAAATCGAGCAAGTGCCAAACAACGGAAAAAGAAATTAATATGGGAAAATTCAGTTCGTTCAGTCTTAAGAAACTTCCGTCTAGCAGGAGTATTAAAGAATAAATCCCTTACCTCAATGGTAGTGCCCTCAGGATGTGAGGCTAATTGAATATCTGAGTTATCTGGACTTGATGAGTCAATAGTCCAACCAAACTCTTCTCCTTTTACATGAGAAATTAATTTAACCTGAGCTACAGAGGCAATGCTTGGCAATGCTTCACCTCTAAACCCTAGCGTTGAGAGATTTTCTAAATCATCAAAATTAGAAATTTTACTGGTAGCATGCCTTGATAAAGCAATCACAAGCTCATCTTTTGCAATTCCAATTCCATTGTCCCGAACACGAATTAAACGAGTGCCCCCACCCTCTATCTCAAGTTCAATTCTTGTTGCTCCCGCATCAAGACTATTTTCTATAAGCTCCTTAACAGCTGACGCAGGTCTCTCAACCACCTCGCCTGCGGCAATTTGATCTATCAATCGTGAAGGAAGTATTGAAATAGTCACAAGGCCTATTGTAGACCGAACAAGGCCACTGAGCCGAGCTATAACAATCCTATTAAAATATAGTTACAGTTTTAAATTGCAGGAATAGTGATCACTTGGCCTATTCGTATAACATTGCTAGCCAAGGAATTTGATCTTTTTAAAGCTGTAATGCTCACTTTATAGCGTTGCGCTATCTCAGAGAGAGTTTCACCTCTAGTTATTACATGCCGGATAGAATCACTTTGCATAGGCGGCGGATTAAAGGCTAAATAACTTTCTGGTGGAGGATTATCTCTAAAGTAGTCCAAAATCCCATTATGAATTGCCCTAGCTAAAGACTTTTGGTAGCTCTGGGTTCTTAACTCAGACTCTTGATTAGGATTAGAGATATACGCAGTTTCCACAAGAATGGACGGCATATCTGGTGATTTTAAAACCAAAAAAGGGGCTCTTTGCACTCTAGATTTTCGCATGGAGGTAACATTACTTAACCTTCTAATAACACGCTCTCCAGCAGCAGCACTTGCGCTAATCGCAGCGCTTTGGGAAAGATCTAGCAATACTCTAGCTAATAGAGGTTCCTTGTCGGCCAAAGACACTCCTCCGATCAAATCAGAATCATTCTCTCTTTTAGCTAGCCTAAGTGCAGCCTCATCTGTGGCACCTTTCTCCGACAGCACATAAACAGTTGCCCCTTTAACGCTAGAATCACGAAATGCATCAGCATGTATTGATACAAACAGGTCTGCTGATGCTTCACGCGCTCGTCCAATTCGAGACCGAAGCGGCAAGTAATAATCGCCGTCTCGTATTAGAATTGATTTCATACCAGGTTGAGAGTCCACCTCTAGAGCAAGGTTTCTAGAAATGCCTAGCACAACATCCTTTTCGCGTACTCCTTTTGATCCAGTTGCACCAGGATCATCGCCTCCATGCCCAGCATCAATTGCAATTACCACAGGTCTACCTTCTTCCATCTCTGATCGGAAGACTCGTTTCACAACTCTTGAATCTACCAAAGGCATAAGATCGACAACTAATCGATGCCCATAGGTTTGATTAGGTTCTAACAAAAAACTTTGCGGTTTTACAGACTGGCTTACATCAAGCACTACCCTTAACTGACCACCTGGTTGCTTGCCTGTTCTAATGCCGCTTACAAAACCCTGTTTCTCAGGCAACAGGCTAGCCTCAGGAATAACTGTGTCGGCAAGATCAATGACTACACGATTAGGATTCTCAAGACTAAAAACACGATGCTCCGTTGGAGCAGCAAGATCGATTACGAAACGAGTTGACTCAGGACTTGACCAGAGTCGTACCCCCTCAACCTCATGAGCAATAGGACATGCTGAGAAAACCCCAAAAAAGATTGGGATCACAAGAAACCGTTTGAGTCCAAAAATCACTAATAGCCTCTCCCTGGAAGAGCCGGGTTATAGTCAAGGAATCTATCTCATGGATAAATATTATCCCTTAAAAAATAAAGAATTACAAAGAATAGCTCGAATCAAAAAGAGAATATTACCGTAACTGACTAAGAAAACTCTGCCCGATTTTAGAACGCTCGCTCATAACTAATTTGCGCTCATATGGCCCTATAAACTCAAAATCAATCCAGATATCAGCACGAGCACAAAATTGTGGTGAGCGTGATGGCCACTCAGCAAGCAACCATGTTTTACCTTTAGCAAGCCACTCTCTTACTCCCAAAGCTTCAAACTCACTGGACTGTTCTTCTGCAGTATCCATTGATTCAGGCAATCTATATAAATCCAAATGAACCACACTCAAATCTGTTAGTTGATATTGCTCCAAAAGCGTATAGGTCGGCGATGGGACTTTTCCCTGATAACCTAAACCCTCTAGCATCGCCCTAACCCAGGTAGTTTTTCCAGAACCGAGCGTACCTTCCAAGCCAACGATCAAATTATTGGCCTCTTGAGCCCGCCAAACTTGAGCAATGTCTGTTGCTTTTTCTCGAAACTGCTCTTCATCCAATGAGGTATAAGATATCTCGATTTTATTAGAATCTGTTTTCATTATTTCTGTATTTTATATATGTGATTACTAATGTTATTTATAGGGAGGGTTCATCCATAAACGAATATTTTCGACAACATCCCCAGCAAGCAACCCACGCTCTCCATCTAAAGCAGCAGAATCACCACTAGCAGCATGAATTAAAACACCAGCTTGGGCAGCCAACTCCAAACTATCTAGCTGGACTGCTAACCCTCCTAAAAGTCCTGCGAGCACGTCTCCCATTCCAGCCGTTGCCATACCAGGATTACCCTTATCACATAAACTGACAGGATATTCTCCCGACGAAACCAAACTACAAGCCCCTTTCAGTATAGTTACGCCCTTAAAAATCCTCGCTAGTTCCATCACTGCCCCTAAACGATCAGCCTGCACAGTAGCAGTATCAGTTTTAAGCAACCTCGCAGCCTCTCCAGGATGAGGAGTCAAAATCCAATTACCACGAGTCAATAATCGACTGGAAAGAAGATTAAGCCCATCAGCATCCAAAATTATTGGCAAGTTTGACTTAACAACACACTCCCAAAGATTCTGCGCCCATAATGACTGGCCTAAGCCTGGCCCTAACACAACCGCATCTGCGGACTCTAGCAGTGGTTGCAGCTCACCTTCACTCATAACTCCATGACACATAACTTCTGCTCGACTAGCCATTACAGTTGCTACCGAATTAGGATGTGTTGCAACCCTGACTAAACCAGCCCCAGAGCGAAGCGCAGCCTCCGATGCAAGACGAATAGCCCCAGACATGCTTGGCTCTCCACCCACTAACAGTAGGCTTCCATTCATCCCTTTATGCGCAAGCTGAGAACGCGGTGTTAATGCTTTTTCTAAAATTGATTTAGTAACCCTTTGAACTCTTGCTGGTATCTGTTTATAGATATCTGGAGAAATAGCTAAATCAGAAAACTCTAATTTGCCAATATAATCAGGGCCAACACCTAGAAATAACCCCTGATTTAACCCAACAAATGAAATAGTTACATCAGCTTTCACACTAGAGTGATGCACCAACCCAGTATTAGCATCTAAGCCCGTTGGTATATCCAAAGAGAGAACTGGCTTACTGGATTCATTGATGATTTCTACGGCCGCTAAAATCTCACCTTCTAGATCACGGCTGAGACCAATACCCAATAAACCATCTATGATTACATCCTCTGTAATCGGACAGTCCGCAGAAAACAAATCAATTCTTGCGCCTTGCTGCCGACATTCCTTCCAAGCCTCTAAAGAGCTCCCTTGAAGTTGATCCTCAGGGGTAACTGTTATCACCCTAACCTGCATTCCAAAAGCTAAAGCGACGCTAGCAAGCACATAAGCATCTCCACCATTATTTCCTGGCCCACAAAACACCGCCATGGTCTGAGCTTTCGGCCAATAACTCCTCAATACTTCGAAAGCAGCCTTACCTGCACGGCACATTAGTTGATAGCTGGAAACACCCAATTCATCAGTAGCCATTCTGTCAAGTTGACTAATCTGATTGGCTGTATAGACGGCGGCTGGAGATTCACTGTACAGGCTATTCATATACCCGATTATACTTGCCCCTACATGAAGACCGACATCTTACAAAACAAAGTTTTCTCAAAAGCAGAGCTTTATGACATTACTCAAGAAATCAAACAGAATGGCATAAGACTAGGTTTTCAACAGGTTGGTATTGCAGATACTGATTTAGGAGAGGCTGAAGAACGTTTTGAAAAATGGTTAGCTGAAGGATGCCATGGGGATATGGACTATCTGAGTCGTCACGGCAAGAAACGATCTCGCCCCGAGCGTCTTGTTCCAGGCACCGTTAGAGTCATTTCCGCGCGCATGGACTATTGGCCAACTATTAGCACAAATACTAAAAAGAACCTTAGTAATCCAGAAAAAGCTTACATATCACGTTACGCTCTTGGCCGAGATTATCATAAGGTATTACGAAAGCGTCTTCGTCAACTCGCAACCAGTATCGAAACACAAATTGGCAATTTTGGTTATCGTGTTTTTGTTGATAGTGCTCCAGTTCTGGAAAAGCCTATAGCGCAAAAAGCAGGGCTCGGTTGGATTGGAAAACATACAAACATCATAAACCCAAAAGCTGGGTCCTTGTTTTTTCTAGGAGAACTCTATACCAACCTTCCTCTTCCAATAGATAAACCAATAATGGATCACTGCGGCAGCTGTTCAGCGTGTATTGATGTATGCCCTACCCAAGCAATAGTTGCACCTTACAAGCTTGATGCTCGGAGATGTATTTCATATTTAACAATAGAGCTTAAGGGAAGCATTCCTGTGGAACTAAGACCAGGAATTGGTAACCGAATTTTTGGTTGTGATGACTGTCAATTAGTCTGTCCTTGGAATAAATTTGCAAAAGCAAGCGAAGAAAAAGACTTCATTCCAAGACAAAATCTAGCCCAGGTGACGCTCATTGAACTATTTAGTTGGAGTGAGGCTTATTGGGACAAAAAAACAAAGGGAAGTGCCCTTAGACGAGCAGGTTACGAAGGGTGGCTAAGGAATCTGGCAGTCGCTCTTGGCAATGCCCCAACAACGAATGAAATTCTTTCAGCCCTAAAAGAAAAAAAATACCATACATCTGAGCTTGTTAGAGAACATGTTCTTTGGGCACTTACCCAACATGAAAGCAGTAAAAACGAAATATAGTTAGTTCTGTCATTCAGAGTTGAGCATTATCAATTAACCGCGCACGTCCCAACTTAGCTGCTGCTAACACAATAAGATCTTTAGGCGAACTCATATTGTCAGGCTTACCAAGATCAATAGTACGACGCACCTCCACATATTCTGACTTAAAGCCTACTGATTCCAAAGCATTTATGGCTGCTTGTTCTAGCGCATGATAATCCTGCTGTCCGGCTTGAAGAGCCTCACCTACTTTTTTGAGCTCCTCATGTAACCTAGGTGCAATTTTTCTTTCATGAGGACTTAGATATTGATTTCTAGTACTCATTGCTAGGCCATCTGATTCACGATAAATAGCTCCTGAAGACACCTGTATTGGCAAATGAAGATCTCGGATCATTCTTTTTAGCAAAATCAGCTGCTGATAATCTTTCTCACCAAGCACGAGAACATCAGGCGTCACAAGATTAAGCAGCCGTAATACAACTGAAGCAACACCAGAAAAATGCCCTGATCTATTAGCACCACAAAGCTCCATGCTTAGATCAGGCATTTCTAGCCTGACAGTATTATCTAACCCAAATGGATATATATCTTTATTTTCAGGAGCAAAAACTAGGTCAACCAAACCCTGATCTGCCAATAACGCCTCATCCTCTACTAGACTTCTAGGGTATGCAGCAAAATCCTCTGTTGGCCCAAATTGGGTTGGATTAACAAAAATACTGCATACAACCTTATCTGCAAAGTCTCTTGCACGACGCATCAAACTTAGGTGGCCCTCATGCAAATTCCCCATTGTTGGCACCAAGGCAACTGTACTATGACTCAAGCGCCAAGAGCTCACGAGTTCACGCAAGGCGCTTAATGTATAAGCACCTTGTAGTGGAACGCGGGGCTCATTGAAAATCACATCAGCCTCATTCATAAATATAGCGCCCTTTTATCAAGAAAAGCAGTGTTCCTTTGCTGGGTAACTGCGGTCCTTTACAGCAGAAACATAAGCCTGTAACGCATCTAATGTTGTCTCAGTATTTACTGTGAAGTTTTTAACAAATCGAGGCGTACGACCTTGGGTAATACCAAGCATGTCATAAAGAACCAGAATTTGACCATCTACATTTGGACCAGCACCAATACCAATGATTGGCAAGTCTATAGATTCTGATATGAGCTCACCAACTTCGTTCGGAACGCATTCTAACAGCATCAGATCAGCGCCAGCACTTTCAAGAGCTTTAGCATCCTCTGTCATCTGTTTCGCCGCTATATTATCCCTACCCTGAACCTTAAAACCACCGATTTTATGAACAGACTGAGGCTTTAATCCAACATGAGCACAAACAGGAATATCATGACGAGCCAAACACTCCACTACAGCAATCTGACTCTGTCCGCCCTCAAGTTTTACCATTTTTGCTCCACCCTCTTGCATCAATCTCACCGCATTATCTAACGCTTGTTCTGGCGTTGCGTAACTCATAAAGGGTAGGTCAGACACAAGAAATGCTCGGCTTAATCCTCTAGCAACAATTCGGGTGTGATAAACCACATCGTCTACAGTTACAGGGACAGTAGTCTCCTGACCTTGAATCACCATGCCAAGAGAATCCCCAACAAGCACAAGATCGGCACCAGCCATATCTACAAGCTGCGCATAACTCGCATCATAAGCAGTCAAACAGGCAATAGGTTCTGCCTCGGTTTTCATACGCCGTAGCGTCGATACATTAATTGGTGGAGAGTTCATGCCCCGTTGTTGCAGTTGCTTATACATCAAACATCCTCGAAGTACTTAATAGGTGACTATTTAGAGCCTTAATATCATGCGATAGTTTCCACTGCAGGATTAAAAAAGTGACGTCCATACTTTATTCGATGAATAGCTTGAAGGAGTTCTTGATAATCTGTTTCACGGTGAATCGGATCAATAACGGCAGCATTTACTATAAGTAGCGGCGCTTCATCATACTCATAGAAAAAACGCGCATATGCCTCCCCCAACTGTTCCAGATAACCTTTATCCATCAACTTCTCATAACCGAGACCACGATTAGCCACTCTCTGCATCAAGACAGCTGAGGGAGCTTGCAAGTAGATTACAAGATCCGGGGTTGGCGGATTAATATTTAAAGTATCATAAATCTGTTGATACAAGTTTAATTCATTAGCATCCAAGTTAAGCTCGGCAAATAACCTGTCCTTTTCAAGCAAAAAATCAGCGATTCTGACAGGAGAAAACATATCACTTTGTCTAATTTCCTCAATCTGTCGAGCCCGTTGAAAAAGAAAAAATAATTGGGTGGGAAGAGCAGAGCTACGGCGATTACTATAAAACTGCTCTAGAAAAGGGTTCTCATCTGGTTTCTCAAGAATCAAGTCGCTATTAAAACTTTCGGCCAAACGCCTAGCCAAGCTTGTTTTTCCTACGCCAATAGGTCCCTCAACCACAATATAGCGGGGTGATTTAGGTCGGGAAGTATCCAAATTATCGTTCATGATCTCAGCTAAACTGGCACTTTATCTTCTGTGGGATAACTGTACAAATTTTCGCTTAAATGCGGGATCTCGTCGAGACTTAATTACCAAACTACAGAGGAATTTAGAGTCTCAATTAGCACTATGGCGCCTATTAGAACGCTTGCTCTGCAAGGAAAAGGCCTTACGTTGCTCCCCAGGAGTAAGAGTCTGAACATTTGTCCACCAATCAGCGAGTTCCTGGTCAACCTCTCCACAAGCCGCACGAAGCAAAAGAAAATCATACGCAGCCCTAAATCGACGATTACTTAATAACCTATGAGCTCGCGCACCACGACGATGCTCAAAACGCAACTGCATTGCTAAAACATCCTTCATCGGCGTACTAAACCGTCTTGGATAAGAAGTATGGTTTTGTTGCTCACTAACAAGATCATCACATGCATCAAGCAAAGCCTCTATTTGACTATGCTTTTTTTCGGCACGAATCTTCTTTGCATAATTAAGAATGGGCTGCCATAAAAAAATAGCATATAAAAACATAGGAGTAACAGGCTCACCCACTTGAACCCTTTTATCCGTATTTTCTAAGCCTTTACGAATAAACCTTAAAATATTAAAATTTTTATTAGAGTTTAAAGAAGCTGCTGTATGAGGAAACAAATATTTCAGCAAATCGAATTCAAGCAACTTCTCAAAGCTGTTAACACCATGTCCAGCATGAAAGAGTTTTAGTGTCTCATCATATAAACGGGCTGGCGGTACATCTTCAAGTAGCCCTCCTAACTTCCTGATAGGCAAAGATGATTCTTGTGCTATTTGAAAGTTCAATTTAGACGCAAACCGAACGGCCCTAAGCATTCTAACTGGATCTTCTCTATATCTAGTCTTTGGATCTCCGATCAGTCTTAACGTACGACTTGCAACGTCTTGCAGACCCGACGTGTAATCCCAAATAGAGAAGTCTGCGATATTGTAATAAAGGGCATTAACCGTAAAGTCCCGTCTCCAAATATCTTCGGAAATGGTACCGTAAGAGTTATCACGAATGATTCTTCCAGTATCTGAATGTTTACGCTCATTCTTTATACCATCCGCTGAAGAACGAAATGTCACAACCTCTATTACTTCACGACCAAAATGTACATGAGCCAGTCGAAAACGTTTTCCAATTAAACGGCAATTACGAAATAACGCACGTACTTCATCTGGAAGTGCATCTGTAACAACATCAAAATCTTTAGGGTTGATTTTTAATAATAAATCCCTCACTCCACCACCCACCAGAAAAGCTTGATATCCTGCCTTTTTAAGGCGATACAGGACCTTCAGAGCATTATTAGAAATATCAGCCCGTGAAAGAGCATGCTCAGGACGAGGAATTATGTTGGGACCAGATTGTGGATGAGGATCCGTGTAATTCAAACAGATTCCGTTGGCTAGTTTAACCACTTGGTAAACCCGGCTATCATAACAGCCTCACCTAGTATCGGCACGCTCGCTCCCTTCGTCTAGCGGTTAGGACGCGGCCCTCTCAAGGCTGAAACAGGGGTTCGATTCCCCTAGGGAGCGCCATTTACCCCCAAACACCCCAAAAGTACACACTAGAAAGAGACATACTGCCATTTCCTAACCCCAATACGTCACTAAAAATCCCCCAAAGAGTCGCTAACATTAATAAGCCCGTAGACATAAGCGTGATAATCATTCCAGGTCTGCGACTTGCGGGGTTTCTCAGATAAGCATCAGCATAAATCACTCGCCCTACCACCCAAACAGACCCTATACCAGCAGCGAGCAGATCTCCTAGAACACTTGTTGAAAGCCAAAGTACCGGAATAAACAAAACAAGCTGTTCTACTGTATTCATATGAATTCTGAATGCGCGTTCAAATTCAGAAGAACCAGTTAATGAAGGAGCTTCTATATTAAATCTGGCACGCATCATTCCCACACGGGCACCAAATACCAATGTAACCACTAAAGAAATTATGGTTACTAAGGCAGTATATTTCATGGACACCATTTGACTATTTATTCAACTTGGAATTTTTAGCTTGCAGTCCCTAATTGTTTTGCCACCCAATCTATATCGGTAGGCAACCTGAGATCTAAAGGACCACCTGACTTTGCTTCATGGTGTGGATGACCAGCACCAGACCACATTTGCCTGTCTGAATTAACAGCTGCGTTATAAAGCCTGAATGCGCCCTGAGGATCCATAATACGGTCCTTTGGGCCATAACCTATCAACATAGGGCATTCGATTTTCTGAGCAACACCTTCTATAGAGTATTCCTCCAAACGCCTCCTAGCATCTGCTAGATCTCTAGCGCCAATTATCCATCGAACCCTATCTTGAATTGGCGGATAATATTCAAAAATATCCCTAAGCAAATCATGAGAACCCGCAGATACTAGGACAGCTTTAATTCTACTGTCACCGGTAGCTGCACGAGGAGCAGCAAAGCTACCCATACTTTGACCTTGCAGTCCAATCCTATCGGGATCAATATCAGCTCGGGACTGCACATAATCTATCAACGGCGTCACATACCTTTCAGGATCCGGTTCCATATATAAATTCTGTAACCGCTTAGCTGCGCCTTGTCCAGGTAAATCAATAACTAAATAGGCCATCCCTCGATCTGTATAGCGCCCACCTCCCATTATTGTGTTTTCAGCTAGAGAATCAGCGCCTTGATAGTTTATAACAATAGGGAAACGGGTCCCAGGCTCGCCACCAGGCTTACGGAGATAACCTTGCAAATCATGACCATCAACACGAATATTGACTCGTTCAAAAGGTGGAGAATCAAGCTCCCATGCTTTATCAAATAATTCACGGAATTTCATATAGCCTGACAGCATCGTTTCATCAGAATCCTCCTGATAGACAATAGAAAGACGATAAAATCGGCTAGCACGCATATAAAAACCATGAGCTGATGTATTTAACCCATGTTCCTCATAACCTACCGCAAGTTCTTCATTTATTTGTGCTACACGGTTCCACTCCGTATACCAAGATAAGGGGTCAAAGGGTCTCATACGTCGAGCAACTTCAAGCTCATGTGGATCATCCGTATGGATAGACTGATTAAGTCGTATTTCCATTTGACCGCCACCAACAACGGGTTCGCCAGTGAATAACTCATCATGGTTTCGACCCCCAATCTCACCAACATATCTATTACCAGGACCAAGATCCTGTGCTGATGCTGGAACAGAAAGCGTTTTAGCTAATACAGGCATGCTTGCTGATAGCAACCCAAGTTTTACAGCATTCCGCCGCGTCAGCTTTTCTCTAATAGTCATTACAAACATCCTTTATTATTTTCATCTTCCACTAAAGGTTTATTCTTTCAATGGAAAAACTATGTCCTCCACTAAGCATTAGGGGAAAACCCATTCTATAGTCGAGGTATTTTTCTGTTTATATCAAAACAAGCACTCAAAAAAGCTTTTTCTATAATATATATATAAATCTAGATTAAGGTAAAAGGTCTTACAATAAAAAAGTATCACTAGGGGAGGCTCTAACGAACCCTAAGAAAAACCAATATGGTAACAAGCAAAAGTACAGTACTTGGCAGCCAAGCAACAATGAACGGATCAAGCTCAAAAACCTGACCACTATTTGCAAAAGTCTCAGACATAACATAGTAACCTAGTCCAATCAGTAGGCCCACCATAAGTCTCGTGCCTGTGCCTGCAGATCGAAGGCCACCGAATACAAAAGGCAAAGCAAGTATAGACATAAAAAACACCGAGACTATATCAGCCATACGAGCCCAGTAAGCTATTAAATGCTGCGTTGAATCTAAACCATTAGACTCTAAATAACTGATGTACCTTTTCAGTCCATCTGTATCTAAAAGGTCATGACGCACCACAGAAAGATCAAGCAGTTCTGGGCTAAGATTAAAATCTTTTGTTATATATTGCTCCGTATACGCCTCAACCCCATTAGATCCCTGAAATACTGTCTCAGCATAGTTACTTAAAAGCCACTTATTATCCTGATCTATATCTGCAGTATCAGCATGCGCAATTTGCACAAGCCCCCCGTCGTCATCTATCTCAAACAAATAAACCCCACCAAAACCTATACCGTTTGCTTCACGATGAAAATTGACAATTCTATTGCCATCTTTTAGCCACATTGATGGTCCATTAGCTACTGAATCACTATCAAGCATGGCGGTTGCACGAAATTCACGAGCATATGCGCTCATACTAGGCGCTATAGAATCACCCAACCCAGCCATAATTATTAGTAAAACAAAACCAGCAATAGAAACAGATCTAA
>JAQWRR010000100.1 GCA_029243585.1 Gammaproteobacteria bacterium
GAATCACGGCCACCAATGCTCGCTGCCGAATCGACCCCAATTCTCTCCAGTACATCATCCCGCTGGATATCGAAGTAGGCAATCGTGGCCTGCGTGCGACCATCATGCCAAGAACCTTTTAAGCCAACTTCCCATTGCACAGCATCGGTGAGGTCAAGATTTTCACCAGAGTTAACCAAAAAGAGATTAGCGTTTACTGGATCTTTCGCATCACTGTATTGTCCATATGCAGAAATGTCGTCTGTCAACCTAGCAACCACACCAAGTCGCCAACTAAGCCAATCAAAATCTCTGGAAAAACTGGACGTCTCTAGTGTCCCAGTAGCATTAAAGTTTTGACGCAATAAGTCGAGCTCTTCGTGACGCAAGGCAGTTACGACTGTAACTGTGTCAGTAAGATCTAGAGCATTCTCAACAAACACGGCACGAGTATCAATTTCTGTAGGGCTTATGCCACGTAACTCTCTAGAGCCATAATTGCCGGGTTTCGGTGCAATGGGATCTACAGAATCTCCTGCCGCCAAAGGTATCTTTCGCCTGAAGCCACGTGCTCTTGAAAAATCTAAATCAGTAAGCTCAAGACCTGCCAGGAAGCGATTATCGAAACCACCGATTTGCGAGTTTATGTTGGCCGTAAGACGATTGCCCAGCAAGTGCTGATCATGGGTTACGAAGAAGTAACCATAATACCGCTGGATAACACCTGTCTCTGTGCAAACATCGACAACTTTAGTGCAATACACATAGCCTTCGGCGTTACCCCAATCACGATCTGCATTAAAACTGTATGTAGTGTTCTTAAGTTCAATATTGTCAGACAATCGCCAGCTTAAATCTGCACGGAACAGCAACTGATCAGAGACCGCACGACTATCTTGAACATTGAAGTTTCGAAATCTAGCCTGCTCATCCAATGTTTCACCTGTGGTGGTCAAAACAACGTCGCTGAGAGGAGAAAGTGCAGAACCTTTAGGAACCAAAGGCGTACCCCAATAGTCAGCTAGGCTATCATCCAGATAGTCCACCTGAAACTCGACATCAAAATCATCAGTAGCTTGCCAGAGTATACTAGCAGTCACATTAGTTGACTCAGGATCCATACGATCAATATACCCTTCTGAACCGTATCGATTAACATCCACTCTCAACCAAGTCGAATCACTTAGCTCAGCATTACCACCGATGCCAAATTGATAGGTGCCATAGCGTCCATATGATGCCACTATCTCGTTTGGTTGCTGGGCATCAGCAGTCGCTCGTTTAACAATAGTATTCACCGTGCCACCAACGACGCCCTGTCCATGCAAAGCAGACCCCGGACCACGTAGCACCTCTATTCGATCGAGGTTGAATGTATTCTGTGGGCGCATAACCATATTAGCTGGCCCAAGCCAGATTCCATCACGTAACACAGTGATTGCGCTGCGACTAAATCCACGCATGGAAAATGTAGATGGTGCGGCAGGGCTTTCTCCGGAAACTACGCCAGGCAAATTCTTTACCGCATCGGCTACACTTTTATATCCACGTGCACGCATGACACTAGAATCGATTAGTTCGATAGAGGCAGGTGTTTCCATTACGGATAAACCTAAACGACTGCCAGAACTAGAGATGGCACCCAGGTCTAGTGTATTTTCTGTATTTTGGCCAAAAACAACAATATTTTCTATCTCCGAATTAGCATCAGAGCCAACTTGTGCTAAGGATAAGGTTGAGTAGAAGAAACTGACTAAAAGGACTGGGAAAAAAGCAAGGTTATTTCTTGGATGGATCATTAATGTCATGCCTCGAATCTGTCATGCCTCGAATCGATCCGAGATCATAGCTGGTAATGATGTTATTACAATATAAAACAGCAGGTTATTGTTTTATTTTAACTGTTCTTTTAAGTTAATAACGGTTAATGATTGCTGGGTTATATGTTAATCAGAACTTTTTAGATAATTATTAAATTAATCGATTGCATACATTCTTGTCAGACGGTAATGAGGATTTTTTTCTAGCCATTCAGCAAGGCGGTCTTTACGGCTTAATGCTATGGGAATGAAATCAAGAGCAAGTTTTAAACGATCATTAGGTTCAGCGCAGCTGAATCTCAAAAATCCTTCACCGGCTTCTCCAAAACATTCTCCGCCTAGACATGCTATGCCAAAGTCATCATCTGCTCCTTCTAGAAGGTACATTGCTAACCCGTGGCTGGTGATACCAATGTTATTGCATAGTTCTTTTACATTGGGGAAGACATAGAATGTGGCTTTTGGAGGCAATAGCTTAAAACCGCTAAGTTTATTAAGGCCATTTGTAAGAAGCGTTACTTTTTCATGGAATTGTTCCATTACCTCTTGACGCTCTTTTGCGTCACTACCTAAGGCCGCCGTTCCAGCGAGTTGAACCAATGGGGGAGTGCAGGATAGTGTGGTATTAATCATTTTTGTAATTGCATCAGCAATTTCAATTGAGGAGACTACGAAGCCAAGTCGCCATCCGCTCATGCTATATGATTTGCTGAATGTATACGCACCGACTGATTGCTCCATCATGCCGGGTTCACTAAGAATGGAATGATGGGAACCTTCCCAGATCATATGACAATAGGGTTCATCGCTAAAAATGGCTATTTCCTGACCTCTCACAAGATCGGCTATGGCCTTGAGATCCTCAGCAGTAGCTACTCCTCCAGTAGGGTTTTGTGGCGAATTAAGAAAAATAGCCTTTGGTGAGGGGTCATCTGCAAGAAAACGTTCAATATCAGTTAGTGAAGGTCGGAATTGTTCTGATTGACGCAGTGGAGTGAGTACAGGTCTGCCCCCACGACGTTCAATATTTGGAACATAAGTAGGGAAGTAAGGACTAAAAACGAGCACTCCATCCCCAGGGTTTAAAAATGCTTCACAAAAATACTGCTCGAAAATCTTCGCGCCCGGGCCAGCCACTATATTTTCGACTTCAGCTGGAACATTAAACTCAGTTTTTACAAATTGAGCTGCAGCTTTACGGAATTCAGGTATGCCCGGAGATGGGCAATAGTGTGAATGGTTAGCCTCTATGGCTTCGATCCCTGTTTTGCGAGCCGTAGCTGTACTATCAAATGGGCTATCACCAATCTCAAGCTCAACTATATCCTTGCCGGAATTTATCAATTCCTTGGCAATTCCAAGTACGGTAAAGGCTGATTCAGCCTCTAAAGTGCGGGCAAATTCACTAAGCAGCATAGGTGTAGGACCTTAAAAGGGTGCTAAGTATGCTTTTGAGGTTTTAAAGGCGCAACTATAAGGTGGTGGTTGAGTGGTGCCCGGGGCCGGAATCGAACCGGCACGGAGTTTCCTCCGAGGGATTTTCTTACCCGCTACAGCTTTCGCTGCTATGCCTTTTTTAGCACATTTGTGGTCTGGACTTTCTCTTTACCATGCTGTCTTTTCCACAGTTTAGGCAGGAGCCGTCAAGTCTCTACACTTTCCTCGAGAGTTATACTCACGAGGCTTAGCTCGGGATTGCCACTGCCTGAGGCGATGAGGTTTCCCCGAATTTGACTCCATTCACATCAAGCGTTTCCGACCTGAGTGCTCAAACATCTTTCAAGTCCCTTGCGTCTACCAATTCCGCCACCCGGGCGTTTTCTGGTGTTTAATTCTATAGGTAAAGAAAAGATACGCATAGCATCATTTTAGGGTTAGCTTAAATAAGATGCTTAACTGATAGAAAATCAGATGTAAGTTCAGAGCTAATAATTAAATATATGGTTAAATAGTACATATATATGGAAAAGTCTTGGAGTAGGATGCTATTTATGGGCAAAAGCTTTTTAGTGTAGGGAGATGGTTTTTATGAGAATTAAGGTTTTGTTTCTTATTATCTTAAGTGTTGCTGCACTTACATTAGCAAAATTATCCATGGCGCATCATGGTTTTGCCGCCTATTCAAACGAACGAATTACAGTTCAGGCTGTTATAACGGAACTACGGTTTATTAATCCGCATGTTCAACTTTATTTCACGATTGAGGATGACGCCGGTCAATCTGAATCCTGGCAGGCAGAACTTACAGCTCCAAATAAACTTGCTCGAGGCGGTTGGACAAAAAGCACCTTGAAGCCCGGTGATCAAATTCAAATTAGTGGTGAAGCTGCTCGAAACGATGGGCGATCGATCCGAATAAGAGAAATTATTTTATCTAGTGGTGAATCTCTGCCTCTTCGGGAGATCTTAGACTAACTAGTTAAGTATGAATTCTCAGCTGTCTAATCACTATGGTAGCCATGCTGCACCAGCCTTGAGTTTTTTATTATGTAGAACTCCTAAAGCTTGGGCTTCAAGAGCGGTGCAAGAGTTGCCCACTATCCTCCTTGATCATGTGTCCCTGGAGCTTAGGGCAGCGCAGCAAGCGCAAAGTTTGATACGCAGGTATGGCGGTGGTGATAACGGTTCAGGCTGGACATTTTCTCTAATGGAGAAAATGTCGAAATTAGCACGAGAAGAATTACGGCATTTTGAGCAAGTACTTTCAATACTACATAAACGTGGAATTGATTACCGTCGTATACCGGCTTCGCGTTATGCGAACGTATTACATTCAGAGATTCGAAAAGTTGAGCCAGACCGGTTAATAGACGCATTGATTGTTGGGGCAATAATTGAGGCACGATCTTGCGAGAGGTTTTTTTGTCTAATTAGTGAGTTGGGCTCAAAAGACCCCGATCTAGTCGCTTTTTATGGTTCACTATTAAAATCTGAGAGTCGGCACTTTCAAGGGTATCTTTCATTGGCTAAAGGGGTAGGGGAAGACCCTATTACTGATCGAATAGAGTTTTTTTTAAAACATGAAAAAGCCTTGATTCTTCAGTCTGATTCTATGATGCGGTTTCACAGTGGTGTTCCAATAGAAAATAGTTAGGCTTCCTTATATAGATACGCTTCCAATAGTGTTGATATGTAAAACGGTCTTTGGGGTTATAGAGTGACAGATGAAATAACACTGCAAAGAATGATTCGACTCTCTGAGGAGGCCGAGAAATATGAAGCTAAATTGTTAGAGATGGCCGCGAAGATGAAATTATTTAGAAAAGCTAATGGACGAGATGCAGAAACCGAAGATATTTTGAATGTTTGGGTAAAAATAAATTTACCCGGATCGCTTGATCCTTATTCAATACTCACCCGAGACGAAGTGATGCAAGTTTGGGAGGATGCCGAAGACCCTCATAGGCAATCTAAATAAATTGAAGAGGCAGGTACCAGAATTTCCGATATAAGCACTAATCTGTTATAGATTTATTGCGTTAATTACAGCCGCGCCAAATTCCTCAGTGCTTACAGCATTATTAACATCAGTAAGATCAGCAGTTAAAACTCCAGAGCCAAGTGTTTTGGTAACGGCCTGTTCTATTGCTTTAGCAACTTCGGGTTTGTTAAGAGTATGGCGAAACATCATAGCAATACTCAGAATGGCCCCACATGGGTTGGCAATTCCTTTTCCCGCAATATCTGGTGCTGAACCGTGTATTGGCTCAAATAAGCCAGGTCCATTATCACCAAGTGATGCAGAGGGTAATAGTCCTAACGAACCTGCAAGCATTGATGCTTCATCACTTAGAATGTCTCCAAACATATTCTCAGTAAGGATGACGTCAAATGTCTCAGGTCTGCTTATCAAGTACATGGCAGCCGCATCAACATAAATGTGATCCAGGACAATATCTGGAAATTCATTCTTAAAAATACGTTCTACGGTTTCTCTCCAAAGACGAGAGGTATCAAGAACATTGGCCTTATCAACAGAAGTAACATTTTGGTTGCGTGATGCCGCAAGCTTGCCTGCAAGTCGCGCTATTCGTTCTATTTCTGGAACGGTATAAATACATGTATCGTATGCTTCGTTTTTATCTCTTCCGCGCTTACCAAAGTATAAGCCACCTGTTAATTCTCTAACTACCATAATATCTAGGCCTGAAAGATGGTCAATTTTAAACGGAGTGAGACTGCTTAAGCTGGCATGAGCGGTTACAGGGCGTAAGTTTGCAAAAAGTCCTAGCGATTTTCTTAGGTCCAAAAGCCCCTGTTCTGGTCGAATTTTTACATCAACATCCTTCCATTTAGGGCCGCCTACAGCTCCTAAAAAAATTGCATCTGCTTCAGAGCAAGCTTTGAGAGTCTCCTCCGGGAGAGGAACGCCAAGTTGGTCAATAGCAGCACCTCCAACAAGGCATTCTTTAATAGATAGGTTCTGCAGGCCTAGCTTATCAGCGACCGATTGCAAAACATGTACAGCTTGAATGGCAACTTCTGGGCCAATACCGTCACCTGGGAGCGTAACGATTGAGATGGTCAATTAGTTTGTTCCTCATAGGCATCAATTGCAGCTGAGTTGTCCATCAGAAAACCAAGTTCATCAATCCCGTTTAGCAAGCAATATTGTGAAAAACTTTCAAGTGGAAAACTTGTGCTGCGGCCATCGGGAAGGATTAGAGAGCTTGACTCTATATCAAGAGTTATTTCAGCCCCAGAATTTTTTATTAGCCACTCATGCGTTTGCTCATCGACCACAACTGGTAAAAATCCATTTTTTAATGAATTACTTCTGAAGATGTCAGCTATCTCTGTGCTAATTACGGCACGGAAACCGTAGTCTAGTAACGCCCATGGCGCATGCTCACGAGAGGATCCACAACCAAAATTACGGCCTGCAACAAGAATCTCTGCATCATTTGCTTCATCATTATTTAAAACAAAATCTGCAACTTCAGTTCCATTTTTGTCGTATCTCCAGTCGGCAAAAAGATTTTTCCCCAAGCCAGCTCTAACGGTAGTTCGGAGATAGCGTGCAGGAATTATCTGATCCGTATCAACATCGTCTAGAGGGATTACTACGGTTCGTGAATTAATTTTATTTATAGGTTCCATGGTTTTAACTTATGAAAGTCCTCGGATCACTGACTACCCCGTTTATTGCAGAAGCTGCTGCTGTTAATGGGCTGGCCAAAATAGTACGAGCTCCTTTTCCTTGTCTGCCTTCAAAATTTCTATTGCTTGTGCTTACTGCTAACTTGCCTTCAGGTACAAAGTCACCATTCATTGCCAGACACATAGAACAACCCGGCTCACGCCATTCTGCACCCGCAGCCTTGAAAATCTCAGGCAATCCTTCAGCTTCAGCCTCGCGTTTGATTTGAGCTGAGCCAGGCACGATTAGTGTTCGCACACCCTCAGCAACTTTTCTACCATTCAATACGCTAGCCGCAGCTCTAAGATCACTTAAACGTGAGTTTGTACAACTACCAATAAAAACAACATCTACAGGGGAACCTGCTAGAGGTTGTCCAGCCTCAAGCTGCATATAATCAAGAGCCTTTGAGAAACCTTGATCAGATGATGAAGGAGAGGGGATCGCCCCATCAATTGGAATCACCATTCCAGGGTTTGTACCAAAAGTAGCCATTGGCCTTAGCTTTGATACGTTAAGAGTGACTTCTTTATCAAATTGCGCGTCATCGTCACTGGGCAACATTTTCCAATCTTTTAGAGCGATATCCCAGGCTTCGTCTTGGGGAGCATGGGGCCTTCCATGTAAGTACTCATAAGTTGAATCATCAGGAGCAAACATTCCAGTTCGAGCGCCTCCCTCTATTGCCATATTGCAAATTGTCATTCGCTCTTCGATTGAAAGTTGTTTAACGGCATCTCCACGATACTCAATCGCATGACCAGTACCGCCATCAATGCCAATTTTTCCGATTATTCCTAAAATAATATCTTTTGCTGTAACGCCAGATTGCAGATGACCCTCTAGATTTATAGCGAACGTCTTTGGTTTGCGTTGTAAAAGGCATTGTGTTGCAAGAACGTGATAAACCTCTGTTGTGCCAATCCCAAATGCTAATGCGCCTAGAGCCCCATGTGTGCTTGTATGGGAATCGCCGCAAACAATTGTTTTTCCTGGCTGTGTTGCGCCTAGCTCAGGCGCAATAACATGTACTATTCCGCGTTCTGAGTTGCCAAGTCCGCGTAACTCGAGACCAAACTCTTCACAGTTCTTCTCCATCTGCACTATTTGGTTATATGCCTCTGGTTCAGCTACGATTTTGAGGTCTTTCAGCGTAGAAACAGGAACAGTCGGTGTCGAGTGATCCATCGTCGCCAGAGTCAAATCAGGTCGTCGGACACTTATTCCATTTGAGCGAAGCAAATCAAAAGCTTGTGGGCTTGTGACCTCATGAACCAAATGAAGGTCAATGTACAAGATGGCTGGTGTATTAGAATTTTCCGGAAGAACAACATGTTGTTCCCATATCTTGTCGAAGAGAGATCTACCTGACATTGTATCTCCTGTCACGATGGTTACGTGGCGTTTAAATAAAATCCTAGCAGTTTGTTCCAGCTATCGGAACTGATTCATATAGCGATCTATTAGCCCATATAGGGGTTACTTTACTCTGATATGGGTTCTAGCCAACCCCATATGTCTTTTGTTGAGCCATCGAATAGCCCAAAGAATTGTTTTTGAAAGGTTTCTGTGATTGGACCACGAGAGCCATTTCCAACCTCAATTCTATCTACAGAACGAACCGGAGTAATTTCAGCTGCAGTTCCTGTAAGAAAGACTTCATCTGCTATGTAAAGCATTTCTCTTGGAATGTTTTGCTCTAAGAGTTTCAGTCCTATAGATTCTGCAAATTTTATGACCATATCCCTGGTAAGGCCGCAAAGTATTGATGCAGATGCAGGGGGAGTATATAAAACTCCATCTTTGACTAGAAACAGATTTTCACCAGCGCCCTCGCTTATGTAACCCTCACTATTCAAAGCTATACCTTCTGCAAACCCTAGTCGCCTTGCTTCGAGTGTGACTAGGATACTAGAAAGATAGTTGCCCCCAGCTTTAGCCATCGTTGGTAAGGTATTTGGAGCTACTCGCTGCCATGAGGACATACACACGTCCACGCCATTTTCCAGTCCTCCCTCTCCAAGATAAGAGCCCCATTCCCATGCAGCAATAGAACATTCTGCTGGCGCATCAGGATCACCAGCAACGCCCATTTCCCCATAGCCTCGGTAGGCAATCGGTCTAATATATGCGCCATCTAGCAGTCCGTTTTCTAGTACCACTGATTTACACGCAGTTACCAGCTCTTCAGAAGTGAAGGGAATGGTGAGGTAATAGATTTTTGCCGAATCAAACATTCGGTTTATATGGTCTGTTAGGCGAAGCCCTACTGGCCCATCGGGTCCTTTATAGACCCTGATGCCTTCAAAAACGGAAGAACCGTAATGCAACGCATGGGTTAAGACGTGCACAGTAGCATCTTCCCAGGGCATAAGGCTTCCATGATGCCAAATGTATTTGCTCGGCTTTAAGGCCACAATAAATTCCTCGGTTATGCATCAGGCAACTAGTTGTTGCCTAAAGTTATTGTATTCTCTAATTCGTATTTTTTGAGTCGTGCCGTCTGGCTATCCGGTTGATCACTTCTAAATAAGCGAAGGCAGCCGCTTCAACTATATCAGTACTTGCAGCATGACCCCTGAAACTTTGGTTATTATAGTCGACGGTAACTGTTACCTCACCTTGAGCATCATCGCCTACAGTCACTCCTCTAACCTCAAAGTTTTTTAATGTAAGTTGAATCCCTGTTGCAGACTCTATTGCTCTAAAAGCCGCAGCAACCGGACCATCACCTTCAGTAGCCTCATTTAATTCTCTTCCATCAACGTGAGATAATTTTAATGTTGCAGTTGCCACTGTTCCAGTTCCAGCTATTGTTTGCAGCTCTTTTATGAGCCACGGACCTGTATTGCCAACATCAACGTTCATAATGACAGCTTCAATATCAGCGTCATACATGTCTTTTTTTCGGTCGGCAAGCTGTTTAAATTCATCGAAACAGCGATTTAATTCTAAATCGTCAAGTGTGAAGCCCAGTTGCTCTACACGTTCACGAAAAGCGTGTCTGCCACTATGTTTTCCTAAAACCAAGTTAGATCGAGCTAAGCCAACATCCTCGGGACGCATGATCTCGTAAGTTGCTCGATTCTTTAACATGCCATGTTGGTGAATCCCAGCCTCATGAGCAAAAGCATTTTCACCAACAATAGCTTTATTACGTGGCGTATGCATACCAGTTACATTTGCGACGATACGGCTTGTCGGATATAACCGCTGAGTATCTATGCCTGTGTCTACGCCAAAAGACTCTTCTCTAGTCTTTATTGCCATAACGACTTCTTCTAAGGAGCAATTTCCGGCTCGTTCTCCGATGCCATTAATTGTACATTCCACTTGACGAGCGCCGGCCTGGACAGCAGCTAAACTATTCGCTACAGCTAAGCCTAGGTCATCATGACAGTGAGCACTTAATCGGATTTTTTCGATATCGGTAACATTATCTTTAAGGTACTTAAAGATACTAAAAAACTCATCAGGTATGGCATAACCTACCGTATCAGGGATATTGACTGTGGTCGCTCCTGCCTTAATGACAGCCTGGACAACCTCAGCTAAATAATCTAACTCAGTGCGGGAGGCATCTTCAGGGGAAAATTCAATATCGTCGCAGAACTCTTTAGCAAAAGTTACGGAATCTATGGCATTCCTTAATATCTCTTCCTTTGCCATTTGTAATTTGTGTTGCCGATGAATTTCGCTAGTTGCTACGAATACATGTATACGAGACTTTTTAGCATCTTTAACTGCATGCCAGGCACGCTCAATATCTTGCTGATTGCACCGAGCTAGGCCGCAGATAGTTGGTCCTTCAATAGAGCGGGCAATAGTCTGAACTGATTCAAAGTCTCCAGGGGAGGCGGCTGGAAATCCTGCTTCTATAACGTCAACATTAAGTTCTTGCAGCGATTTAGCAACACGAAGCTTTTCATTGAGGGTCATACTGCAGCCAGGGGCCTGCTCGCCATCTCTCAATGTCGTATCAAATATGACAATCTTATTGTCATTTACTGCATTCATTTTTGCCTCCCTAAAGCCTAGGGACATATGCTTAACTTTATATCGCTTAAATTATGAGTCCTGTAACCAGGCCATTCTTCCTCTAAGTTGAGCTCCTACAGTTTCTATATCGCTATCGAGATCCTCTTGAAGCAATCGATTGTATTCAGGAAGGCCAGACTGATACTCAGAAACCCAGTTATTAGCAAATGTTCCATCCTGAATTTCTTTTAAGACACCCCGCATTTTTTCTTGTGTAGTCTCATCTACCACCTTTGGTCCGCTTGTAAGATCACCATACTTGGCAGTCTCACTGACAAACTCATGCATTTTTGCTAGCCCACCTTCATGGAGTAGGTCAACAATCAGTTTCACCTCATGCATGCATTCAAAGTAAGCAACCTCAGGTTGATACCCGGCTTCAACTAAAGTCTGGAAGCCACGGACTATAAGCTCTGAAAGACCGCCGCATAACACAGCCTGTTCGCCAAAGAGGTCAGTTTCTGTTTCTTCGCCAAACGTTGTCCTGAGTACGCCACCGCGAGTTCCACCTAAACCATGGGCATAGGCAAGTGCTCGGGCTTCAGCCTTTTCGGTTATATCTTGATGTACGCCAATTAGACAAGGAACGCCTCGACCAGCCTCATACTGTCGTCTAACTAAATCACCTGGCCCCTTAGGAGCAATTAAAACTACATCGAGGTCTTCTCTAGGGGTGACTAGCGAATAATGAATATTAAATCCATGAGCAAAAAGAATTGTAGCGTTTTCTTTAATATTACCTAGAATTTGTTCATATACCTCTGCTTGCGCCATATCTGGCATTAAAAAAGCAATTAACCCCGCGCCATTTGCAGCGTCTTTAAATGTTTGTACTGAAAACCCATCGTTTTCAGCTTGCGCTGATGTTTTGCCGCCAGGTCGCAAACCAACTACAACATCATAACCAGAGTCCCGAAGATTGAGGGCATGGGCGCGCCCTTGGCTGCCATAACCAAGTACAGCAATACGTTCTCCGCTAAGTATTTCTGGCTGAGCGTCAGATTCTACAAAGAGTTCCATTTCATTAACCTCTCATTTTAATCATTTAAGTTTATGGACAAGCTAAAAAC
>JAQWRR010000105.1 GCA_029243585.1 Gammaproteobacteria bacterium
GGATTATGTTTACGGGTATGGTGATCCTCCAATAATGGGAGGGCAAATGTATGTTGACGTGTGGGAGCCTAAGAACATCACTCAGCCATACCCAGTTGTTATGTTTCATGGAAATGGACAAACAGGGGTAGGTTGGCAACAAACCCCAGATGGTCGACCAGGGTGGGCATACTACCTACTTGAACAAGGCTATGTACTGTATATGGTGGATTACCCGGCACGGGGACGTTCCGCTTATTTGCCAGGTGGAGTACACGGTGATCTTGGTATTCGCACAGCCGCCCAATTACAAACTATTTGGACCAATGTTGATGAGATGGGAGATTTTCCTTTAAATGATAATCATACCCAGTGGCCTGGTGAAGGTAAGCCCGGTGATCCTGTGTTTGATGAATTTATTAAAACTCAGGTGCAATTTGCGGGACAGAGTACGACTCTTGCGCGCCATGCCGCAATTGAATTGTTACAAGAGATTGGTCCTGTAATTCTATTGACTCATTCGCAGGGAGGCGGTGTGGGTTTTGGCGTAACAGATGGAGCGCCTGGTCTTGTTAAGGCTCTAATTACGGTGGAACCTGGTGGCCCCCAAATAGGTCGAGTCAGTACATCTCAGGTCGCATATACTGGTGCTCCAGCGAATGCTTGGGGCCCCGTCAATTACCCTTTAACTTATGATCCAGCAGTAAGTGATCCATCTGAGCTTAATACTTATTTAGAAGAAGCAGCAGATCGTTCTGGAGAAGTTCCATGTTGGTTGCAAGAAGAACCAGCAAAGCAATTAGTTAATTTTTTAGATGTGCCAATTTTGTCGATGTCAGCAGATGGTACTTATCATCGTGTATTCGATGCCTGTATTCCCAAGTGGCTTAATCAAGCGGGAGCACAAACAGACTTTTTCCGGCTTGAGGATGTGGGAATCAGTGGTAACGGGCACATGATGCAATTAGAGCTAAATAGCGACGATATTATTGAGTTTATTCATGAGTGGATTCAAGAAAAAGTTGAATAATCAAGCTGGATAGACAACTAATGCATGTAAATAAGGAGTAAATTATGTGTGGAAGACTAAAAATAGTTGTAGTGGGTTTATTGGGAATTGTTATTACCTTTTTAGCAGGTAATGGATTAACTCAGTTTGCGGCTGTCCCTGGGGCTAAGGGAGGTCAAGATATGTTTGGACCTTATGATGTCGTACCAAATTGGCCTCAGGACCTTGCAGAGCTTCCGGGACATGAGGGTTGGACATATGGTGCAGGGCAAAGTGTTTTTGCTGAGAGCCCCGATAGAGTCTTCATTTTGCACAGAGGGGAGCTACCAAATATTGAGAGCCCTGCTCGTACAGTTTACCCTGAAGCTGGTCCAGCTCTATCTTTTCCAGTCGCACAGCTGCCATGGAGAAATGCTTCTGTAGGACCTAGAGCAAGTCTTCCAGGAGCATTAGATGGTGATGATACTGACCGTGGTGAGCATGGAGTAGATCATCGTTGGGAACACTGTTTAGTAGTAGTGAATGGTGACGGTGAAATTATCGAGGCCTGGACACAGTGGGATTCTCTATTTCGTCGTCCACATTATGTAACTATCAATCCATATGATCCTGAAAAACATGTTTGGGTTGTAGATGATTTTCGACATGCTATTTTTAAATTTACTAATGATGGATCGGAACTTGTTCAGACTATTGGAATACCAAACGTTAGCGGTGACGATGATTCGCATTTTTATCGTCCAACCTTTATGGCTTTTCTAGACGATTCTTTTTTTGTCGCAGATGGTTATGCGAATACGCGTGTTGTGAAGTTTGATAATGAAGGAAATTACCTAACCGAGTGGGGACAAGCTGGTAATCCTCCAAATGAAACTCGGCCTGGGTACATGAATAATGTTCATGGGGTTGCTGTAGACGTTCAGACAAGACAGGTTTTTGTTAATGATCGTGCGAATAATAGAGTTCAAGTTTTTGATGAGAATGGCGAATATCTTGATGAGTGGAGCTTTGGTGCAGAGCCTACTGATATCCACCTTTTTTACATTGGTGCTGATAATGTTCTATGGGCAGCGGACAGAGCAACAAACAAGATACTTGGATATAACCTCGAGGGAGACCTAATCTATTCATGGGGTACCTTTGGTGATTTTCCCGGGGGGCAGTGGGGTGTTCACGGAATGAGTGTTGATCAGGATGGTAATTTTTATATTGCTGAGGTTGGTAATGGCCGAGTCCAGAAATACATTCCAAGAACTGGCGCTCGACCAGAGACAATGATTGGCAAGCCAGTCTATTCGGCTTGGGAATAGAGAAAACTCTGGAGCAAACAATGTGCTGAGCTTAGAAGCTCAGAGGAGAAAAAAATGAGTATTAGGAAATCTTTTCTAACCCTGGCTTTGGTTTTATTGACCTTCGAGGTTTTTGCTCAGTCCGCAAGGCCACCCGCTAGTATCCCAATGATGTCTATGGATAACGTTGCTCGGCAGGGTTTTTTCTATGCTGGTGGGGACTATGTCAATGTGGGTGATGAGATCACTATGGGGGGTGCTATGTATGTTGAGGTGATGGTGCCTCACGAAATTAAACACCCATACCCAATCGTCTTCCTTCATGGTGCAGGCCAGACTGGCGTGGATTTTATGCAAACTCCTGACGGGCGACCCGGTTGGGCATTCGATTTTCTTGAGATGGGCTATGTGGTCTATGTGCAGGATTTTCCTGCGCGAGGCAGATCCCAATATGTTCCTGGTGTTGATGGAGATATTCGTATTCGTAACGGACCTAATTTAGAGGAGATATTTACGGCATCTGCCGCTACAGCAGATTTTCCACAAGCTTCAAAACATACTCAGTGGCCTGGGACAGGGCGAATGGGAGACCCTATCGCTGATAATTTCATGAAGACCCAGGTGCAATTTATTGGTGGACGCCAGGCACAACTAACAATTGATGCGAATGTAGCATTGCTAGATATGATTGGTACGCCAGTTATTCTTCTTACCCATTCCCAAGGAGGTTGGTTTGGCTGGAATATTGCTGACGAACGTCCCGAGCTTGTTCATACCATCGTAACGTTAGAACCGGCAGCTCCCCCTATTAGAGGAGTTGATACATCTGCTGTGACCTACCGCGATGGAGGAGGGCTTTCATGGGGCGTAGGTAATACGCCTATTACCTATGATCCGCCTGCTAATGATTCTTCAGATCTTCAAGTTGAATTGCAGTCGCAGTCTGAAGGTCCCGGGCTTGTGCCATGTTATCAGCAGGTTGAACCAGCTCGGCAGCTAGTTAATCTGGCAGATATCCCAGTGCTTTTTATGAATGGTGAAGGGGGCTATCATCGGATTTTTGATCATTGTCTTTCTAACTGGCTAAATCAGGCAGGAGTTCAGACCGAGTATGTCAGGATGGAGGATGTTGGGTTGCCTGGTAATGGTCATATGATGATGCTTGAGCTTAATAGCAAAGAAATTGCCGAATATATTCATAGTTGGTTAGAAGAAAACGTTCTTTGAGTTGCAAGTAAATATCTCGGGGATTAGCAGGATTTGATGGTCATCATTTCAGGTTTTATGATGCGTGATTTTGAATGCGATCCTTATCGTAATCTGTGTTCAAAATGGATTTCTCTTTAATCCGGATATTTGATGCAATCAGCTTTAAGAAAATATGAACAAGTACGATCAAGACCTCGGTAGAAACGAGGCTAATTATGTTTCATTGTCGCCGCTTAGCTTTATGCGTCGAGCGGCTGAGGTTTTCCCAGAACGTTTAGCGATTATTCATGGAGAAGAGAGGCGGACCTGGAGAGAGACTTTTTTGCGATGTCGGCGCCTATCGAGTGCTCTTACTTCTCGAGGAATAAAAAAGGGCGATACTGTTGCAGTCATGGCGCCAAATGTTCCGGCCCTTTTTGAAGCACACTTTGGTGTGCCTGCCAGTGGTGCCGTACTTAATGCGTTAAATATCCGATTAGATGCCGATATTATTGCCTTTATTCTTGAGCATGCAGAGGTGCGTGTACTGATCACAGACCGGGAATTCTCTGCTGTGATTTCAGAGGCCTTATCCAAGATTGATAATAAGCCTTTGGTGATTGATATAGATGATCCACTGGCTGAGTTTGGCGATCTCATTGGTGATCTGACTTATGAAGAACTTCTAGCAGAAGGTGAACCAACTGCAAACTGGAATTTACCAGATGATGAATGGGATGCGATTTCTCTAAACTATACCTCTGGGACGACGGGTAAACCGAAAGGGGTTGTTTACCATCACCGTGGGGCATACATGAATGCTGTTGGTAATATTCTTGCATGGGGCATGTCACCAAACCCTACATATTTGTGGACGCTCCCAATGTTTCATTGCAATGGGTGGTGTTTCCCGTGGTCGGTAGCTGCACTGTCCGGAACTAATGTCTGTCTCCGTGGCTTACGCCCGTCAGCGGTATTCGAGGCAATTGCTCAACATGGTGTGACCCACATGTGTGGTGCTCCAATAGTGATGAATATGTTGCTAAATTCACCCGAATCAAATTCTTTAGAGCTTGAACGCCGCATTCAGATGATGACAGCAGGTGCTGCGCCACCTGCGGCTGTGCTGGAGCGTATGGAAGCGCTTGGTTTTGATATTACACATACGTACGGACTGACTGAGGTTTATGGGCCAGTTACGGTATGTGATTGGCACGATGAATGGGATGATGAATCTGTGGCAGAGCGCGCTTTGTTGAAAGCTCGGCAAGGAGTTAAGTATGTAGTTCAGGAAGATTTTTTTGTGGCCGACCCGGATTCTTTGAAACCAGTTCCAGCAGATGGCAAAACTATGGGTGAACTTATGTTTCGAGGCAACGTTGTGATGAAAGGTTATTTAAAAAATCAACAAGCTACAACGGAGTCTTTCAGAGGCGGGATATTCCATACGGGAGATCTTGGCGTCACACATGCTGACGGTTACATTGAAATTCGAGACCGGTCTAAGGACATTATAATTTCAGGCGGAGAGAATATTTCTTCGATTGAAGTGGAAGGCGTCTTGTACAGACACCCAGCAGTACTGGAGGCGGCAGTCGTAGCCCGAAAGGATGACCATTGGGGTGAGACACCTTGTGCTTTTGTCACGCTTAAAGTTGACCAGACCTTGTCAGAGCAGGAAGTTATTGATTTTTGTCGCGATAATATGGCGCACTATAAATGCCCGAAGACAGTGATTTTTATGGAGCTTCCTAAGACCTCGACGGGAAAAGTGCAAAAGTTCGTTTTACGCGAACGTGCCAATAATATCGACTAAGATGGGTTCTTTATCGCTGCAACTTCATTAGAGTTGAACCAGTAATTGCGATGAAGGCGTTAACCATTAAGCCGTATAGGCCAGGGTGGAATCCCCACACCTTGCCATTTACCACGAAATCGAATGGACCAAAGGCAAGTCCAAGTGCAATCATAAGGCCTGCTATAAGACCAATAAGAACAGGGGTTTTTCTTAGACAAGGGAAATGAATTCCAAGCATGAATGCCGGTGCTAGCTGAACTAACACGTCGAATTTTCGATCAATAAGGGCAATTAGAGAAGCATGGTCTTTCAAAAACAGAGCAAGTAATACAAGCAGACTGACAACTAGCCATGAACACCGTTTGCCGATCTTGGTGAGTCTGGGCTGGTCTGCGTCAGAGGTGATATGTACCGCATATATGTCCTTCGTGAACATTGATGATATTGAAAGCATGGCAGAATCTGCTGTCGACATGAGTGCGGCGAGCACGGCACTGAAGATGACCACAACCACCGTATAACCAAGCAGTGAGTTTTCCTGAATAATTCTTAATAATCTCGCTAAAACTTGATCTGTAGCGGCCCCTTCTAGACCCGGGATATAGGCTAGAGCGTAGATTCCAGCAATAACAGCAATTAGTGCGGTAGTGAATGGCATAAATGCCATCATGGCGAGACTTCGATTCATTATGCGGCTTGATTTTGCTGCATAGATTCTCTGAATTGCATGAGGATAAAGAGCCCCTCCCATACCGAGGACTAAAATATAGCTTAGCCATTCTCGAAGCATTGCTGGAACGGGCCTTGCAACCTTAAATGAATCAGATGATATAGCTATCTTCTCAGTGGCTGCTGATAATGGACCAAATTGGTCGAACAGCAGTAGAAGTAGTACAAAAAAGCTAATCATGAGTATGCTGCCTTGTATGACATCCGTCCAAGCGATAGCACGAATTCCACCAAGAGTGCCGTAGATCAACATGACTAGGGCAAGCCCAACAACACCGTAGTTATATGCTTGATCGCCATAACTAGGACCAGCTAACCCCTGAAGAGCTCGTCCCATCGTCATCAGTTGAGCCAATAGATAGTTGCTCAATGCGATGATCATAACGATAGATCCAATCAAGGAAATAGCTTTGGATTGATATCGATCTTCGAGATAATCCGTCGGCGTTACATAACCCCGAGAGCGAGACAGGTTATGCAGTTTTGGAGCAAACGCCAAGTAAAAAACGATGATTGCTAGCATGTAATGAACGGCAATTAACCAACCAAAACCAACCCTGTAGGTTGCACCAGCCACACCAAAGAAAGTATTGCCGCTGTACTGTGTTGCGTAGAGAGTTAGAAGCAGGACGATGAACCCGAATCCCCGTCCAGCTAAGTAGAAATCTTGGAGCGTATCTTCTCTACGAGCAGCCCGCCCAGCCCATCCTAAGAGTAGGAGGGAGGCGAGATAAAGTGTAATAAATACCCATGCGCCGGGCCCAAAGGGGAGGATGTCATTCATCAGGGAACATCATTCTCTGTATTGCTTAGAAACACCCAGGCAGTAAAAATCGATGTAGTGAACAAAACTATAAGTGTTGAAATAACCCAGAGAGGTAAACCGTAAATATGCCGTATATCGTTTGCTGGCCAATACCAAGGAATTACCAGTATTAAGAGAATTAAATAAATGGCAACGATCCAGAAGCGTGGTTGTTTGGGTTTTTCCACGTATATTTTTCCAGTGAGGCGTAAGTACTCAATCTACTATGGAATATCTTGAAAGTAATCTTCTGTATAGCCAAAGATTGAGAACATAATGGATGAACACTCTAACCTAGAGTAGTATCAGGCAGATATCGAATAGCCGAATAAAAATATAATAAATTGGCGCCATGTAATGCAAGTGGTATTGAGGCGCCAAAAACTCGGGAGAAACTCATGTTTGTCGCTACGTATCGTAGGGTAATTACCTTTTTAACTGCTATCTGTTTCGCTTTGGCCGCAGGATGCAGCGCCCAAGATGGCGCCCAAGATGGCGCCCAAAGTAGTGTCCAAGATGGCACCCAAGATGGAAATTTCCAGTTTCGGCTGGAAGAGGCGCGAATTGACGACGTTCATCAAGCTATTCAGGGAGGGCAGCTTACTTGCCAAGGCCTTGTGCAGATGTACATTGATCGTGCTCAAGCCTATAACGGTGTTACAAATCAATTAGTTACAAGCGATGGAGAACCAGTCGCTTCTGCGTTTGGTATGGTGCGCGCAGGTTCGGAAGTGGAATACCCTACTGAAACAAGGTCGATCACCGAATTTCTACCTAATTTTGAAGACTACCAGGGACCTCCAATTGAGTTTGGACGCATGGAACCAACGGCTTCCGATCCTTCTGTCCAGGCACAGTACGGAATGACTGTAGGTATTCCGAATGCAGGACAAACCAATTCTCTTGGAACCTTGAATATTCGTGGCGAACGATCGGTTACTTGTAAAGGCGATGCTGACCGACATCCGGCAATCGGCCCACTGCCTGCTAATGCGCCAGCCGTGTGCGAGGATTTTCGACAATATCCAGATGCTCTTGAAGTAGCAATGCAACTGGATACGGAATATGGCACTGAACCAGATCTGAACACTATGCCCATGTATTGCATTCCGTTCAGTCTTAAAGATCCTTTTGATACAAAGGATATGCGTACAACAGCGGCCGCGGATGCAAGGTATGACATTGATTTTGCACCAACCGACCATACCTTGGTTGCTCAGCTTCGTGAGAAAGGAGCAATTATTTATGCTAAGGCGGTTAATACTGAATACAACGGCCGTGGTTGTGGACGAAGTGGTTGTAATCCTGGTGGAAGCAATGAGCCAACTATGGTTTTACCATCGACTTTAGGTTTCCAGCGTAGTTCTTGGTCGGGCAATCCAAGCAATGTGTACGACACCACAAGAGCCCCTTCGATTGGCTCCAGTTCAGGTTCTGCGGTATCGGTTAGCAGTAATCTTGCAATGTGTAGCCTGTGCGAGGAAACGAGCATGTCCTGCCGAGGACCAGCAAATCATAATTCGGTGTCATTAATTCTTCCTCATAAAGCCTTAGTTTCCTTTCTCGGTAACGCGATTGGTTCAGATATTTATTTTGATCGCACCGGGATTCACTGTCGCTGGATAGGTGATTCAGCCAAAGTGCTAGACGCGATGAAGGATTCACAGGAAGGCTATTACGACCCGCGAGACATGTGGACTACTGTTCCTAGGGCTAGCATTTTGGAGGATGGTTACGCTAGGCATATTGTGGAAGATGCGCAAGAGGGGGCACTTCGCGGTATACGTATCGGAATAATTCGAGAATCTATGCTGACTTTCCCGGGCGTCCGTGCAGATGAGCCGATCGCTAATGCTGCGGCAAGTGAAATCAAAGAAGTGCTTGGGGGGATGCTTGGTGCAACTCTGGTGGAATCCGTGGATCCGCTGTGGCCAGATGATCCTGAAATTGAGAACATGACTCCCTCGTATACAGATGCTCTGGCGCAACTTGTTCCAGTGCTTTTCCCCGATATGCTGTACTGGCTTGACGGTGATGGACAGCCGTTATTTCCTGATTTTGCGGCAAGTATTACACCCACGGAATTTGCCCCTGGCATTGTCCATGGTTCCGGTGAGATGAGTCCAATCGATTATATGGTGGCGCTTGCTGAGGGTGAAGTGCCAGTTCCTGAGGGATTTAATTTACGATCTATTCTAACGATGGGTTTGTCAAATGCTTTTAAATTCCATGTAAATCAGTATCTTGCGCGCCGTTCTGCAGATTGGGAGGAGCGGGGTTATAACGAGACCCTAAATGATTTTGCTACTCTGAATGAACGTTCTAAGTTTTGGGGAGATGATGCAAGGGCTTGGTTTAAGAACTGGGAAGAGAAGGAAGACATACGCCGCTCACTTGGAGAACGTCAGGGAATTGATGAACGTGTGAAGTTGCGTGAGCTCCTACGTCGAGTCGAGATGAAAGTGATGATGGAGAATGACCTAGATCTCGTCGTGCGTCTTCATAGCTCATTGGTTCCAGGAAAAATAGGTCTATCGCCGCAACCGCAACCTGAAGGTGATTTTCGTGGGGAATTACAATCGGGGCCCTATGCAGGGTTGACTGAAGTGCTTATACCAGCAGGTTATGTGCAGACAGCCTATGATCCGGTGTTCACGCTTAGTGACGATCATCAGCGTTATATCCCGACAAACAATAATTCGGCTACAACAGCCTCAGGACCGGGATTGCCATTTTCGTTGGTTTTCAGGGCAGAACCTGGTCAAGAGGATGTAATTCTGAGAGTAGCCTCGTCCTATCAATCGGCTTCAAACCGTCGCGTTTCACCACCGGCTTTCCCGCCCTTACAAGGGGAACCGTAACGAGAAAGCTAATCTGATTAGATAAACTTCTATGGGCTTCGTAAAAAAGAAAATGGCTTTGAAATGTCTGTTAGCTTGTGTCTTTTATATGGCACTACTGTTATCCGCTAGGGCTCATCATGCGGAGATAGGTATAGACACGGAAAGTCTGGTTGAGTTTGAAGGTAGAGTTATCGAATTTAGCTGGAGAAATCCTCACGTCTATATAGTCGTGAATTTAGCTGAAGACGAAACACAGTGGACGGTGCAGACGTCATCAACTCTCACGATGACGCGTGTTGGTTGGAACCGTGATTCACTTTCTGTAGGAGATTACGTGACCGTGCGAGCTAACCCTGCTCAGGATGGCCGGTCATATGGCATTCTGCGAATG
>JAQWRR010000106.1 GCA_029243585.1 Gammaproteobacteria bacterium
CTTCTTCACTAAGTAATTGACTCCAACGTTGAGGATCCACTTTTGAAGTTAAAACCTTAGAATCTCTCTTTGAAGAGGGTGACTGTGCTGAAGATCTATCATCTTGAGCTAATTCATATTCCTTTATAGGAGGCTTATCAATAGAGCTTGACTCCTCTGAAGTAACGATTTTTGGAACGCCTTTTCTTAACCTCTCTGGCAAACCAGGAAGAAATGCAAGCATACGAAGTAATATCATTTCAAATGCTGATCGAAAATCGCGACAAACATCAAGATCACGACGCCCTTGCAAGGCAATCTGGTAATAAAGCTGTACATCTTCCGGTTCAAGTTGATTTGCAAGACTAGAAAGTCCTTCATCCTGTCCGTCTTCATCAGGTACCCCGATAAGCTGGAAAACAGCAATCTTCTGCAGAAAGGTCATCAACTCATCCAATACTAATCCATAATCGGGTGCCCGTTCATCTAACTCGATGACTTCACTCATCAATATGGCACCATCACCCTGAATAAGCCCTTCAATGATTCGTTTAATATGCCCTGAATCAACGCTCCCAAGCATTGTGCTTACTGAGTCAGAGCTTATATCACCTCCACTAAAGGCTATTGCTTGGTCAAGCAAACTTAAAGCGTCCCGCATACTACCTTCGGCGACTTTGGCGATGGCTAATAGAGCTTCAGGTTCACAATCAACCTCCTCCTCCATACAAATTTTATTGAGCTGGTCACAGATCTCTTTAACTCGTATTCGTTTTAAATTGAACTGCAAACATCTTGATAATACTGTAGCAGGTAACTTCTGAGGATCAGTAGTTGCCAATAGAAATTTAATATGTGGTGGAGGTTCTTCCAAAGTTTTTAGCAAGGCATTAAAAGAATGGTTAGAAAGCATATGAACTTCATCAATCAGGTAGACCTTAAATCTTCCATTAGTCGGCATATATTGGACGTTATCCAAAAGCTCACGAGTATCTTCAACTTTAGTTCGAGATGCTGCATCCACTTCAAGCAAATCAACAAATCTTCCATCATCAATAGCCAGACAGGTATCGCACTGGCCGCATGGCTCAGGTACAACACCATTCGTACAGTTCAAGGCCTTAGCAAAGATACGAGCGAGAGTAGTCTTACCAACCCCTCTTGTTCCAGCAAAAAGGTATGCATGATGCAATCGCTCAGCCGATAGGGCATTTACCAATGCTTTTACAACATGATCTTGGCCAACCAATTCTTGAAATTTTCGAGGTCGCCATTTTCGCGCAAGGACGGTATAACTCATCTATTTACCCAGTACACAAGAAAAATTTAGATCCGCGCCAGCTCATCTCCGGCACCCAATTTGACCGCTGCCGCTGCTCCCTTCCGGGCCTGACGGGGTTCACGGCTAATCGTCGCGGAAGAACCGACGCGGACGAGCTTACTTTAACAGTCTGTATCAATAGACGCACAAAGAAAAACAGAAAACTTAAGAAATAATGATATGAAAACTATAATTTTTCTAGATTATTTCTTTAAAATAATGTTTATAAAGAATTTTATTTAAATAATTATCAGTTTATGAAAGAAACACGATAAGTACCCAGTCTTCAAATGACCGCCTATATCTATGTTGAAGTAGCATTTAAAGAGATAATGGGCAAATAGCACTTAAAAATTAAATGCTTAACTCTGCTAATGATATCAACCATACACAATCGAGACTTTATTCTTAAAATAATTTTAGCAGTAGCTATATATGCGCTGACTATAATTACTCAACCAGCTGAATCTCATCATTCATTTGCTCAAAGAATGGCCGGTGAGTTGCAGTCTGTGGAAATATTTGATGGATATATTGATTTATATCGTTTACTGAACCCCCATAGCGCTTTGATAGTCAACGTTATTACAGAACAAGACGAAATAGACGGCTGGTTAATTGAGCTAAGTTCCGCTTCTACCCTACGCAGAGAAGGTTGGCACGAAACTTTTCTCCAAAGCGGAGAAAGAGTATCTATTGCAATTCTTGCCTCTACAACACCAAATCGTGGACGATTACGGGCACTTCTTGTACACGGAAAGACTTCAGAGGAAGTATCACGTCTTATTGTTGCCTATGGTATCCGTGGTGACACACCTATAATGAATAGGCTTCAGGAGCGTCTTTCGCGTTGTCCAGGTATTGAGCCACGACTTAATCGCGGAGAATGCTTTATTGTGAACTCAGAGGCTTTAAATAAATTAGAGGATGAGTTTCCTGGAAAAATGGGCTATATCATGCCGTAAAGGCAAAAAAGGAAGACGCATAAATGCCAATAAAGATGGCCTTATCTTCTGTTATAACTACTTGCCTAATCATTAGCACTACGGCATGCATCACCAATACATCACCTGAGGTGCCGGTTTTTTCTGGTAGATATGTGGGCGAACTTACTATCGTTGAACCTGAAAACTATTTCCTTACTAATCATGGAAACCAAACTTTTAATAATTATGACCCAAACTATGAGGACCCGCGTCAATGGGATGATTGCGAGCCTGAAGGGGTTCCAGCAATACTACTTACCCCAGCCGTTGCAACCCTAGATATCATCTCAGAAAATAAGACTGTCCTGCTTCATTATGAGCGGGATGATGCTATTCGAATTGTGAATATGCACAACACTAATTCTAAAAGTGACCATAAAAGCGTACTAGGCTATTCCAAAGGACGATGGGAAAATAACATTCTAGTTGTAGAAACCACGAATCTAAATGGAGGGGTTATTATTGCTCAAACCAGCTACCCAATAAGCACTAACGCACATGTTATTGAAAGGTACTGGCGAGAAAATGGAAGCGCTGATCTCTTGATGGAGGTTGTTATTGAAGATCCTGTAAATTATATACAATCGGTCATAATCAAACGCAAATGGATATGGGCGCCCAATGCACCTAGACATCCCTGGGAATGCGTAAGTCTTGGTCCAAGACATTCTGAATCTCTAGATATAGAGTCGATAAAGCAACAATTAGAGGCCCTGTGAATCAGGTAACGTAAGCGCTCAAAGCACAATGGAAATAGCCTTAGTTGCACTTAAGCTCTAAAATTCAAAATAATAAGTGGAGAGGTGGCCGAGTGGTCGAAGGCGCTTGCTTGGAAAGCAAGTGTACGTCTCAAAGCGTACCGTGGGTTCGAATCCCACTCTCTCCGCCAAGTTTTTATATTTATAAATAAATTATAAACTTTAGTGGATTGATATTTTTTTAATATAACAGGTGAATTTGATGTCTAACTATGAAGATCAACTAAAAAAAATCCGTAGTGCTGACGGCTTCATTGCCGCGCTTGACCAAAGCGGTGGCAGCACACCAAAAGCACTCCAACTATATGGAGTCGGAAGTGATGCATATAATAATGATGAAGAAATGTTCACGGCTGTTCATGAGATGCGCACAAGAATCATTACTAGCCCAGCTTTTGATGGGTCTAGAATTCTTGGGGCTATACTTTTTGAGAACACCCTTGATAGGGAGATAAAAAATATCAATTCAGCTAATTACCTTTGGGAAGTAAAAAATGTTGCTCCATTCTTAAAGGTTGATAAAGGGTTGGCTGACGAAATCGATGGCGTACAAACATTGAATCCAATGCCAGACCTATTGCAACTACTTGATAAAGCTAAAGCAAGAAATGTATTTGGCACAAAAATGAGATCTGTAATCAAATCTGCTAATCCAAACGGAATCGAACAAGTAGTTGAACAACAATTTGCTATTGGGAAACAGATAATTTCCATGGGTCTAACACCTATTATTGAACCTGAAGTAGATATCCATGCTGCTGATAAAGCTGAAGCAGAATCATTACTAAGAAAGCAATTATTGACTCACCTGAACAATTTATCTGAAAAGGAAATGGTCATTTTCAAACTGACACTTCCTGAGGAAAATGATTTCTATGAGGACTGTCAGAAACACCCTAATCTATTAAGACTTGTAGCATTGTCTGGAGGTTATCCTCGTGAGGAGGCAAACCGCAGACTGAACGCTAATAGCAGCATGAGCGCCAGCTTCTCACGAGCATTAACAGAAGGCTTAAATGCCCAACAGTCTGCTGATGAATTCAATTCAATGTTAGATTCCTCGATTCAATCAATATTTGATGCATCTCAAACATAATATGAAATAAATACGGTATAAATTAGATGTGATATTGAGGATACCAACAACCAAATGCACAACATATTTTGCTGAAAGATGACACAACTCAATTCAGCACAAATTCTCGCTTTTACACAAAAGCATCAATTACCAAATGACTTCTATACAGTTATTGATAACCATTACCTTCCATTAGCTCGTTGGCTATCTGACACTAAATCAGGTGACACAAAAATAATTGGCATTAGTGGAGCTCAAGGAACCGGAAAAACCACTCTTGCAGACTTTCTTAAGCTAGCGCTAGAAACTCAAAATGGATTATCTATCGCTACGTTATCTCTTGATGATTTTTACTTTAGACGATTAGAACGCAAAAACTTAGGCAGGGAAATCCATCCACTTCTCCAAACCCGTGGCGTTCCCGGCACACATGACCTCAAATTATGCAACCAAGTTTTATCAAATCTGAAGAGACTAGAAAAAAATAATACTTTACAGCTTCCTCGGTTTGATAAAGCACAAGATGACCGGTTCCCTAGTCAAAACTGGCCTTTTGTAACTGGACCTATAGATATAATCATTCTTGAGGGATGGTGTCTAGGAAGCCAACCCCAAGATACCAACTCACTTTCGAAACCAGTAAACAAACTAGAAGAAATCCAAGATCCCGATATAGTATGGAGAACTTATGTAAACGATCAGCTCCAAACAAACTATTCAGAACTATTTAAATCATTCGATAAGCTTATTTTTCTTAAAGCGCCAGGAATTAAAGCGGTACATAATTGGCGTCAGGAGCAAGAGACTAAGCTAGCTCAAAAGTCAGACTCTCTAAGCATGGGAATAATGGACAAGACCCAAATGAGTGAATTCATGCAGCACTATGAAAGGCTAACAAGGCAAAACCTTAATCATTTGCCGTTATTAGCAGATGTAACCATGGATCTTAACGAAAACCACCATGTTACAAGCACATTTTATAGAGAAAAATGCTAGATATATTTATTTATCCGGGAAGACCTTACTCATAAAAAGCAGGAGGTTCCTCAGTACATGCTTCAAAAATGCCAATAACTCCAGCCTCACCACTATCTATATCTATAGGGATTTGCAGTGCGTTAGTTTGATCTGGCAAATCCAAATCATCTGGAATTGTAAGCAAACCAATATCACCACTATCCAGGTAACGCTCCTGGTCCAAGCAGCGGATCTGGACCTGATTAAGGCCGCATCCACCACACCAGAATAAAACAAACAAAACAACTGCAAACTTATGTCTCATTACTGAGAAATGCCTCCGACTCCTGCTTTAACCATAGACTCAATAAGGTTTTTTTGATGTTCTTCAGACAATATAGTTAATGGCAACCGTATCCCATTTTCTATAAACCCCATTTGAAACATGGCCCACTTCACAGGTATGGGATTACTTTCAATGAACATAGCATGATGAAGCGAACTAAGTTTTTCATTAATTAACTCAGCTTCCAGCTTATTTCCAAAACGAGCCGCATCACAAAGCAATCTGATTTGATCAGGAACAACATTCGCAGTAACTGAAATAACTCCATGCCCACCTCTCAACATAAAGTCACTCGCAGTCAAGTCATCACCACTTAACAGAGAGAAACCTGACCCGCAAGCATGCCGTAAAACCTCCACTCTGTCTAAATCACCTGTCGCGTCCTTGATCCCCACAATATTATTGTGAGCTGATAATCTCGCCACAGTATCTGATTGCAAATCAACACCTGTTCGACCTGGAACATTGTATAGAATAATTGGCTTATCTACGTTGGCAGCAATCTTAGAAAAGTGCTTAAACATGCCTTCCTGCGTTGGTTTATTATAGTAAGGCGTAACAATAAGAAGACCATCAATTGGCAAAGTAGCTGCTGCTATTGATAAATCGAGGGTCTGCTCAGTGGAATTTGAACCCGTCCCAGCAATAATGAGCGCCCTACCATCCACTAGCTCACAAGCCTGCTGAATCAAACTCAAATGCTCTTCTCTATTCAAGGTAGCAGACTCGCCAGTCGTACCGGCAATTATAAAAGCCTCTGTACCTGCACTCAGATGAAACTCAATTAATTTGGCAAGTCGACTTTCATCAACTCTGCCAGATACATTCATTGGTGTCACCAAAGCCACCATACTACCGGTAAAAATCATCTCTACCTCACTAAAAACTGGTCGCGATGGTACTTAGACACTCTCCAGCGTGCAACCACAAAGCTTGAGCAAATACTCCTTCATACATTACACACCCTCTTTATCAAGGTAAACTGAACGTCTTATGAAGCTTAGCAGGACCAGGTCCAGATGGAACAGCTCATGGTCATATCTGCCATTGGCAGCAACAAAATAAAGGTCGTTCTAGACCTTACAAAACTAATTCTAAAATGTGGCGGCAGCATTACAGAAAGTCGCATGACTGCACTTGGAGATGAATTCGCAATGTTACTTTTAGTATCTGGGAATTGGCACTCGATGAGCAGAATGGAGCAAGACTTAGAGCGCTTAGCCGAAACTAATGAGCTGATTATTCAGGTAAGACGAACAGAATCTAAGAAACTACGTAAAGATCTATTACCTTATGCAATAGATCTGGTATGTCTCGATCAACCTGGTATTGTTCATAAAATCACACAGTTCCTTGCCCAACGGAACATTGAGCTTGGTGAAGTTACAACAAGGGGTTATACGGCGGCACGTACTGATACCCCCATGTTTTCAGTACATATATTTATTAACATACCTACATCATTACACCTCTCAACATTTAGAGAAGAGTTCATAGAATTTTGTGATCGACTAAATTTCGATGCTGTCTTAGAGCCAGCAAAAAACATTTAAATTTATGGAGAGTTTTTAAATGAGCCTAGCAAAAATAAACAAAAAAATACCCGAATTCAGCGTAAGCACTACAGCTGGTCAAATACAATCTAAAAACCTCCAAGGAAAAAATGTAGTGCTTTATTTTTACCCAAAAGATAATACTTCAGGATGCACACAACAAGGACAGGATTTCCGAGACAAACACACTTCATTTCAAAAGCAACAAACAATAATCCTTGGGGTATCACGTGACAGCTTAAGTTCTCATGAAAAATTCAAGGAAAAACAAAATTTTCCTTTTGAACTAATTTCAGACCAGGACGAAAAACTCTGTACACTCTTTGACGTTATCAAAGAAAAAAGCATGTATGGTAAAAAATATCTTGGCATCGAACGAAGTACCTTTCTTATTGATGAAAAAGGTACATTGCGACAGGAATGGAGAAAAGTTAGAGTTAAAGGTCATGTTGATGAAGTTCTTGCTACAGTTAAAAACCTATAAAGCACTCTTCAATAAAAACATTAGTTAGATATACAAATGCGTCATTCTATAAAGACAATCTTGGCTTTGACTTACTGCGCAACTGCGATTGCGCAAGACATAAACTTACCTGATTTTGGGAGCCCCGCAGACTCTGTTTTAAACAAAACTGAAGAAGCAAAGATCGGTCGTAGAGCCTTTCTACAACTCAGAAGTTCAGGCGCAATCATGGATGATGCGCTAGTTACCGAATACATCAAAACACTAGGAGCACAGCTAGTTGGTCATGCTAATGATGGGACCCAGGACTTTGAATTTTTCATGGTTGATAATGATGCTATTAATGCTTTTGCTATGCCTGGGGGCTTCATCGGTATACATGCTGGACTAATAATGGCAAGTGAAAATGAAAGTGAAATTGCAGGTGTATTAGCGCATGAAATAGCTCATGTAACCCAGCGTCATTTAGCAAGGCGGGTCTACGACAATCAAAAAACTGGCATGTTATCTATGGCTGCGGCGATTGCCACAATGATTCTTGGTGTAACAACTGATGTTAGAGGGGACGCAATTGGAGGACTTGTAACTGCTACTCAAGCGGCAGCGATGCAACGTCAAATAAACTTCACTCGTGCTAATGAACATGAGGCTGATCGCATCGGCATAAGAACACTTTCTTCAGCTGGCTTTGATCCATCAGGGATGGGTAGTTTTTTTGAAAAACTTTCTAGACGATATGGTTCCAGTGGACCCGCTATGCTACGCACCCATCCTGTTACCACCGAACGTATTGCTGAAGCTCGTGATCGAGCTAGATTATTACCCAACAAGATAGTTGATAGCAGCATCAACTATGAAGTTATAAAAGCCAGAATGGACGTTTTACGCGCTCCTAATGGTGAAGTAGCATTTAATATTTTTCGCACTCGATTGCAAGAAGACAATCAAAATATTGGTAATCGTTATGGCATGGCACTTAGTCTATCCAGAATAGGACTAGATGATGATGCGCAACGTCAGTTTGAAAGGTTAACTGAAGAGCATCCTGGTGTGATCGCCTTTCGAATTGGCGAGGCTGAATCCCAGCTAAAAAACGGTCAAGTCGATGCTGCACTTGAGACTTATGACAATGCTATCAAGCTCTTTCCTAGAAATGTACCACTTACAAATAGTTATACAGATGCCCTGATCTTGGCTGGTCGCGCTGAAGAGGCACATAATATTCTACTAGACTTGCTTAATCACTCATCCCCAACACCAGAACAGTTTCGCCTTATTGCACAAGCAGCTAATGCCTATGGAGATATGGGTAATGCCCATCACTATATGTCTCACTACTATTCAAGCGTCGGTAACTATTCTGACGCACTTGCCCAGATACAGATGGCACTAGAATCACCAGATTTAAATACTGTTGACCGAGCAAGGTTTGAATCTGAACTTTTAACTTATGAGGCAAGTAGCGAGGAATAGTTATCAGAGGCTAAATCAGCTAAATTTATAGCCGCTAATTTGTCTAACCTGAACTGATTAGTTCTCACCTTGGGCCTAAAAATATAACAAAACCTTTGAGCCTTTCCTAAAAGAGTACTAATATAGTACTCTTTTACTCTTTAGGAGGGCTCTCTTATGCTTAAAATGAGCAAGCTCACCGACTATGGGACACTTGTCTTAGCACACCTATCAGTGGATAAAGGCAGACTATCAAGCGCTCATAAAGTGGCTGAAAGTACCCATTTGAATCAACCAACAGTTAGCAAGCTCCTCAAAGCCCTAAACCAGGCGGGGTTGGTTGTATCTCAGCGAGGTTCTCAAGGTGGCTATGCCCTTGCAAGGCCCCCAGAAGAGATAAGTGCTGCTCAAATAATTGATGCCCTAGAAGGCCCAGTGGCAATTACTGAATGTAGTTCAGGTCATGGCCTTTGTGATCTAGAGTCAGTTTGCCGCGTAGGGAGCGCCTGGCAACGTATCAATATTAAAATTCGGCAGGCTTTGGAAGAAGTTAGCCTAACTGATCTCCAGTATAGCTCTGAGCCCCCTGCAGGCCCAAACTTCAGGGCTACTTTAAAACCATATTCAAAACTTTCATAAAGTATATATCATGATAATGAGAACTGAAGATAAAGAATTTTCTGATCTTGTAAAGCAAAAATATCAGCATGGATTTGTGACTGATATTGAGCAAGAACTAGTCCCACCTGGGCTTGATGAGGATGTTGTTCGCTTAATTTCCAAAAAAAAAGGAGAGCCCTTATTTCTAACTAACTGGAGATTAAAGGCTTATAGACATTGGCTTACGATGGATGAGCCTACCTGGGCTCATGTTAAATATACTCCTATAGATTATCAAAGCATTTCCTACTTTGCTGCCCCAAAAAACCTAGATGATGCACCTAAAAGTCTTGATGAGGTTGATCCAGCATTGCTTGAAACTTATGACAAGCTTGGCATTCCATTACATGAACGAGCTAGACTTGCTGGGGTGGCTGTTGATGCTGTCTTTGATAGCGTCTCTGTAGCAACAACATTTAAAGAAAAATTGGGTGAAGCTGGCGTAGTTTTTTGTTCTTTTTCAGAAGCAGTCAAAACCCATCCTGAACTTATAGAAAAATATTTAGGTAGTGTAGTACCACAACGTGATAATTTTTTTGCGGCGCTAAATTCAGCTGTTTTTAGCGATGGTTCATTTGTATATATTCCAAAGGGTGTCCGTTGTCCTATGGAGCTGTCAACTTACTTTCGAATAAATGCAGCTAATACTGGTCAATTTGAAAGAACACTTATAATTGCAGATGAAGGTAGCCATGTCAGCTATCTGGAAGGATGCACAGCCCCAATGCGTGATGAAAATCAACTGCATGCAGCAGTTGTTGAATTAGTCGCTTTGGAGGATGCTGAAATAAAGTATTCCACCGTACAAAACTGGTACCCCGGAGATGAGAATGGCGTTGGAGGGATATATAACTTTGTTACAAAACGTGGAGACTGCCGTGGAGCAAACTCAAAAATATCTTGGACACAAGTAGAAACTGGTTCAGCAATTACATGGAAATACCCAAGCTGCATTCTTCGAGGAGAAAATTCAATTGGGGAGTTTTATTCCGTTGCTCTCGCTAATAATTACCAGCAAGCAGATACTGGCACAAAGATGGTCCATATTGGAGCTAATACTCGCAGCACTATTATTTCAAAAGGCATTTCTGCGGGAAATGCAGAAAATTCCTATAGAGGGCTTGTACGTATAATGCCGACAGCTCATGGTGCTCGAAATTACACACAATGTGACTCTTTGTTAATTGGTGATCAGTGTGGGGCTCATACCTTCCCCGCCGTAGAATCTCGCAATCGCAATGCTCAGATTGAGCATGAAGCCACCACATCAAAAATTAGTGACGACCAACTGTTCTACTGTCGTCAACGAGGACTTTCAGAGGAAGACACCGTCAATATGATCGTAAATGGATTCTGTCGAGACGTGTTCAAAAAGCTCCCAATGGAGTTTGCCGTTGAAGCCCAAGCATTACTAAATGTCAGCCTAGAAGGCGCAGTAGGTTAATAATGAATAATACAAATTTACTGCAAATAAGTGACTTGCATGTAGAGGTTGAGGATCGAATAATCCTCAATGGTCTTAATTTAGATGTGGCCCCTGGAGAATTACACGCAATAATGGGGCCTAATGGATCCGGCAAAAGTACTCTTGCGCAAGTATTAGCAGGCCGAGATAAGTTTGAGGTCACAAGCGGTTCGATACAATTTAAAGATTCTGATCTCCTCAGTTTAGAACCTGAAGAACGGGCTCGAGAGGGTCTTTTTTTAGGGTTTCAATATCCGGTTGAAATTCCAGGAGTAAATAATGCCTACTTACTAAAAGCAGCACTAAATGCAAAACGTGCTGTAAACGGAAAACAAGAAGTAGACGCCTTTGAATTCATGAAGCTAATCAAAGACAAAATGGAACTCATGCAAATACCAACAGATTTTTTAAATAGAAGTGTTAATGAAGGCTTTTCTGGGGGAGAGAAAAAACGCAACGAAATCTTACAGATGTTGATGCTAGAACCTCAACTAGCTGTACTCGATGAAACAGATTCTGGTTTAGATGTTGATGCTTTAAAGGTTGTTGCAACTGGCATAAACACTCTTCGAAGCCCCGAACGAGCAACTATTCTTATAACTCATTATCAACGCCTCTTAGAATTAGTTGTACCAGATTACGTACACGTTCTCTATGATGGTCAAATAGTCAAATCAGGCAATAAAGAGCTTGCACAAACTCTCGATGAAAGAGGCTATGACTGGGTAAAAATAGAGACTGAAAAAAAGTGAGCACAATAAACCTACAAGAGGTTTTTGATGCTTCTCTAGACCAGCCTGATATTTCAGCTGCATCACGATCACTGCGTAATGAAGCGATGGTATCGTTTAATGAAACTGGCTTCCCTTCTCGTAAACACGAAAATTGGCGTTATACCGATTTAAAACCTATCGTTTCTGGGGAATTTGACCCTTCTCCTCAACCAATCAACTCACAACAAGAAAAAAAAGCTTCACAGGACATTGAAAAATCTATCCTGGACTCAAAGGCCTTACGGTTAGTTTTTATAAATGGACAACTTTCCACTAATAATACGTTTCCAAACGAGCTTAATGGTCTCAGCATTTCGAAAAAAACTGAATCTTATAAAAGCATTGATGTCCTTCAAGGGAAAGAGCTTTTCAAAGATTATCCTTTAGCTGCACTCAATACCGCTTTTTCACAACGTGAAACATTAATCACTCTTGACGAAGGAATACAGATAACAAAACCTTTGCACTTGATTCATATCAACTCAGGAACAGAGCCAAGAGCTATACACCCAAAAATAGCTATAGATATTGGAACTGAAAGCGAGTTAACAATTGTCCAACACTTTATTAGTTCTAATCCTGAACCTGGTTGGACAAACTCTGTAACTCTAATTAATCAGAATAAAGGTTCTCTTCTAAAACTTTACCGTTTCCAGGAATATCCTCATGAACAATTCCATACAGAGCTATTAAAAAGCAGGCTAGGTAACAATGCTGAGCTTAAACTTGGTTATGTAGATTTAGGAGGCAAGCTTGTTCGTAATGATGTGCATATAGATTTAGCAGAACCAGGAGCTGCTTGTTCAATAGATGGTGTCTTTCTTGCTATAAACGGTCAACATATAGATAACCATACGCTTATTGAACATTCAGCACCCCGCACAACCAGTCAAGAATCATTTCGAGGAATAATAGGAGAACATGGTCGTGGGGTTTTCAAAGGAAAAGTAGTGGTTCATCGCGATGCTCAGGGCGCAGATGCCCAACAATCTAGTGATAATTTATTACTTTCAGAGCATGGTGAGATTGATGCAAAACCAGAACTTGAAATATATACCGATGACGTAAAGTGCTCCCATGGTACAACTGTAGGTGAACTTAACTTAGAACAGTTATTTTACCTTTGCTCTAGAGGGATTGATGAAACCACAGCTAAGGGACTACTAACGTTTGCGTTTGCTAATACAATTCTTCAGCGCATCGAGGTCCCAGAAGTTCGAAAACGTGCTGCATCAAGCATTGCAGGAGAATTACCAGACCACCAAAACTGGGGAGGGCTACTGTGACATCAGCAGCTGAACCACCAAACCTATCAAATTTTAAAGATATTTCATCACTAAGGAATGACTTTCCTGCCTTACACCAAAATGTAAACGGGAAACCACTCGTTTATCTGGATAGTGCAGCATCAGCTCAGCGACCTCAATCTGTAATTGATGCCATGGTTACACAAGATGAGCAAAATCATTCTAACGTGCATCGGGGAGTTCATCAGCTTAGTCAACGATCTACGGAAGCTTATGAAGGCTCTAGAGAAAAAGTTCGAGCTTTCATTAATGCTCAATATCATGAAGAAATAGTGTTTACTCGGGGAACTACTGAGTCCATCAACCTTGTTGCCTCTAGTCTTGGAGGAAAAATTCTTACACCCGATGATGAAGTTCTCGTCACATGGATGGAACACCACTCTAATATAGTTCCATGGCAATTAGCATGTGAAAAAACTGGGGCTAAGCTGCGTGCAGTACCCATTAATTCTAATGGTGAACTGGACTTAAATGAATACACTAGACTTCTAACAGATAAAACCAAAATAGTGGCCGTTGGGCATGTATCTAATGCGCTTGGGACTATAAACCCAATAGAACACATTATCAGTACAGCACATAAAGTTGGCGCCTTAGTTGTAGTCGATGGCGCGCAATCAGTTCCTCATATCAAAATTGATGTACAGGCTATGGACTGTGACTTCTATGCTTTTTCAGGCCATAAAATGTATGGCCCAAGTGGAATCGGTGTGCTTTATGGTAAAAAAGCACTGCTTAATGACATGCCTCCTTATCAAGGAGGAGGCGAAATGATTCTGACTGTCTCATTTGAGAGAACAACCTATAACAAATTGCCCTGTAAATTTGAAGCAGGCACTCCAAATATAACTGGAGCTGTAGGACTAGGTGCCACAGTGGACTATCTCAACTCCATTGATTTTGATGCACTCTCAAGCTATGAGGCTGATTTACTTAACTATGCAACAGAAAAGTTTCTCGAATTACCAGGGGGCCGCATTATTGGCACAGCTAATAAAAAAGCTAGCGTATTATCATTTATGCTTGGGGATATTCATGCACATGATCTCGGCACGATTCTAGATCAGGATGGAATTGCTATTCGTACTGGACATCATTGTGCTATGCCAGTAATGGATCACTTTGGAATCCCAGCTACCGGTCGCGCCTCCTTTGCACTTTACAACAACATTGAAGATATTGATCGATTCATTCTTGGACTTAAAGAATCCATGGAACTATTTAAATGAATGATCTTAGAGAGCTCTACAGAGAAGTAATTCTCGACCACAATCGCCATCCAAGAAATTTTGGTGAACTGAAAAATCCCGATAAGATTATTGAGGGTGTGAACCCCTTATGCGGCGATAGAATGACTTTGTATGTAAAGATGGAAAACAAAAAAATCCAAGATATCAGTTTCAAAGGTACAGGTTGTGCAATTTCTGTTGCATCGTCTTCTCTGATGACGGAGAAAGCCAAGGGCAGCTCGTTTGAAGAAATTAATGCTCTTTTCGAGCATGTTCATGAAATGCTCACAGGTGACCCAACTGCTGCCGCAAGCAACTTGGATGCTTTAGATAAAATTGCTGCACTTTCTGGGGTACGTGAGTATCCAACTCGGGTTAAATGTGCAACACTTGCCTGGCATGCTCTAAAAAATGCGATAGTCGGTTCTGATGATAAAATCTCAACGGAATGAATAATGCACTATCCTCCCAATGAGCCAATTACCTTTTCAAGAGATTGTGATGCAGTGATAATTCCATCTGGTGATGAGGTTAGATTATCAGAGGGAGCATCAGGTTTTCTTACTCAAGCACTTGGTGGAAGCTTCTCTGTATACATTGAAGGTAATCTTTTTCGAATCGCTGGAGTCGATGCTGATGCAATTGGTAAAGAGCCTATAGAACCTCCAAACGTTCCAGCTAATCCAACGACAAAAGAAATTGAGGAGGTAGTTTGGAAACAGCTAAAAACTTGCTATGACCCTGAAATTCCTATCAATGTAGTTGATCTTGGACTGATATATAGCTGCGAAATTCAAACTGTAGAACCGAACGAATATATGGCAAAAGTCGAAATGACGTTAACTGCACCAGGATGTGGAATGGGAGATATCTTAATGCAAGATGTAAAAGAAAAAATAGAGATAGTTCCAACCATTCGAGAAGCTAATGTTGAGTTAGTATTTGACCCACCATGGAACCAGTCAATGATGTCAGAAACCGCTCAATTGGAAGCAGGGCTTCTTTAAAACCGGCTATCTAAAACAACCATGAAGACATTGGTTCTACTTCGTCATGCAAAGTCTGATGGCGATAATATATATCATGCAGATCATGATAGAGACCTATCAAAACGTGGCGAAAAAGACGTATCTGAGATAGCCTTAAGGCTACTGAAAAAAGATATATCACCAAAACTTTTGTTATCTAGTAGTGCGAATCGAGCGGTTTCCACATCAAAAAAAATTATAGAAACTCTTGGATTATCACCTGATATTTTAAAAATTGAGCCTCAGCTATATCTCGCAATACCTAGTGATATTCTAAGCTTAATCAAAAAACAAGAGAGCAGCACTTCAGAATTATTTATCGTTGGTCATAATCCTGGGCTTACTTTACTATCTAACGAATTATTACCTGAGTTTCATTTAGATAATTTACCTACAACAGGTATCGTGGCAATCCGGTATACAGCTAAAAACTGGGTTGAGTTATCACCGACAAAATGCTGTCTTCTTTATTATGATTTTCCCAAAAATTAATCCTTCCTCTCTGCAAAATATCACAATCAAACTAGTTCTCAAGATTTAAATCCTTTAAGTATATTTTTAATATAGGAAAACTCGTTAATGTCTAAGTATTACCGAGGTAGACGCACAAAAAACCTTTATAAACCTGGGTCTGACAAACCTTTTAAATTAAGCCGAAGTCGAATTGATTTATATATACGGTGCCATCGTTGCTTTTATATAGACCGAAGACTAGGCCTAGATCGACCACCAGGATTTCCATTCAATCTAAACAATGCTGTTGATACGCTATTAAAAACAGAATTTGATCATTACCGAAAAGATGAGAAAAGGCATCCGATTCAAGAAAAATACGGCCTTAATAGCCATCCAGTTCCTCATGAAAAACTCGATGAATGGCGTAATAATTTTAAAGGGGTTCAATTCTTATATGAAAAATTTAATTTGCTTATTTTTGGAGCAATAGACGACCTATGGATTGATGAGAATCACCAATATTCAGTCGTTGATTACAAAGCGACAGCTAAAAAAGATCGAATTACTGAATTAGATCAAGCATGGCACGCTGGTTACAAACGACAAATGGAAATTTATCAATGGTTGTTAAGACGTAATGGTCTTCATGTATCTGATACTGGTTATTTTGTCTACTGCAATGGAAAAGCTGGTCTACTGAAATTTGAAGATAAAATCCAATTTGATACTACTTTAATTGCATATAAAGGCTCTGATGATTGGATAGAAAAGACAATAGCTGATATCTACAAGTGCTTGAATAGTGATAAAATTCCTTCTGCAAGTTTTAATTGTGATTACTGCAAATACACCTCAGAAATGGAAAAACTAATCAACTAGTATTGATCAAAAAAGTGTATACCATTCGATGACCGTCTAGTCGTGCCGTTTTTGAAGTAATAAGCGCCGCGTTTTCTTATCAGGTCGGCCTAGTGTAGGGGGATTAAAGATTAATTCTGAGGATCTTCGCTTGGAGTACTGTTTGCGACGTTCAATCGACTCTTTACTTTCCGCATAAAGCTGTAATGCTTCTGTGCTTGGCCCACGCCTATTTGGAATTATTAAAACTTCAAATTCAGAAATAAGGTCACCCGACCACAATCTTAAAAAATCACCAACCAAAATTTCATGCGCGGGCTTGACCTTAGTAGAATTAACATAAACTTTTCCTATTCTCACTGCCTTTGCTGCAAGACTTCTGGTTTTGAAAAATCTGGCACACCACAACCATTTATCAATACGCATAATTCACTTGATTTGAAACTTATTTAAATTCGCAAAAACAGTAGGCGTAGAGATCACGAGGATCATTCAGCTGATCAACAAGCCTAAAAGGTTCAATAGCGACATCTAAAAGTCTCTGAAATGTTTCTGGTATCTGCGGACCAATATTTAAATACTTAGAGACTGGCGCTGTTAATAAAGTAAATTCCAAAGCAATCAATTCAGCAAAACTAAGCTCCTTCTCTATAAAATCAACTCTGTATTCTTCATCAGTGATACCCGCCAGTTCTGCAGCGGATATTATTGCATCCTCAAAATCTCCTAATTTATCAACTAGCCCATATGTTTGTGCATCAGAAGCAATCCATACTCTGCCTCGTGCAATTTTATCTATCTCCCCTACATCTTTTCCTCGAGACTCAGCCACTCGTCCAATAAATTCACTGTAAGTATGCTCAATCATCTGCTGAATCGATTCAGAAGCATCTGTTCCAAGTTGTCGAAGTGGATTTGCCTGTCCTGAGAGTTTAGTTGTACCCACACCGTCTACATGTATCCCAAGTTGATCCAGAGCGCGGCTAAACGTTGGAAATGTAGCACCTACTCCAATTGAACCTGTGATAGTGGTCGGGGTAGCCCAAATTTCATCTGCACCCATAGATATCCAGTACCCACCTGATGCAGCAACACTACTCATTGAAACTACAAGTGGTTTACCAGAATCCTGGAAGACCTCAAGTTCACGTAAAATAATATCTGACGCAAAAGCGCTACCACCAGGGCTATCCACTCGCAACACTAATGCCTTTATATCCTGATCATCACTCGCACGCCTTATCATCGCTGCAGTTGAATCACCTCCAACATTACCCGGAGGCTGTGATCCATCAAGAATTGTTCCAGATGCAACAACTACCGCCACTGTATTATCGGCGCGTGGCATTATCTGTTCTGCTCTAACAACAGCTAAATATTCTTCATAACTAATACGCTGATAATCAGCATCACTATCTTTTTTCTGCTCATTCACAAGATTTCTTATACGCGCCCTAATCTGATCACGTGTAAGCAACTCATCTACTAAGCCATAATTAAGTGCTAATAATGCCGTATCGCCATTTGCCCGTGAAAGCAAACTAGTAGCATCATCAGCATAAACTTGTAAGGCATTCTCGCTAAGTTGCCTTGCTGCAGTAACATCAGCCTGATACGCATCCCACAACGCCCCCAGAAACACTTCAGTTGATTCACGATCTTCTGGGGACATATCGTCACGTGTAATGGGTTCTACAAATGACTTATATTCACCAACTGTCCAGACATGAAAATCAATATAGAGAGAATCAATTGCAGATTTATAATAAGGTAAATACCGACTATAACCATCTATAGGAATGACGCCCATAGGATTCATGTAGATCTTATCTGCGTGAGCAGCAATGTAATATTGATCACGAGTAAACCAATCGCCTACCGCAATAACAGGTTTGCCACTTTGTTTGAAACGAACAATCTCGCCTGACAGCTCTTGAAGCTTACTTAGACCACTACCTACAAGACCATCAAGTTGTAAAACCAGCACTTCAATTCTTTCATCGTCCCTTGCAATGCGAATAACCTCTATCAGATCCCTCAATAGAGTCTCATTAAGTGGCAACCCTCGAATCTCTGCGACAGCACGTTCAAATGCATCTCCTGATAACTGATCCACCAACACACCTTGTGGGGAAACAACCAAAACAGCTTCGCGCGGCTCTATCAAATCATCAGGAGCAATACTAGCTAAAAATATAATAGCTATTACTAACAATAGAAGAAGTTGCAACCCCTTCCTTAGTGAATCTAACACACGCCATAGCCTAGCAAATAGGGATTTTAAAGCTTTAAAAAAAACCAAAATATTCTCCAACATCCATGACCTTTTCTGCCTCACTATGAAAAATGCATTTCATACTTACACTTACTTTAACTTACAAGAAAAAGAGAGAGTTGAGGCCAGTAGGTAATAATCAAAACCGACACAAGCAATAGCAAAAAGAACGGGAAGGTGGCTCGGAAAACTTCTGCAATACTTCGCTCAAAACGAAAACTCGAAATAAACAAATTAAGTCCAACTGGTGGTGTAAGGTACCCAAGTTCCATTGTTGCAAGGAAAACAATTCCTAGATGTACAGGATGGACATTATATTGTGAAGCTACTGGCAGTATTAACGGTACCACCAAAATTATTGCTGAAAAAATATCAAGAATAGCACCAAGAATCAGCAAAAAAACCAGCAAAGCTAATAGGAAAGACGCTTGGCCACCGACATATGCATCTACAATACCAAATAGTTTTTCGGGCACACCAGAGTCAATCATATAGTTTGTGGATGCCAGTGAAACTCCCAAAATCATAAGTATTGCACCAACCAAAACCATTGATTCACGGGTAATTCTAGGTAAATCTTTCCATGCAATTTCTCTAAGCACAATAATCTCAACAAAGATAACGTAAAGAGCGGTTACTGCAGCAGCCTCGGAAACTGCAAAATACCCACTATAGATTCCTCCTAGAACAAGAATGGGCAATGGCAGCTCCCATGCAGATTCCTTAAGAGCTGAGATTATTTCTCTACTAGAAACTACTCTAATAATGCGTGATTGACGATTCTTCCAATAGCTATAAACAGCAAGAAGTATAATCATCAATAGACCTGGGAAAATACCTGCTAAAAAAAGATCGTCTATAGAAACGCCAGCCACAATCCCATAAAGAATCAGAGGAAGTGATGGTGCAAACAACAGCCCAAGGCTACCAGATGTAGTTATAAGTCCCAGATTAAATCTTTCGTTGTAACCAGCCTCGGAAAGCGCGGGATATAAAAGCGCGCCTAACGCAATTATCGTAACCCCCGATGCTCCAGTAAAAGCAGTAAATAGGGCACATGAGATCAAAGAGATAATTGCTAGTCCGCCAGGTAGCCAACCAAGCAGTGTATTTGATAATCGTACTAATCGCTTAGGGCTGTTGCTCTCACTCAATATAAAACCCGCAAAGGTAAATAATGGTATAGCAACAAGAATAGGCATCTCTGAGAGACCAAAAAACTCTATGGCCATAACAGAAAGATCAATTTCTGAACTGTAAAAACCTAGCATTGCGCTGGCAGCAATTATCGAAAAAAGAGGTGCTCCTAACAATAAAATTACAAACAAAAAAATTACCGTAAGAATCATCGTCCTACTCGTAAAATCTCTTGTAGAGCCCTCAAAAAATAACGATAACTGATCACCAAAAACCCGAAAGGTAAAATTAACTGGAACACCCATGCTGGCCAATTAACCATCAAAGTGTCACCAAAAGCGTAAGAATCTTGCACAAAACGAAATGAATGCCAAGCGATTACCCCAGTCACCAAAGAAGTAAAAAGATGCGCTATTACATCAGCCACGCATTTCACATTAGGCGGGAGTGAACGGGTTACGATATCTATAGCTATGTGCTTTTTATCTCTACTGGCAGCAATTCCACCAGCAAGTGCCAGCCACAGGACCATTAAACGAATAATGCTATCTGTCCATGGATACCCCATAGATAAAACATTTCGCATGATTATTTGGATGCTGGCTAGTGAAATTAGCCCTATCACTAAAAGGGATAGCAAAATATTTTCGAACCAACGACCCCAAAGTTCGGCACGTTCTAACCAGAAATTCTGTCGTTCGTTCACAATTAACTTAATAGCTAGGCATGGACAACTAATATTGGGATGGATAGGAATCCCGGTACTCTTGAAGAACCATTAATAGTTCATCAAAGAACTCTTCATCAATTTCATCCCGTGATCTAATCAAAGAATAAGTTCGCGATATAGTGTTATGCCAACTTGAAACATCAGCTGAATTGACAGGAACAAAGTTAATTCCAAGCTCCTCCATAACCTCTCTTGCTCGCTGATTATCTACCCTTGACTGCCCATCAAGCCTCTTATTTACGCTCTCCATAACATTTCTAACAATCACTTTATCGCTATCAGAAAGCTTATTAACAACTCGAGAATCTAAGGCAAAAATACCCATTGAGTAAGCTACAGGCAAATCAGTAACGAACTTAATTTTTGTATGCCATTGAAGAACTAAAGCAACAACTGGTGAAGCCGCAACCACATCTAAGAGCCCTGTCTGTAAACCCGTGAGAACATCGGTAGGCGGCAATACCACAGGAGATAACCCTAATGCCTCCATTGATAAAAAACTCACTTGATCACCATCGGGAACCCATACTTTTCGCCGCTGCATATCTTCAACCATGCTAATAGGTTCATTTGCCATCATTCGAGCAAAACCACCTTCGACAAACCCAAAAGTAACGAAACCAGCTCGTTCTAAACCAGCAGCCAATTTCGAATCCATTCGATCACGGACATAGTCCAACTCATCAAAAGACCTGAAAAGAAGGGGAATACTATATAAGTTGATTGCAGCATATCGCTCTGCCAATCCTCCACCCGCAAATGCTCCACCCTGTAACTGACCTACACGAATTTTTCGTAACACCTGGCTGTCATTACCCATCACACCTCCGGGATAAAACTTGAACGTAACCCGTCCCTCAGTTTGATCCGCAATACGTTCGGCACCAGCACGCATCTCACTCATCCAACCAGAACCTTCTGGGGCTACAGTAGCAACCTTTATCTCAATAGAATTTGCCGCATAGAAACCTGTCGCAACAAATATTATTAGCGGATAGAACATCCACCGAATCAACCAATCAGATAATTTCTGCCTAATCATAAAGTAGTGTTTTTTTTGGTCTCTCATTAGAAATACTCCTCTGAGGATTCTAATAACTCTTCCGCATCCCGCTGCGCCAAAACATTAAACAGGGTTCTCCCTGGGACATCTACTGGAGATTCTAATACTTCTACCAGCAGACGGTCATGGAGATCTTTATCAAATATCATTCGGGCATAACGACGCGCATACTCTACCTTTGCAGATAAGTCAGAACCTTCAGTTAGGGCAATCGAACGTTCAAAATGTTTTTGCGCTAAAGCAGGCTGACCGCCCAATGCCGGCGGTCGTAAAGCATATAAAATCCCCAGATAGACATGTATGCCACCATTATCATGAGCCTCATCTAATGCTAGAACCCGCTCCATTGCAGCTTGCACCCAAGGTAATTCTGCCACTGCAATCCAATCTGAACTTGTAGCTTCTAGATTACTCAACCAACTGACTGCATAGGCATAAAGGTACTCAACCTGGTCTTCATCTACACCTTCTAACTCTAGGACAAACTGATTATATTCCATACCTTGCCATTGACAGGCTGGCTCATGAACTAAACAAACTGCCCTTTGCCCATACCTTCTAGCCTTCCAAGTCATATCGGCTGCATGTACATCACTCGTTGAAAAACGTGATCCATACAAGGCAAAAAGTTGCGCGCCTGCCGACAACATCCCTTCATTGTCGGGATTTTCAACAATAAAACCATCAACGATAAGCAAATAAGCCGGTAACCCTGCCTGAATTATTTCCGGATCATCCTGATTAAGAATTGCAGAAGACAATGTGTCAGCTGCTAAACTACCAACGTAAGAAACACAACCAGTCAGAAAGGCTAACTGCCCAATAAGAGTAGCAGCTACAACTAGTTGTAAAGTTCTCATAACAGTCTTATAAGCCAACCTGGCGCGGAAAATATCCACGCATAATTATCTCGAAACTAAAGTTTTTCCTTAATTCTAGCGGCCTTTCCGCTCAGCTCCCGCAAGTAGTAAAGCTTTGCTCGCCGTACATCGCCACGACGCTTAATAGATATTCCAGCAACTGCTGGACTATGCGTCTGAAATACACGCTCGACACCCTCTCCATGTGATATTTTACGAACCGTGAAGGCAGAATTTAGTCCACGATTTCGCTTGGCTATCACTATGCCCTCATATGCCTGAAGACGCTCTCTATTACCTTCCTTAACTCGGACCTGCACTATGACAGTATCCCCGGGAGAGAATTCAGGAATATCATCCTTGAGCTGCGCCTGCTCAAGCTCTGTGATTATTTTCGACATGGCTCAATCCTTTTTTAGTGCTGCCCTTATGTCCTAAAGGGTGGAGACTAACCTACCTCACATCATCCTGTCATTATGCTTAAAGGTCAGAATCCTCAATTTTAAGTCATTGGACTAGTAAATCCATCAACCAATAGAGATATATTTACTAATTGTCCTGTTCTTCAATGAATTCTTCAAGGAGCATTTTCTCCTCTACACTTACGCCTCTGGACTCCAACAATTCGGGACGCCTAAGCCAAGTTCGGCCTAATGCTTGTTTTAAACGCCATAGTCGAATAGCTTCATGATGACCATCAACTAGGACTTCTGGAACCTTAAGCTCATCAATCGTTTCTGGACGTGTATATTGAGGATGGCCTAGTAGACCGGTCATATATGAGTCTTCCTGAGCAGAACGTTCGTGTCCTAGTACTCCAGGAATCAATCTTGCAACAGCATCAATAACAACTGCAGCAGCTAACTCACCACCACTGAGCACAAAATCCCCTAGAGACAACTCCTCAGTTATTTCCGCCTGAACTATCCTTTCATCGATTCCCTCATAACGCCCTGCCACTAACAATAGACCAACCCCATTCGCTAGTTTCTGCGCAATAGTTTGGTCAAACGTTTGACCTTGGGCGCTTAGAACAAATTCGGCACAATCCTTTGGACTACGTTTCCTAGCCGCTCGAATAGCATCCCGAACAGGTTCATATTTAAGCACCATACCAGGCCCACCGCCATATGGACGATCATCTACGGTACGGTGTTGATCAAAAGCAAAATCTCTCGGTGAGACAACCTCTAAAGAAAGCAGTCCCGCATTACATGCACGCCCCACCACACCGGTTTGACTAACTGGTTCGACTAACTCAGGCAAAAGCGAAACAACTGTTATGCAATACATAATCGACCCAATCCTTAGTAGGCTGGATCCCAATCTACGATAATCACGCCCAGCTCAAGATCAACATCACATATTACCCTCTCGCGTACGAATGGAATCATTCGCTCTTCTTCACCTACAACAACCATGACATCATGCTCCCCAGTAGAAAATAAGTACTCAACGTGGCCAAGCAATTCGTTTTTGTTAGTCCTAACCACAAGACCTTCAAGATCTGCCCAGTAATACTCTCCTGGGCTACAGGCTGGAAGATTTTCACGGTATACAAAAATTTTTGCGCCAATTAACGTCATTGCTTCATCTGGATCGTCAATTCCGCAAAGTTTAGCGACAATAGTCCGTCCTTGTTGGCGACCACTGTGAACTTCTATAAGGCGTTCAACTCCATCTAAGCTTAGAATCCAATGCTTAAATTCAGTTATATTTTCACGAGGATGTGTGTAGGAATGAACCTTAATCCAGCCCTTTATTCCCATTAGGCTGGAAACATAGCCCATTAGAACTTTTTTTTTGGACGGCTCTCTCATGCTGCCCATCTGAGAGCCGTTGAGGTACTAAGAGGCCTCGCTGCCTCTATGCATTTTAATCAATTTACCCACACGATCTGAGGGTTTAGCTCCCTGTGAAATCCAGTACTCAGTTCGGTCTAAATCCATATTGAGCTCTTTTTCTCCGCCAGTTGCCATGGGATTAAAATACCCTAGTCGTTCGATGTAACGCCCATCCCGACTATTGCGACTATCAGTTACAACGATATGATAAAAAGGACGTTTTTTGGCACCGCCCCGAGATAACCGAATACTGACCATAATACGAACCTAACCCTGAAAAAATGCAGTGGCTACAATAACGCAACCGATCGCGGAGTGGGCATTCTACTGGTTTCACGAAAGAAGTGAAGGCTAGGTAGGTTATTTATGACCTTAGAATGCATCAGCTTTTCCGTCTACCCGGCCCACGTCCACCAAAACCTGGCATAGAACCAGCCTGAAGCCCTCCAAGCAGACTCTTGACGCCCCCCTTAGAAACTCGCTTCATCATTTTTGCAAACTGACGATATTGCTTAAGTAAGCGACTTACTTCCTGCACTGGCAAGCCTGAACCAATGGCTATTCGACGTTTCCTAGAACCATTAATTAAATCAGGTTTCCGACGTTCCATCGGCGTCATTGAGTTAATTATGCCAATCTGGCGACGTAAAGTACTCTCATCTATTCCACCTAGGTTTTTATCAAAAGTTGGCAGCCCAGGAATTTTATCTAACAAAGATTCCATACCACCTAAACCATTAATCTGCTCTAGCTGGCTTTTAAAGTCTTCTAAATTAAGTCTACGACCACTTTTTACTTTACCTACAACATTCTTGACAGCCTTCTCATCAACCTGCCGTTCAACATCTTCAACTAGACCTACAACATCACCCATACCAAGGATGCGAGAGGCAAAACGTTTAGGCACAAAGTTTTCAATAGCATCAAGCTTTTCTCCTGTTCCAATAAACTTGATGGGAAGACCGGTTACCTCTCTTATAGAGAGAATTGCACCACCCCTAGCATCTCCATCAGTCTTAGTTACGACTACCCCAGTTAGTGATATCGTTTCATTAAATGCTTTAGCTGAATTAACTGCATCCTGACCAGCCATAGCATCAACCACATACAGGATTTCAGTTGGATCAAGAACTTTCTGTAAATCTTTAATCTCCAACATCATTTTATTGTCTAAATGCAATCGACCAGCTGTATCTATAAACAACCACCGGCTTCCTCTTAACTTGGCTTCTTCAAGCGCTACACTAGCAAGCGCGATTGGATTACTTTCATTAGATTCTAAAAAATGCATTCCAAGTTCATTAGCTAATGTTCTTAATTGATCATGAGCGGCTGGTCTATAAACATCCATACTAGCTAGTAGCACATCATTTGCAGATTTTGAAAGGTGGCGAGCTAGTTTTGCAGTGGTGGTCGTTTTTCCGACACCTTGTAAACCTACGACCATAATAATCGTAGGCCAATCTCTTTTATTTATAGTTACGTCTTCGGTGCCTAGAACATCAATAATTTCATCATGCACTATCTTAATAAAAGCCTGACCAGGATTAATGCTCTGCTCAACCTCCTTTCCTAAAGCCCTTTCATGTACCCTTTTAATCAGTGATTTAGCAACTGATAGAGCAACGTCAGCTTCTAAAAGTGCTACCCGAATTTCTCGGGCAACATCCTTAATATTAGCCTCTGTAATCCTACCTTTCCCTCTCACTCGCTGTAGGGCCTGGCTTAGGCGCTGGGTTAGTGTCTCAAACATTACAAATTTGAATAAAATAGATTATTTGATGTGCATCGTTCATAGAAATAAAGGCTAACATGGAAATTTCATACAAAAAATATCAATATTTTTTAAAAGAATTAACTTAGTCCTTGACACAGCATCTAAAATTCAGCCACTCTTATCTCATCTTTAGTCACTGGAGGACTAGATTTTTTGAATGACGATGCCTCTTTAGGCCTATCATTTGGCCTACTCATTGTTCTTCTCATCCTTTCGGCATTCTTCGCCAGCACGGAAACTGCCTTGGTCAGCTTGAACCGTTATCGGTTGAGGCATCGAGCTCGTTCGGGTTATAGACCAGCACAACTTGCGGAAAAATTACTTGAGAGACCAGACCGTCTTATGGGGCTAATCTTGCTCGGCAACAATATTGTCAATATATGGGCTGCAGCACTAGTAACTGTCATTTCTATCAGAATAGGTGGTGAGTCTGCAATTTTAATTGGAACTATGATCCTCACTGTTGTATTGCTGATTTTTGTGGAAGTTGCACCTAAAACTATCGCAGCACTCCATCCGTCTCGTCTTGCATTGCCAGCAGCGATTATTTACTACCCGCTTCTAAAGATTGCCTATCCATTTGTTTGGTTAATCAACCTCTTGGCCAACTCGCTGCTTTGGGTCCTTGGGGTACGCGTTGATCATGGACGACAAGACTCCCTTAGCACCGCTGAACTGCGTAGTGTAGTTGGCGAGTCAAGCCCACTTCTTCCTAAACGCTATAAGCGCATGCTTCTAAGCATTCTTGACCTTGATGACATTACAGTAGATGACATCATGGTTCCTAGACAGGATATCGTAGGTATAGACTTGGATGAGCCCTGGGAAGCAA
>JAQWRR010000013.1 GCA_029243585.1 Gammaproteobacteria bacterium
CAAATAAATTTTTTAAAGAATTAGAGTATTGCCCCAAATTGTTCTCACAGGCTGTGCAGGGAGTATAGCCATGGCGGGCGCCTTCAATAACGATAAAATCCTTATCCTGTGCTGGTGAATTCTCATACATTAGTTCCTGAAAACGAATATGGTTATAGGCACCCATTGCAGCAATCAATGTTGGCGCTTTTATATTAGCAACCGCACAATTTGTAGATGCATTAGTAGAACAATGGTCAATATCATTCATAGCATGAGTTGAACGCACAGCATTAGCACTTAAAAAAGACTTGGTCGTCAGCACCTTTACGCCACCCCTAAACGTTCGATTAACTCTAGCCTGATGTGGTTTTGGTAAAGCAACGCTAAGCGCAACTTGCATTACAATCTCACCATCATTCCTTAGAAACTTACGGGGCTCTGCCGTACTCATTGTCTCTGGAATTGAAGGGTCATAAGCATCCAGACGTGCTGCTCCTGCCTGAGCATCAAATGGCACAAGCACAATATCTTCATCTGGATAGATGTGTTTGCCTATTTCTATGCTATCCCGAAGCGATTCTACCTCTGCAATCTTTGCATTCATAGCACGCGACTGCGCCTGATAATATCGGTTACGAAATTCTTCCGAGTATTTCGATGCCCCATTCGCATTGAATCCATTATCTGGATCAAATGGATCCAACGCCTTATCCACGACTACCCTTCCATCAACAATTAAAAGAGATGGATTAAGCCCATGTAATGCTTGAACACCATTTCCAGGATGAGCATCTGGATAAACCATCCCATCAGCGGGCATAAGATTAGCCAGCTCTTCATCACACTCCACCAATTTATTCGGTCCCTTACAAAACGATATGCCATTCTCTGCAACCGCCTGATAAAAAGACATGAGAGGTGAACCTCCGCTATGACCAAGCAATACAACTTTTTCTATTCCAGGTTTATTACGAGCAAAGTCCACGGCGATTTTGACATCAAGGGCTAGTTTCTCCCAATCAACCTCAGTTTCATTATTAACAAAGCGCGTATTAAAACAGAGCGCCATGAACCCCCGTTCTGCTAGCTCTTTACACGCGATATTATCAAGACTATTTCCTGTTCGATGGGCCACTAGAAATGCGACATGTGGCTCAGGATCAGTATCTGGCATATACACCGCAGCGACTATGGGACGAAGCGATACAAATTCTGGATTACTTTGAGAAAAAGATACCGAAGTTATTAAAAAACCAATAAAAAAAATCAAGGCATGAAAATTCACAATTCTCTCTCTTTTTTATTTGATTTTTACTATTCCACAGTCACGCGTTCTGTACCCTCAAGCGCCTCTGCAAGTGGAGTAATTCTTATATCCGTTCTTTGCCCATCAGCGTCAAACATATAACGAACTCTCATACCGTCTTCATTAATAAATTGAAGAGACTGTTGAAACCAAGCGACTGGGGGATAGTTTTGAGGGGCTGTTGCCTCAAGAATATAAAGTCGACTGTTATTAAGGTGAAGCCCTATATAAGTACGCGACAGGTCGGCGTTAGTAAGTTGCATTTGATGCCCCTCTACCTTATCAATATCTGCCCAACCTTCATATGTTAATTCGCCTCCGGCTTCATTAGCCCTTTCACGAATACTCTGAGCGGCATGAGCCAGCGATGCTCGAACATCCATAACCCAAAACATAGCACCTGAACTTGCATCGGTCTGATCAGTTCTCTCACGATGTCTTGCTTGAGCATCCGTATAGTCAATCACCGTAAGAGAATAGCTACTAGGGCCTCGCTGAGCGGAGTAAATTCGTGCTGGAAAAGGCACTCCATGTGCGGATAGCCTCATTTCTTCCTCAACCTGAGGCGTTGACGGAAACGTCACTGCAAAACGATCGGTTCTATGTACATACTCAACCCAGTCTTGGGCTAGGCAAGGAATAGAAATCATTGTTAATAATATTGCTGGAATAAATCGATGGGAATTTATCATATGAGTAATTTCCTTATTTTCCTTTAGATTTTCCAGAAAAATCTAATCCCAAAGCCTTTCAACACCATCTGTCCCCGTAAGATACCCAAGAAGGCATCCATTAGAATCATCTTGCATTTGATGACAACGAGCAGAAATCGTATCACCCAATTTAACCGTATCACGGGACACACCATTTCTTGCTAACTGCCCAGGCGTAGCACCCTCCATCGCCCACTGATTCAACTGCCCATCTTCATCAGGCACTTCAAGAAAAATCCAGATATGAGGATTAATCCAGAGAATATCACTCACGGTGCCTGATACTTCGCGGTACTCTGTCATGTCATAATTAGCATGTGAGTGATGTCCTGAACTAGGTTGAACTATGACCAAAATAGCAGTTATAAGGATCAAAACTCTTGCCAGCATCTTTCAACTCCATCCGAAAAATTTGGGTATGTATTATAGTACCGTCATCAAAAATAAGTGTGGGATAACCAATCTTTCACATTTCCATTTAAAAGAGATAAATATCAAGTGAAGTTAGCGTTAGCAGAAACATTTTGTAGCATCCAAGGGGAGGGGCACCTTACTGGTAAACGAATGTTTTTTATACGATTTGCTGGTTGTGCCGTTAAGGAATGTCCTCTACATCCATCACAAAGTGATTTATGCGATACAGATTGGAGCGTATCAACTGTACTTACTGGAGAACAGTCCATAGATGCACTCGCCAAAGAAGCCCTTGATACCGTAGGGGCAAGTGGCTGGGTATGTGTTACTGGCGGCGAACCCTGTGACCAACCTGAAGCACTCTCATATCTAGTTTCCTCTATTCAACGTCTTGGCGGAAAGGTCAACATACAAACCAGCGGCACACGCAGAGTGAATGCTCAATGGGATTGGTTAACGGTCAGTCCTAAAGCTCCTGCTACAGAGTTGAAGCAATCCTATGGCCAAGAACTTAAGCTGGTTATCACTGATCAAAAAGAAGACGAGGTACTAGCATACTATCAACATACTCGGTTCTGGAACTACTACCTTCAACCGCTATGGTCTAATGGAAAGTGTAATAGCGAACAAACTATGTCATTGATTGACAGATTAAATAACCGTGGACAACCATGGGAACTGTCGCTTCAGGTACACAAGTATCTAGGAATTCGATAGCTGCCAAAGTTAATCATCAGGCTCATAGGGAGATAACAATGAAAAGTTTAAGTCTCAAACTTCTGTTTTTATCGATATTCGGCTTTAGCATCTCAGCACAAGAATCAGTTGCCCCTCCTGCTATCTTCAAGTCTAACGGGAATATCTTGATGGAACTGGCTCAGGCTGAAGCAGCATCAGCTTCTGCAGGAGGTTGGGGAGTGAGCGTTTCGCCCGGAATCACTATAAGACGCCGTAGTAGTGCGGTCGTTCAGTATGCGATTTACCATCCCTATAGCACCGAGATTTACAGGGTTTTAGAAGGTAGTGGAACCCTCGTAACAGGTGGACGGCTTGAACTACCTCTATCCGAATCAGCTAACCTTGATGTTGTAAGAAGTGAAAAGGGTATTAGTGGTGGGTTGACCCGAAAAGTAAATGCAGGAGATGTATTGGTTCTACAACCTGGTACTCCTCACTGGTTTAGCGATATTGATGGGGATTCAATTACCTATATGGAAACTCGCATACGAATCACCACACACCCAGTCCATTACCAGTAATATAGAAATCCCACGTCAAGAAGGGAGAAAACTTATGCAAAGCATTATGCGTCTATCAATTTACTTGAAAATTATCATAGGATTTGCTGCCCTATCTGGCATAACTGCTTTAACACAGGCTCAACCGCCTGCTGAACCATCATCCGACTGGGAAGCAACAGCAATTGATTACTCCAATATCAGATATCCTTTTTCTGTCGATTACTTACCAATAAGTCTTAGTGGCAAAGATTATCGAATGGCCTATATGGATGTAAGGCCAGTTGGAACCCCAAACGGACAGACGGTAGTTTTATTCCATGGCCTAAATTTTTTTGCTGCAGCATTCGAGATAACTATCAAGGCACTACATCAAGAAGGTTTTAGAGTAATAGCCATTGATCGACTGGGTTTCGGACGATCATCTAAGCCCGACATTCATTACAACCTTCACATGCCAGCACGTCATACCAAATTGCTACTTGATCATTTAAATATTGAGTATGCCGCAATCGTTGGCCATTCTATGGGCGGCATGGTAGCAACACGATTTGCATCAACTTACCCAGAAATAACTTCTCATGTTGTCATGGTCAACCAAATAGGTCTGACAGACCAACGCCCCGGTAACGAGTGGATAGATCCTGAATTAGCGTATGAACGAGCACTTGAGACAAATTATGAAACAGTCCTGCGAAATCATGTCCGCTACTACCCGGGAGGATGGAAGGAAGAATACCTTCATTGGGTTAAGGTTCAATATGGCCTGACTTTAAGTGGCGACTGGCCACGAATGGCACGCGTGCGGGCAGCCCAAAGGATGCTTATCTTTGAGGATCCCGTGGCATATGAATGGCAACATATTGCAACAAAAGCTCTGGTCATCGGAGGAGCTGAAGACCAACTTGTAGATGATTACCCAGCAC